>CAUSLI010000001.1:0-489979 GCA_963532885.1 uncultured Candidatus Saccharibacteria bacterium | reverse complement strand
TACACAGCAAAATCGCCAGCAAAATCAGCGTTTTGAGTTTTTTCCTGGTGATATAGAGCCAGGCACGTTGCATGAATGACATAGATCTCCTTTCTTGGTTCTATGCCAGTGTAGCAAGAGTGTGTGAAGGGAATATGAAATGGGCAGTATTCAGATGAGTTTCCCTAACTTGCTGTCCTGTTTCTCAATCTCGATAACGTGAACACCGAGGCGTTCCTTATGCGGTGGGTAGATCTTGTGAAGGAGGCGAAGTGCCTCTTCTTTGCTTTTCGCTTGCGGCACGATCTGCTGCCATGACTCAGCCGCCAGCATGTCGGCAAATGTATTATAAATTCGAATTGACTTGATTCGCACAACACCAGACGCATATCCGTTTTCGAGCTGCAATAGCTGACCCTCCTTAAGGCGCTTGATGCTGTTGTAGCCGATGCGGACTTCTAAGGTCTTGCGACCCGACATGATTGCGTCGTAGTACGGACGCTTGATGCGCATCTTACGCATAGACACTCCTTTCTTGTTGAGACTGACTCCCCACTATTGAACAACACTGTCGTGGCATGTCCTCCTGGGGACATATCTTCGGGTGTTCAGTCATGGCATATTTCTTTATAATAGTAGCTCATGCCGCCAAGCTGTATCTTCTGGCGCTTTTCATCGTATAGTCGTGATTCGATGGTTTTATTACCAGAGACTATTACATCAAAAGGTTCTGTTGCTAGTTTCAATTGATGTGTAATCATAATGAATTTATTATATCAGAATAAATAACATGAGCTATCGGGGCAGCGCGTGGGCTTTGCTGTATCGTATTTAACATCATTAATCAACCCGCTCGGTAAGTGACATCACCTGATAGTCGTATTGATCAATGTCTTCTTGTTTCCAAAAATCGATTTCTTTCGTGCGTAAAACTTCGCCGACTACGTGACGAACCTTGCGGCCGGTTGGTGTTCCGTCATAATTTACCTCAATCTGTTCCAGGACGTCGCCGGGTTGGATGTCAAAATCAGCTACCCTCATATCAAATGTTTTCTCGCCCGCTAGGACTTTTTCGAATAAATCGGGGTAAGATTTTTTGGTAATAACTTTCATACGTTTTATCAATAAGCCGTCAGAATCAGCTTCCCGTCCACATACTCTCCCAAAAATACGTCACTATACGCCTTCAGCCCCTGCTTTTTCATTTCTTTCAGCAGCCACGTTTCGTCCTTACCAATTACCTGTAGAATATCAGTCTGCAGCTGTCCGTCTGTTATGAGCGGGAACTTTGGATTTTCTTCCCCTTCCTGTGTGATGATCAATTCACCGTCTTGCTCCACGACGGCTCTTTTTACCTTTTCTGTCGAATAAATATTCTGCGTTCGCAATTTGAAAGATACGTCATGAGCGCTCAAGCCAACTTTCTTGCAATTTGCAATGTTGATCTTTCCATTATCAATAATAATTAATGCCTTGCCATCTATGAGCTGCTTTGCCCTCACATTATGTTGCTTGACCCATTTCAATGTCAGCACCAGCGCGCACCATATGCACAAAATACCGATGTAGTCCAGTATTTGGATTTCATTGTTATAAATAACGCCGCCAATAATACCGCCGAGCACATAGTTCTGGACTTGGTCGCTAGCAGACGATGGCGCTAAATTACCCTTGCCTGAAAGATTAATTATTATCGTCAGGGCAAAAAAGCCAATGAGCAATTTTATTGCCACTAAAATAAATTCATCCATGATTTCCTCGTTACGTGTTGAGCTTTGCTGATGTTATATCTATTAGATTATAGCACTTTTGCCACCGTTAGTTGGGCGTAATAATTACATTGTTACTCATGAGTCACTGTCAAAGTGAGCATTTTGTATTTTCCCCATAATGATAGACCAAGTATACTAGAAGAAGTGCTATCTAAGAGATTATTCATTATATGACAAGATCACGTATAACCGTCACTTTATCATACCCGGTTGAAAGAGTTTGGGATACGGTTACCAACCTTCATGACATTCGCTGGCGCAGTGATTTGCAGGCCATAAAAGTAATCGATGAATCTAACTTTATCGAGGTGACCACGCAAGGAGTTGAGACTTATTTCAGGGTGACACATGTAGATCAGTATAAATTGTGGGAATTTGATATAGAAAATGATGCCATTCAAGGCCATTGGACGGGCGTATTTTCGCAGCACGGTACGATGACGAATCTCGAATTCACCGAGGATATTATTGCAAAGAGATTTATTATCAAACCCTTTGTCTACTTCTATCTACATCAACAGCAAAGGCGCTATATTCGAGACCTCAAGAATAAGCTAAGAGAGGAAAATAATTGAGTTGACACGGTACTTCGAGGCATGTCATACTCTATTAGGCAACTAACAAAAGAAAGGAAACGTCATTTTATATGGGTATATACAAGCAGTTATTTGATGTCTACAGCAAGTATTATGATACCAGTGGTGAGGCGTTTACAACACTCAAAGAACAGCTCTCCAGACAAAGCGATAACCAAGTAATCGACCGCAAAAATTTCTTGGGACATTTTACTGCTTCGACATTTGTCGTTTCAAAAAGCACGTATCACGTTGCCCTTGTTCATCATAACTTCCTTGGAAAGTATCTCCAACCAGGTGGACATATTGACGAAAGTGATAGTTCCCCACTTGATGCTGCTCGGCGTGAGCTACAAGAGGAGACTGGTATTAATAGCGCACAGCTACTTTACCAATATGTTGATATACACAACAAATGCGTCCCATTTAACATTGGTGTGCAATATATACCCGAAAACCCAAAGAAGCAAGAGCAGGCACATTATCATTACGACCTACAGTATTTATTTTGGAGTGATGACGACTTAGCTATCACGATCGACCAAAGAGAATCAAGTACATTTGCCTGGGTAGCATGGGATAGTTTTAAAGAGATGGACGATTTTACAGACATAGCCAAGAAGATAGAAGCCCTGGCTGCAGTACCCTTTATTACGAAGGCTTAACGCTCTATGACGTGAGTTTTACCACAAACCGCATGCCCTGCCCGTGTGGTGCAAAGCTGTAGTCTAGACCCTTGGCGTCGAGCAGCATCTTTACGGTGTAGAGGCCAATGCCGCTACTGTCGGCGTGCTGCTTCGCGCTACCAGACGTGCGATAAAACGGGTCAAAGACGTGCTGGAGTTGTTGTTTGGTGAGCGGTGTGCAGGCGTTTTCGACGGCTAGTTCGTGCTGGTTGCAGGTGATTGCTACCACGCTCCCGGCATCGCCGTGGCGCACTGCATTTGACACCAAGTTCGAGATAACGTGGCGCATCATGTCGCGGTTTGCGTAGATAGTCACTGGCTGCGTGTTAACCGTGAAAGTCATGCTGCGCGTTTTCGCCAGTAGTGTATAGTCAGCAACTACCTCAGCGATTAGCTTATCAACCCGCAGCCGCTTCTCTTGGCGCAGGGCTTGCTCGGCCACACTGCCAGAGCGCAAAACGTCATTCACCATCGCCGCCAATCGGTCAACCTGCGCCACCGATTCCGCCAGGTAGTGGTCGCGATTTTTGTATTCACCGATGTTGAGTTGCATATTCTCAAGCATAATCCTGAGGGCCGCCAGCGGCGTCTTTAGCTCATGCGAGGCCGCGCGCAGGAAGGCAATTTTTTCTTTCTCGAGCTGGGTGATGCGCTTATTCTCATGCTCCAGCGATCGAATTGTTTGCCACAGATTTTGATATAATTCATTAATATTTCGCCCCAGCACGCCGATTTCATCACTGCTATGTACCGGGTAGCGCGCGTCCTTTTCCAGCCGCTGCATGGTCGTGGTCACCGCCGCCATCTGGCGAATCGGCCGCGTCACAAAGCGGCTATAGATGTACGAAAACATGAGCGCCACCAGCAGCGAACCAAGCATGGTGTATGGCAATACCTGCAAAGTGGCGAACTTGGCTTGGGTGACGGGCGCCACGTCAGCCAGCAGCTTGACCGCGATCGTTTGGCCTTGATTGTTCACCGCGCTGCCCTGCCGCAAAATCACCGAGCGCGGATCGACCGTCTGCCCATCAGCAATTTTTACCACGCTGGTATCGACCGGCTTGCCACTATCCGTCACGATGGTGATCGACTCAAAACCCTGAAAATACTGGTCGCGCCCGTCAATCGTCAGCGTGATATTAACGTTTTTTGTGGTGGCAAACTCCTGGCTGATCCGGCGCATGTCCTCAGTCGATTTACTACGCAGTTCAGCCACGAGCACAGTAAGATTATTCGCCGCCTCGCGCTCTTTTTGTTGCAGATAAAAGTGCGGCATCAAGGTGTAGACCAGCGCATGCACCAGGACGATCAGCGCCGCAAACAGGCCAATTGACACCAAAAATGTTTTGGGAAATAGTTTAAGATTCTTCATAGCGGTAGCCCACTCCCTTCACTGTGATGATGCAGTCCAGGTGCAATTTTTTACGCAGGTTTTTGATGTAGACATCGATCACTCGGTCGAACGGCACCTCGTCACCATGCCACAGCTTATCGATGATAGCCTGCCGGCTCCAGACCATGTGTGGGTTATCGACGAGCAATTTGAGCAACTGCACTTCCTTGGGTTTGAGGTGCGCATCAGCACCATCATAAAACCCCTGATAGGCGGCAAAATCCACCGACGCCAGGCCGCGCTGCCACAAGGTTTTTTTGACAGACTGCTGGCGGCGCAGCAAGGCCCTAATGCGCTTTTCCAAAATCACCAGCGAGAACGGCTTACTCATATAATCATCCGCCAGCTCGTCAAAACTGGCAATTTGCGTCGGCTCATCGTGCAGTGCCGTCAGCATCAGCACCGGCACGTCGCTCGCTCGGCGAATTTGGTGCAGCACCTCGATCCCGCTCATCCCTGGCAGCATAATATCGAGGATAATAGCATCCGCCTCGGTAAATTTTTCTAGCGCTTCCTCGCCGCTAGCCGCCGTCAGCACCGTAAAGCCACGCTGCACGAGGAACTGCTCAGTACCAGCTCGGAGGGCTGGTTCGTCTTCAACGAGGAGAATATTCACTACTCGTCCACTCATACGTCTATGCTAGACTCTTCTTTGTTATATTGCTGCACAATTTTATCTCCATCATACCAATGCATACGACTATTGTCGCGCATCATAATTTTATATGAAAAGTGTTTGAATCTCAAAGCCTCACTGTTCTCTCGCACTCCTCGCCCGCACTTCGTCCGATGGAGTATGAGCAAGGAGAAACTGGCACTAGAAGAAGAGCTTTTTACGATTTATCTAAAAGTATTGTGAAAAATATGCGCAGTGTGCTATGGTGTTAGTATGACATATCGACACAACATTGTTATCGTTTCTCGTCGTCGCCGCTCTGACTCAGAGGGCTAATTAGTCGTATAGTATAAAACCAACGAAAGAGCCCTCATCCGAGCGGCTCTTTTTAATTATTATAGAAAGGAAGGATATGAATCACGACACACCTCACTACACCAAAGTTGCCAGCCACGAGGCGACAAATGGCGAGTTTGATACGTGCCTCTTACTCTATTCGGGAGGCCTCGACACCTCCGTCATGCTTAAGTGGCTCCAAGAAAAATATAACTGCAACGTCATTACCCTCACGGTTAATATTGGCCAGACGGTTGACGATCTCGACGCCATCGCCGAAAAGGCTAAAATGCTCGGCGCTATAGAAACCATTACGGTTGATGCCCGCGACCGCTTCGCCGATGAGCTACTATCACTGGCCATCAAAGCCAATGCTGATTACCAAGGTGGCTATGCCCTCTGCACGCCACTGGGGCGCATCATTATTTCACAATTAGCCGTCGAATATGCCGAAAAGTACAACTGCACAGTCATTGCACACGGCGCTACTGGCAAAGGCAACGATCAAGTTCGTTTCGAAACCTACATCACTACGCTCAATCCCAAACTCAAGATCCTAGCGCCAGTGCGTGAGTGGAGCATGGGTCGAGAGGAAGAGCTTGCCTATGCCAAGAAGCACAACATCCCCGTGCCGCATACTCAAGAATCGCCTTATTCGACCGATGAAAACATGTGGGGCATCACCAGCGAAGGCGGTGAAATTGAATCACCCTCACTTAAGCCAAACTATCACGCCATTCTCAATTGGTGCTCAACCATCAAATACACACCAGACGAAGCCGAAGATATCACCATTGAATTTATCAAAGGCGTGCCTGTCGCTGTCGATAACCGTCACTCTTCACTCCAGGCGCTCATCCAACACTGTAACCAACTCGGCCGCAAACACGGTGTGGGCGTATCAACCCTCATTGAAGATCGACTGGTCGGGCTGAAGGTGCGTGGTGTCTACGAAAACCCTGGTGCTGCCATCTTGATCGCGGCTCATCAAAAACTTGAACAATTAGTCTCGACCCGTGTTGAAAATGAACTCAAAGCCGAAATGGACAAAAAATGGGCCTACCTCACCTACGCAGCTCAGTGGTACGAGCCAGCCGTCCATCACATTAATGCCTATATTGATGATCAGAACCAAAAAGTCACCGGCACAGTGACGGTCCGCCTATACAAAGGTACCATCACCGTCGTCAGCGTGGACTCACCACATTCGTTGTTTGATATCAATCTTGCAACGTTTGATTCCAACGACGCATTCAACCAGAATTCGTCCGCCGGATTCATTGAATTATATTCATTAAGTCAGCGAACAGCTGAAGGAGCATACTCATATGGCAAGTAAACTATGGCAATCAACCGCAACTGGCTCACTCCACCCGCTGGTCGAGTCGTACACCGTTGGCGATGATCAGGTATTGGACCAGTACTTACTCGGTCACGACATCACTGCGACCAAAGCGCACGCTCACATGCTAGAAAAAATTGGCGTGCTGACTAGCGATGAATATCAACAATTGGCAGCGGCCTTGGACGAGCTGCTCAACGAGTGGAAAACCGGTACTTTCACCCTCACCAGCGAACACGAAGATGGCCACACTGCCATTGAGCTATATCTAACAGAAAAACTCGGACCGATTGGCAAAAAGGTTCATACTGGCCGAAGCCGCAACGACCAAGCCTTGGTGATGATGCGGCTGTTCATCAAAGCAGAACTTAAAGCAGTGGCCGAAAAATTGGAAGCAGTCGCCCAGGCCTATGCTGGCAAAATTGCCGCCATTGGCCAGACCGAAATGCCTGGCTACACCCACACCCAAAAAGCCATGCCGACCACGGTTAGTATGTGGCTTGGCTCATATCACGATGCGTTTCATGACCTCCAGCAATTGGTCGCACACAGCATTGCCACCATCGACCAAAACCCGCTGGGTAGTGCTGCTGGTTTTGGCGTTACCCTACCACTTGACCGCCAGATGACAACGAGCGAACTAGGCTTCGCCAAAGTGCAGGAAAACCCCATGTACTGCGGCCTGTCGCGCGGCGTGTTTGAACTGATTGCTGTGCAGGCGCTCAACCCAATCATGGTCTTTGCTGGCAAATTTGCTGAAGACATGTTGCTATTTACCTCGCAGGAGTTTGACTATTTCAAGCTGCCCGTCACCATGACCACGGGCTCGTCCATCATGCCGCACAAGCGTAACTATGACGTCTTCGAGATTATGCGTGCCACTGCTCACGCTTATCCAAATTACGCCCTGCAACTCCAAGCCATCTCGACGGGTGCTGGCAGCGGCTATCACCGTGACCTACAACTAACTAAAAAAATCACCATGGATGCCTTTACGTCAGCACTCGACACGCTGGAAGTCCTGGCACTCTGTGTCAGCGAATTGGAAGCCAACACCGACCGATTGGCCGAGGCGATGACCGACGAGCTCTATACTGTTGCCAAAATCAATGAATTGGTGGAAAAAGGTGTGCCATTCCGCGATGCCTACCAGCAGGTTAAGCAATCGTTCTTGGGTGAGTAATCACCGATTTTGAGAGAAGCGAGCGGAGCTTATATATCAATTCTATGTAAACCTCTCTCTTCTACTCCTTTATTAGGGAAGGTAGCGGCGCATCGACTCACCGCCCCACAACACGCTTACGATACTCTGCGGCCGTCATGTAGGTTGTCGTATCTGCCACCCGGTCGAAGAAAAGTATGCCTTGACAGTGGTCAGCCTCGTGTTGAAAGACATGAGCAACAAAGCCATCGAGCACCGCAGTATGATGCTCACCCCACTCATCATCCCACTGAGCATTGATCTGTTGGTAGCGCTGCGCCTGCGCAAAGAGCCGCCCTTCGTCGCCACTGGTGCAGCCCTCCACATACCCGTTGTCTGGCCAATACCGGTGTATGATGGATTGATAATAACCTGCTCAAATGGCTCACGGTCTGGGCGGTTTGGCGTTGGCTTGATAGCAATCACGCTCAGCGCCACAGCATGCCCCACTTGGGGTGCAGCCAGCCCCACGCCATAGTCTCTACTTGCTACAGTATGCTTGATATTTGCAATAAGCTGCTGCACCGCTGGCGTGGTGATCTCTTCGCGGCTCAACCGCCTCGCTTTCTCACGCAGCACCGGATCACCCGCTTGACAGATTGGTAGGAGTGTTTTTTCTTGATGCATTATCTAGTGCATAGTATACACGAAAGTAGCTATCAAAAGCTATTTCATCTTTTTTCCGTTTTGTAATATAGTTTTGTCTATGGCATACGACATATCATCTTCCTTTGAGTATAACGGCAAAACCATTTTTGTTTCTTGGTGTACTATACGTCAAAAATCTGCTATACCCGATCTCCCCTGGCAACAAGTCTATACGATCGGTGATTTAGCTGGTTCCGTTCCCCTCGTCTATAACGCGGTCAAGAAGAGCTATAATCTCCCTGGCGGCAAAACTGAATCTGGGGAGACAATTGAGCAAACCATCACACGAGAGATGGTAGAAGAATGCAACATGCGCGTTATTGAATGGCAACCACTCGGATACCAGTGCTGTCTTGAGCCAAACGGCACGCGCGTATACCAGTTTCGTGTCTATACAAAGCTCGAGAAAATTGGCGAGTTTACTCACGATCCTGGTGGTGATATCATTGTACATACCCTTGTTGATATCAATGATGTAAACCGCATCATTAGCCAAGGAGATATTGGAGCATGTATGATTCAACAAGCGAAACGGTATTTTTCTAATACCTAATCACACTAGATATTTATGCCTTCTACTCGTTGTCTTTCGTCCACGAGTCAAGCTGTTTGAGAAGAATTGCATCACTCTGTGTTTTCGCTGTTTCGTTCGCGTCATATTCTCCTCCAGCTCGCATACCACGGATAACAGGTGGGCCGAAGAATACATGGCCAGCATTTGGATACACCTCAAGGCGGCTCGAACGCGGATAATGCTGCTTGATGGTTTGCGCCATCGTCGCCGATGGCCATACACTATCTTTGCCGCCAGCAAACATAAGCAAGTTAGCTCTAACATTATTCGTTGAAATAGTAGCCTCTGATTTATTAGTGGCTCGCTGGATAATGCTCTCATACATAGTCGCAAATTCTCTTGGCCGCCCAATAATCATATCAGCGAAGAACCCTGCCGTCGCTGAACCTGATGCATCACTTAATTTCAAGAAGGGTAAGTCCTTACCTTTATATGTCCATGATGACTGTACATTTGAATAATCCATCGATAGTCCCTGCCATACATATGCTGAGGGCGAGTACAATACTAAGTTATCAATATCATTTGGATAATACGAAGCGAGCAACAGCCCAAGTTCAGCACCCTTCGACGTGCCAATTATTGTTAGAGGCTTTGGCTGCTGAGTATTCGCTGAGATGTACGCCTTAATGTGTTCAAACTGCTCTAGGGGCACACGCATTAATTCTTTTTGGAGACCACCCCTACCAAAGAAGTGCATTGCAAATACTTCGTAACCATTCAGAGACAATAGTGCTGCCGTATTTGGACTGACTGATCCTTCACTGCCTCCAAATAATATGATCGATCCCTTGTGTTTTATCTGTTGAGGCTTAAAGTGATAGCCATTGATATGCTGGTTGTTGATTGGCGATATCGTTACGCCTGGCAGAGAACTTTTCGCAATATCATCACGGTTTAACCCCTTGAGATAGCTATGTTGATCATAAGTACGCTGCTTCACCTTAGATAAACGCTCGCCTTCAGCACTATTTACCCAATACAAAATACTTATAATGACTACTATCGATATAATCACTATAACTATGCCAAGTAGAACCTTTTTTACTCTTTTCATGACACGATTTCCTTGTTAGTTTTACCTATTGCTTGTGCCCCTATAGTATACCAGATATGTTGTGATTATCTACTTTTTACCTTGCACTCCTACCTAGAGTTATTTGATCCAGCAATAGACAAACCAGCTTAATAGGCTTGCTGCTAGCGAAAGTAACGACACTCCATAACAAAAGGACCAACACATCTGTGCCGGTCCTGAGGAGGAAATCTGTTAGAGGGTAATTTAGGCGTCTGCTTGTTGCAGAGCGTCGATCAGCACTTGCTTTGGCTTCATGCCGACCAGTTCTGCCACCACAGCACCGCTCTTGAAGATCTTCATGTTGGGGATACTCTGCACTTGGTGCTGCAGGGCAAGCGCTGCATTGTCTTGGCTTGCTTCGGTATCAACCTTGACGACGTCGAACTCCGTCTCTTCTGCAATCTGCTCAAGCAGTGGTGCCATTGCGCGGCACGGTGGGCACCACGGTGCCCAAAAGTCGACCAGCACTGGTCGCTCACTCTGAAGAGCATGCTCCTCAAACTCTTGCTTGGTAGTGGTATTATATAGTGCCATGATTTTTTCTCCTTATGAATTATGATTATCGTGATGACAGGGGTGGCATATGCCAGTAATGATGAGCGGCCCATCAACAAGGCAGTCTGCTACCTGCCGCGCAAGCTCACGCCGCAGCGCTGGCGCGATAGTGATATCGTGCAGGCCGTCGCAGGAGCTACAGACAAAGTGGTCATGCGGCACAGGATTGCTATCGTAGCGTAGGCAGCCATGCTCCGTTGCTGGTGCAAGGCCAATCACCCCATCCGCTTGCAACCGCTGGGTGATGCGATGCACGGTGGTCGCACTGACACGGGGGTAGTCGTGGCGTAGTGCGGCCGCAATCTCGGCGTTGGTAGCATGCTGCAGCTGGCGAAGAATCACGATCACTCGATCGGTGTATTTCGTCGTCCGGCGTTGCACTACTTGCTCCATGCAGCTATTGTAATTCATTTACAATAAAAAGACAATGCTTTTCTTTGATTATTTTCCAAACCCTATATGTTCAGTGCGAGCGCCCTCTGCTTCCGGTGTTTATTTTGAGAAATCAATCCGTTTGAGAAATATCAACTCGTATACTGCTAATATAGGGCTTCAAAGTCTAAGGTACAAACTCTTGCGACAAACACTACATCCAAGCCATACTGGTTATGCTATACTAATGACATGACAACACATCCAACTCCCCTGTATGAATTATCGAAGCTGACGAACAAGACGGTACTCATCACTGGTGCCGCGATGGGCATTGGCAAGGCGATCGCATGGCGTTATGCCGAGGCTGGTGCTGCCCTCCAGCTCGTTGATCGCGATGCCGACGCATTGCAGCAGACCGCTACTGAGCTGCGCGAGCAATTTGACGCTGCCGTCACAACGTACATCGTCGACCTCTCCGATAATGGTGCTATCACCGCGCTGTGGCGCGATATCACCCCAACGCCAGACATCCTCATCAACAACGCTGGTATTTTCGCGCCAGTCAAGCTCGCTAATATCAACCAGGCAACCTTCGACAAAACAATGCAGATCAATACTCGGGCAGTGCTCACTATGTGCCAAGAAATGATCGCCCGGCGCACATCGCCAGGCACTATCATCAACATCAGCTCCATTGAAGCCCTCAAAGGCATGACCTACGATATGACGCTCTACGCCATGAGCAAAGCCAGCGTCCTTGCGCTGAGCCGAGGGCTCGTCAAAGACTTTGGGCGGAGCGGCTGGAGAGTCAATACTATTTTGCCAGGCGGTATCAGCACGCCAGGTGCTCAGAAGATGGGGCTTACGGCGCTCAAGAAGCTCGATTTCTCCATCATTAAGACCGGCCTCACCTATAACCTCCGCCTCCCTGCCAAGAATCTGGGCCAGCCCGACGACGTTGCTTGCACTGCACTGTGGCTTGGTACGCCAATGAGCCAGTATGTTAATGGAGCGGAAATTGTGGTGGATGGCGGATTCCTCGCGGTGTAGTAACTGCATGATTACGGCCAATACAGCATAAGAAACCAGCCTCACATGACTGGTTTCTTTTATGATTGATCGCTCTCTTGTAAGTATTGCTCGCTAGGTGCTATGCTGCCGCATCCTCGTCGCTACCCTGCTCGGCCGCAACATCCTCCGCATCCGCGCTCTCGGCAGCACCAGCAGCCGCTTCATTAGCGGCAGCAAGGGCACTTGGCTCGTAGGCGCTCGCAATGACGAGATCCTTCACCGTCACGTCATCATCGGCAGTACCTTCACGGCCATCGTCATGCTCGACCAGTTCAACACCTTCAGGCAGTGTGATGTCGCCCACCGTCACGCGGTCACCCTCGTTAGCCAGGCCAAGCACCGACACATCCAGTGCCTCGGGCAAGTCCATCGGCAAGGCCTTCACCTCAACCTTCTCAATTGCTTGCAGTACGACCAGTCCATTCTTCTCAGCCTCAGATTCACCCATGCCGGCAAGACGGACTGGCACTTCTGCCGTAACGGGCTCGTCTGCACGCACCGCATGCAGGGCAATGTGGCGAATCACGCCCACTCGCGTTGGGTCGTAGTCAATACTCTTGATAAGCGCAATCCGCCGCTTGACCCCTGTCAAATGAATCGGTGTGTGGCGGCCAGCTGCAGCCACAACCTTTGCCACCTCACCACTCGGTGCCTGCACATCAGCAGCCTCCATACGAGCACCATACACCACCGCTGGCGTTATGCCCTGGCGGCGCAATTGACGAACTTTCTTACCATGAATTGATCGCGTCTCGATCCTTAGTGTTATCTTATCTCCCATAGTTCTCCTTTCGGATATGTTTCCGGAGTTAAGTAATATTGCCTCCTTAGTATAGCATTTTTGTGCCGCACGGGCCAAAAGCGATAGAAAGCTCCCTTCCCCGAGCAAAGTATGGTATACTAAAGCGCGATGGAATCACTTATACATGCAATTACTGGCCTCGGCATTGCCGCGGTTTTGCTCGTGGTCTATGCAGAGTCTGGCCTTTTGATCGGCTTTGTCTTGCCAGGGGATAGTCTCCTCTTTACGGCAGGCTATATGGTGAATCAAGAGATCCTTCGCCTGTTTGGCCACCCACTCAATATTCATCTCTTTGTTGCAGCGATCGCTCTTATGGCAATCCTGGGCGATAGCACTGGCTACGCCTTTGGTCACAAAGTCGGGCGCAAGCTTTTTCTCAAGCCCAACTCGCGCTTTTTTAAGAAAAAGTATCTCGAGCAGGCCGAGCAATTTTACCAAAAGCATGGCTCACTCACGATTGTGCTAGCGCGCTTTGTGCCCATCGTGCGCACCTTTGCCCCAATTGTCGCTGGTGCCAGCAAGATGCACTACAATACGTTCCTCTTGTTTAATATCGTCGGGGGTGCACTATGGGCCGCCATCTTCACCTATCTTGGCTACTTTGCAGGCGCAATCCTCACCGAAGCTGGGGTTAATATTGAGGTTGCTGCAATTATCATCATCCTCATCTCCGTGGCACCAATGGCTATCCATGCGCTTAAGCAACAATCAACCCGCGATAAACTCAAATATCAGTTCTCAGTCCTGCTACGCAAGGGCACGCGGACGAAGAAATAACCTCAGTACATTTTTATTTAGCACACTATTTGTGTAAAAAGTCAGCGTATGAGTAGCTGGCTCTTTTATTTTGTCTTGTTCGACTATCCGATATTTTTGCCCTATACCTCTTATCTAGCAGCTGGCGGTTCGTCGCCATACATCTGACGAATCTGCTTTTCGTACTCTGCAAATGGCGGCAGACCCATCGCCGCACGGCGCTCATCAAGCCGCTCAGCGTCTTGAACTGGGTAGAGGCGAAGGGTTTTACCCCGCCCCTGAAATTGCGAGCCATATATCTGTGGCCGACCGCGTAGCAAACACACCCGATCCTCGAGAAAGGCGATATCGCGCAGCGCGACCTCGCCACGTGGCGCTGCCTTCATCAGCTCAAGGCAATGCTCCATAAAGTCGATATCTGGCGAATGCTGCAGTAGCAACCACGCCGCGGTCGAAGCCTTACTGCCCACCATACGCAGTGTTGGCCAGCCAATTGCCGCCACAATCGTACGCAAAAATTCAGTCGAGTCAGCATCGAGCGATACATCCCACGCCCCGCCGCCAGCCAAGTACTGCTGGCGCATCGCTTGATCGCGCTGGGCACAGCGGAGGATGGCAGTGCGATATGATTGCCTATCAGGTTGTGACTGTTTTGATCTCATAGTGGATAAACTTTGCCTTGGTTTTATACGTATATATTACTCTCATTATCCTATCATGCCTCAAGGGTCATAGCGCGGATACTGTCGCCGATTACTGATAGCAAGCAAATTTGCATTATCCCTTACTACGCGGTATTGTATAGTTATGAAGCTACCATTTCTCCCGCGCATTCGCATCAAACGACTTATTCTCCTTGTACTGTTTCTGGCACTGGTTGCGGGCGGGTTCGCAGTCTATTGGTGGTGGACGGATGGCCTGACGTATGGCAACGACGCACCGGCACGCCAAATCACCGAACACTATCTGGCGCAGATCCGCCAGGGTGAAACGTGCAAAACGTACGTTCTTGCTCACAATAGCGAAGTAATCTACGCTGGCGTGAGTTGCCGTGAGAAGAAGCACGAGCATCCATCCGGGTTTTGCGATGTGTGGAAATTCTATTATCAAGACGGAGCTGTGACACGTCATGAGCAACCAGACTCCGACGGCGGCGAATTATACGCCAGAAGTCTCGCGAAACTCCTTCCACCGCGCGTTCGCGATGAAAAACGCAATAGCAACTATTGCCGCGAACTAGGCCTACTCTAAGACGAACGATCTCCTCTTGTCGCAGTAACACCATATAGTTTTTATCCTTTGAAATTAGTCCAACAGTGGTCGCAAATACTTCCCGGTAAACGACACTGGGTTATGCGCCACCTCCTCGGGCGTACCACTGGCGATGACGGTGCCGCCACCCTGCCCGCCTTCGGGACCCATGTCAATAATATGGTCAGCGCATTTGATAACCTCAAGATTATGCTCAATGATAACCATACTATTGCCGCCCGCTACGAGGCGTTGGAGAATTTCGAGTAGCTTCTTAACATCAGCCGTGTGCAGACCGGTAGTTGGTTCGTCGAGAATATAGAGTGTCTTGCCAGTCGTGCGCCGACTCAGCTCGGTAGCAAGTTTGATACGCTGCGCCTCGCCACCACTAAAGGTCGTGGCGGGCTGGCCGAGCTTAATATAGCCAAGGCCCACTTCGTTGATCGTCGTCAATTTGCGGGCAATCGCAGGAATATTAGCAAAGAACTCACAGGCTTGCTCGACCGTCATATCCAGGACGTCGCTAATCGTCTTACCTTTATAGGTAATCTCAAGCGCCTCACGATTATAGCGTTTACCATGGCATTCGGGACATTGGATATAGACATCGGGCAAGAAATGCATCTCTATCTTAATAACGCCATCGCCCTGACAATGCTCGCAGCGCCCACCTTTAACATTAAAGCTAAAGCGCCCTGGCTTGTAGCCGCGAATATTCGCCTCGGGCGTGCCCGCAAAAAGCTCACGAATCTGTGTAAAGACACCGGTATAGGTAGCAGGGTTGGAGCGCGGGGTGCGGCCAATTGCCGACTGGTCGATGACAATTGCTTTATCGAGCTGCTCGACCCCATCGATTGCATCGTGTGCACCTGGCACTGCTTGGGCGCGATGTAAACGGGCAGTGAGCTCGCTCGCGAGAATGCTATTGACGAGCGTCGACTTGCCACTGCCACTCACCCCCGTCACTAGCGTAAGGACGCCAAGCGGGATGGTGACGTCGATATTCTTGAGATTATTCTCGCGTGCCCCGCGGACTATCAGTGCACGGCCCTGCTCAATCGGACGACGCTGAGCTGGCACTGGGATCTTCTCCGCACCAGACAGATATCGACCAGTGATGCTTTGTGGCATGCGTGCTACCTCTGCTGGCGTGCCGTATGCCACGATCTCCCCACCGTGCACGCCAGCACCCGGCCCAACATCTACGAGATAGTCAGCCGCCGCAATCGTATCTTCGTCGTGCTCTACCACAAGCACAGTATTACCTAGGTCGCGTAGATTCTTGAGCGTCTGGATGAGACGATCGTTGTCACGCTGATGGAGGCCAATCGATGGCTCATCCAACACATATAACACCCCCTGCAGGCCACTACCAATCTGCGTCGCGAGACGGATACGCTGCGCCTCACCACCACTGAGCGTGTTCGCTGCTCGCCCCAGCTCAAGGTAGCTGAGCCCGACATTGTTCATAAAGCCCAGCCGCGCCATGATTTCCTTGACAACAAGCTTAACGATGTGCTGCTGTTCTGTACTAAATTCCAGCTGGCCTATCATATCCAGCGCATTAGCGACGTCGAGATTGCAAATATCCATAATGGAGAGGCCATTGACTGTCACTGCCAGCACTACTGGTTTGAGCCGCGCACCCTTGCAGGCCGTACACTTCCGCTCCCGCATGAAGCGCTCGATATCTTTGCGCATAAACTCACTATCGGTCTCGTGATGGCGACGCTCGAGGTTAGGGATGACTCCCTCGTACGTTGAGTCGTAATAGCGATTACCGCTGAGGTGAATCCGGTATTTTTGCTTGCCTGTGCCATACAGCACTTTCTGCACAACATCATCACTTAGCTCCTTGACGGGCACGTGCAAGCTAAAACCGTGCTCCTCAGCCACCGCAGCCAGGCGCTTCATATACCATGCTTCGGCATTGAAGCGGTTGAAGGGGCGGATTGCTCCCTCGGCAATCGTCAAATTAGGGTTAAGAATGAGCTCGGGGTCAACCTCCAGGCGTGTGCCGAGACCCGTGCAGATCGGACACGCCCCCTGCGGCGCGTTGAAACTAAAGAGCCGCGGCTCAAGCTCGGGGATGTCCTCGCCTGGGTGATCCATACAGGCATAGCGCTGACTATACGTCGTGATCTCCCCACTCGTGGCATCCAGCACCTGTACGACTCCACTGGCGAGCTCCAGCGCTTGCTCGACCGACTGCGAGATGCGACTCATCATCGTTGGTGCCATCACGACACGATCGACCACCAGTTCAATATCATGCTTATAGCTCTTCTGTAGTTCCGGGAACTCATCGAGCGCATATACTACGCCATCTACCCGAGCCCGCGCAAAGCCACTGCGCATGTACTGCTCGGGGATGTGGGCAAATTCCCCTTTCTTTTGGCTCACGATTGGTGCCAGTAACATAAGTTTACTCCCCTCAGGAAGTTTCATAATTTCGTCGATAATAGACTGAGCTGTCCGGCGCTGGACAGGCTTGCCACAGCGCGTGCCATCGGGCATAAGAGCTGGGCAATGCGGCACCCCCACCCGAGCAAAGAGCAGGCGTAAATAATCGTAGATCTCCGTTACTGTAGCGACAGTGGAGCGCGGGTTGCGGCTCGTTGACTTTTGGTCGATGCTAATACTGGGACTCAGGCCATCAATGGAGTCAACGTCGGGCTTATCCATAATGCCAAGGAACTGCCGGGCATAGCTGCTTAAACTCTCCACATAGCGGCGCTGTCCCTCAGCGTAGATCGTGTCAAAGACGAGGCTTGATTTACCACTACCACTCAGGCCCGTCACCACCACAAACTGATCGCGTGGAATGGTCACGCTGACATCTTTGAGGTTATTCTGGCGCGCCCCAACAATCCGTATTTGCTCCGACATATCGTCTTATTGTAGCATGTATACTGGTGAGATACTAGATTTGTGCAAGAGGCCAACTGAGCCTCCCCGCATCTTTTAGGGTGCTACACTCGCGATGTAAGCCGCTCCTTCTTTGGTCGGCTTGCCGCGACATAGGAGACGAGGCCACACCAATACAATGGCATAATACTGTAGATAATCCATGCCTCAGATGCTTTACCAAAGAGCTGCAGCGCAAGAGCCGACTCCGAGGCGGCAAGTATTGTCCCATTACAACTACCCACGCTCCAC
Organism: uncultured Candidatus Saccharibacteria bacterium; assembly: GCA_963532885.1. Taxonomy (GTDB): domain Bacteria; phylum Patescibacteriota; class Saccharimonadia; order Saccharimonadales; family Saccharimonadaceae; genus Saccharimonas. The sequence goes on along the minus strand of CAUSLI010000001.1, from coordinate 471,810 downwards.
CGCAGCCGATAGTCTGTCAGAGCTGCCGCTGCCCCGCTCGTCATCAGCACCATAAGTACAGCAGCATACACTTTTATTGCTCCAGCAAGGAGCGGGCTTCCTACACGCGGTAGCACGCTGTGTAGTGTCGAATATACCATTATTGCATTGCCCATGAAGGTAGCTAGCAGCAATCCCCAATTTATACGCCTAGCAGCCCCCTTCGCAAGGGCAAAGATAAGACGCCACAAATTTATAGCACAGAGCACCAGATACGCCAGCAAAGACACCCCCAGCCCAACAATGAGATGCGAGAAGGGCAAAAACGCCACCAGCGAGTCGGCCACAGCAAACAGCACAAGCGCTACGAGAAGAAGCCACGTCGTTGGCTGCCGCCGATCGCTATAGCGCCAAACTGCAAGAAAAATCATCATCGTTGTGAGTGGGCTCATTGCTTTTTGCAACCACCACCACTGCTCTGCTGGGGCAAACTGCAGCAGCTGCCACACCACCGCGCAGAGAAACGCTGGCCAGAGAACTTTCAAGAGTTTCGTTAGTTTCATCATTAGATTCATAGAAAATATAGTAGCCCATCCTACGCACAGATTGCAAGGCAACCAGTGTATTATCCATAGCCAGATGTTTCTAACTCAATTTACCGAGCGAAATACCGGGCAATAGCTTCTTCCGCCTCCGCCCAGGTGCAGCACTCAATAGCGCGTGGATCATCGATCGTAGCGCCTGGGTGCCATGGCCGTTCGCCAAATAAAATTGCCAAGCCAAGCGGCGCATCATCCCCCTCAAGGCCACGCTCGAGGTGATGCGGCGAGTCATCAATCGCAACCGTCATATTGTACTGCCGGTATATCTCTGTCTTGGAGTCGGTCATTATCTTGATGCCATCCTCGGTTTCGACTGGCCGCCGCGTCAAAATAACCTGCTCAAAGACACCAGGCAAGTATTTCTCGATACTCTGCTTTGTCGCATCTGCTAGTCCGTAGTGCCGGGCCGAGACTGCATAGAGTCGATACTTGGCCGCTAGTCTTCGCAACGCCTCAATCGTTTCTCTGTCTGGGACTTGCATCTCCTCAAACCAATCAGGCTTCGCCATGCCTGGTGTCGTCCCCAGCTACAATCCATTAAATCGCTCTTGCACTTCCTCTGGTGATACATCCCAGGTCGATTGTGGCATATTGGGCCGAAAGTTGGTACCATAATGCTCGTTATATGCCACCACTAGCCCTTCAGCACATGGAAAGACGACGTCATCAAGGTCGACGGCAATAGCAGGTTTGTCATTTTTTGTTCGTTCCATATTACTCCTTCGTTGTTACTGATTTATTGTCATTGCGTAGCACTCAAAGCCCACACCTCTGTTATTTTATCCAACAGACGAAGCTGAGGCACAAGCGAAATCATCGCGCTGCTGCGTGGCTCTTAATCATTACAGGCTACAGCAGCTCTGGCCGCTCCTGCTGCACATAGTGCCGCAATGAGCTGATATAATGCACCGCCGCCGCAAAGGGATAGTCGGTTTGCGGCGTAATGGGCTGCTGCATAAAATCATCTGGTGTGAGCCATTGGTAGCTACTGTGCTCCCAGCTGAGAGTAATTTCTGGCGCATCGCCATCAACCAGTGCCGCATAGCACATATAGCTTAGCCGCTGGCCATCAGGGTGCGGCAGTACATGCTCGAAGGCCACACTCAGCTGGCTCGGCGCAAAGCCAAGGCCAGTCTCTTCTTCTATTTCCCGCCGGGCTGCTTCAAGCGGTGTCTCACCAGGCTCGACTATACCACCAGGCAGGTCGACACCATACGGAAAGAGCGGGTGTGTATTACTGCGCTCAAGGACGAGAATTTTGCCAGTCGCATCAACAATCAGTGCTTTGGCTAAGAAATAGGGTTGGTTGCTTTCCGGTTGGATTGCCCGAGTAAAATATATGTTTGTCATGGCGTCTATTATACACAAAAGAATGGAGACTGATTGCTGCTATATCCTTTTGATCTCACTCAGAGGGGCGAGCTGCCGAAACATCAATGTCTTATATTACTCTTATGAGTATACGCACCTAACGCTAAGAAAGTAGTGCTAAGCAAGTCACGTGTACCTATCAAAATTCGCGTTAGTTAGCACTCTTGCACCGAGAGTGCTAATTTGTTACTATACCAATAGGCCGTGCGACTGATGCCCAGCGCGATCGGCCACTCGTTTTTAAGTAACTCACCGGGCGTTCTGTTGCCCGCACTATATAACTACAAGGAGGGATATATGCCACCAAACATGAACCAACAAGATAACCAAAAGCCTCTCGAGCAGTTTGGTACCGACCTCACCGCTCTGGCGCGTGAGGGCAAGCTCGACCCGGTGATCGGCCGGGATGAAGAAATTCGCCGCACTATGCAGATCTTGAGCAGGCGCACCAAGAATAACCCGGTGCTGATCGGCGAGCCGGGCGTTGGTAAAACCGCCATCGTCGAGGCGCTGGCGCAGCGCATCGTCAAGGGTAACGTACCGGCCTCGCTGAAGGATAAGCGGCTGATTAGCTTAGAAATTTCGAGCTTACTAGCCGGCGCCAGCTTTCGTGGCCAATTTGAAGAGCGCCTCAAAGGTGTGCTCAAGGAGGTCGAAGAAGCCGCTGGCGAGATCATCCTCTTCGTCGATGAAATCCACACCATGGTCGGTGCTGGCAAAGGTGAAGGCAGCATGGACGCCGGCAATATGCTCAAACCTGCCCTGGCACGCGGCAAACTCCATATGATTGGTGCCACCACGCTGGCCGAGTACCGCCAGTATGTCGAGAAGGACGCAGCGCTGGAGCGGCGCTTTCAGCCAGTCTATGTCGGTGAGCCGAGTTTTGATGACACCATCGCTATCTTGCGTGGCCTCAAGGAAAAGTACGAAGTCCACCACGGTGTCAAGATTGCCGATGATGCGATTGTGGCGGCAGCGCGGCTGTCTACCCGTTACTTGCCTGACCGCTTTTTGCCTGACAAGGCGGTTGACCTGCTGGATGAAGCCACCAGCGCACTGAAGATGCAGCTTGAGAGTGTGCCAATTAGTCTGGATCGGCTCAATAACCGCCGCTTGCAGCTGGAGATTGAAGAGGCCGCGCTCAAAAAAGATAAATCCGACCACGCCAAGGCCCGCAAAGCGGAAATTAAGCAGCAGATCGCTGACCTCCGGGCTCAGGCCAAGGCGATTGACACCAAATGGCAGCATGAAAAGGACATCCTCCAGACCGTCAACACCGCTGCCGAAAAAATGGATAGCCTGCGCTCTCGTCTTGAAATCGCTGAACGCGATGCCGACTTGGCTACTGCCAGCCGCATCAAATACGGCGATATGCCGGAGCTAGAGAAAAAGCTGAGCACCGCCCGCCAGGAACTAGCGGCCATCCCACCAGCCGACCGCTTACTGCGCGAAGAAGTCACGCCTGATGACATTGCTAGTGTGGTAGCGCGCTGGACAGGCATCCCCGTCGAGCGGCTGATGGAAAGCGAATCGAGTAAATTAACCAAGCTTGAAGACTCAATCGGCCGCCAAGTCATCGGCCAAGACCGCGCCGTGGCCGCTGTGGCGAGCGCTATTCGCCGTTCGCGCGCTGGGCTCAGTGATACCAATCGGCCAATCGGTTCCTTCCTCTTCCTCGGCCCAACTGGGGTTGGCAAAACAGAGGTAGCCCGCAGCCTGTGCCGCGAATTATTCGACGATGAGCACGCCATGATCCGCATCGATATGAGCGAATACATGGAGCGGCACGCCGTAGCCCGGCTGATTGGCTCGCCACCAGGCTACGTTGGCTACGACCAAGGCGGTCAACTCACCGAAGCAGTGCGCCGTCGCCCCTACAGCGTGGTACTGTTTGACGAAATCGAGAAAGCCCACCCCGACGTCTTTAACGTGCTCCTCCAGGTACTCGACGACGGCCGCCTGACTGATGGCCAAGGCCGCACGATCGACTTTAGCAACACCATTATCATCATGACGAGCAACGTTGGCTCGCAGATGATTATGGACTTTACCGGCGATGACCTGTCTGTGCTGGACAATAAAATGCTCGAGGTGCTACGCCAGCATTTCCGCCCAGAATTCCTCAACCGCATTGATGACATCGTGATTTTCGACCGTATTCACGAGCAAGCTATGCGGGCCATCGTTGACGTGCAACTGGAGCGCGTTGCCCGCCAGATCAAAGACAGCCGCGATATTACGCTCCAGTTTGATGATAGCGTCCGTGATATGCTAGCCCGCGATGGCTATGACCCAGCCTTTGGCGCCCGGCCGCTGAGGCGCTTAGTGCAAAAGCGTATTCTTGACCCGCTGGCGCTGGAGCTTATCGATGGGCGTATTCGCGAAGGTATGACGGTGGTAGCGAGGGCAGCTGACGGGCGAGTCACCTTCAGCCCAGAGGCGTCCTCATAGCTTTTACTCCCCAAAGATGTTATACTAGTACGATAACCATTAATGAAGGAGACAATCGACTATGACTATACTCGTATGGCTTATCATCGGTGGTCTTGCCGGCTGGCTGGCATCCAAGGTGGTAAATAAAGGCGCAGACTCAGGCGCACTGACCAACATTATCGTTGGTATCATCGGTGCAATGCTGGGTGGCTGGCTCGTCAGCCTGATGGGCGGCAGCGCCGATGTGCTGACCGGCTTTAACTTCGCCAGCCTGCTGACCGCCTTCTTTGGCGCAGTTGTGCTGCTGGTTATCCTCAAGCTTATCAAAAAATAAGCTTAGGCCAAGCCACCTTCACCGCAAAACACCCCAGGGGATGGCTGGGGTGTTTTATATGGGATGAGATATTATCTGAGTTTCAAGGCTCTCTGCTCTCGCTGCTCCATTCGGGCAAAATATACGAATGCGCGATGAGTCTTGTTTCGCTTTCTTCTCTAGAATAAGAGACTCTACTCTAGAAGGTATTGCTTTTACAGAGTGAGAGGAGAGCAGCAAAAGAGATATGATGAATATTTGAAATCCAGGCTTTATTATGACGCTTGCTCAAAAGAAGCAGCTACTTGTTGCCACCGCTGTGCATACTCTGGATGCTGCGCCGAGAGGAGCTGACCACGGTGCAGTACCGCCTGGCATTGCTCGCTGGTCACATCTTCTGCTGCCGGCGCCGCACGCAGCACCGCACTGACAAACTCTGGCTTTTCCTCTGCCCTGCCTTCATCAAACGTAAGACGCTCGAGCGCCATAAACCCTTCACACAGCAGCTGGGCTGGCTGCGCGGCCGTTATGCGCTGTTGCATAGCTGGATCGATCATATCGGTAAGATGGTAGTAGTTCCAGCCGAGCGTTGCACCATAGCGCCGCTGCCAATAAGCACGCTTTTCGTCGTCATGCGCAATCGCTTCAGGATGCATTTGCAGCTCACTCAGCCCGGCTAGACGAAACGCCAGATAGTGCTCCAGAGCTAGGTGTTTGATATTATCCGGAATATCATCAGATTGGCGCCAAAAGGCAATTTCGTAGCCTTCATCTGCTTCGCAATCAGTGATGAGCTCACCATGCACAGAGCTAATCGGTGCGGGGTATTGCTGGATTCGCTGCTCGATAATCGCAATGCGGTCGGCCAACGGCAGCTCACGTACTGAGGCAACGATATCTTTCTTGGTACCCTGCACGGTAATCGCCTCCTGACAGGCAAGCTCTTGCATGGCTGTGGTCACCCGCTGCGGCATATGCCCACCAAATATCACATTGATGCGTGGCGTACCCTCTGGCTCGGGTTGCTCATTCCATTCATCGCCCACGAGGTCAAAGCGCCTGCCTGCTGCCACACCCTTAGCCCGCAGGAGTGGCGCGCTAGAATCTTGGGTGAGCGGCATAAGGAAATCGCGCAGCTGTGCGGAGGTAACATCACCACGCAAAGCAAATGATTGTGCACTTACGTTGTGGTCGTGATCGCAATGATCATGGCTGTGATTATGGTCATGACAGTGGCTGCCGCACACCTGGGCAACTGCTCGCTGGCCAAGGTGGAGTTGCCGCTCTACGCCGCGCAACCTCGCCAGCACCTCTGTATAGTCTGTACTGCCTGGGCGAATGAGCTCAACAGCTACCTCGGGTGGCAAGGCAGGTAATTGCTCGAGCACAGAATCGATCACTGTGAGTGCTGCTCTATCATTTGGAGTGTGCGTTATACCAACAATATCTGCCACCGCCAATTGGCTCGGCAGCACTTGATAATGCATGTCGCGTGATGCTGTTCGTGCGTTAACCAAGGCAAGGGCCGAGAAATCATAGCCACTTGAGCTTACCACCTCAGCGATCTCCGTCCCTGGCGCAATCCCGGTCGGCTCAATAAAGAGCATGTCTATTCCAGCATCGCGCACACGGTCGAGCGCCGCCTGGAACTGCGTTGCATCCGAGCAGCCAATGCAACCCGCCGTGAGCGGAATAATCTGCTCACTACGATTAGCCGGGTGTTGAGCAATCCGCCTCGCATCCACATTGTCCTGGCCGACGTCATTTACCACAACTGCGTAGCTTGTATCGAGCGGTACACGTTCGATCAGCTGGTTGAGCGTTGTCGTCTTGCCTGCACCGAGTGGCCCAAGCACCCCGAGCACTTCAAGCGAAGGATCATTTGATGGTGTTTGTTTATATTTTTCCATTGTTTCTCCCTTATGATTATTCTTATTATGTGTTAGTAACCCCGCGACACGACTCTTTATAATGCTGTACCACGAGTATTGCAGGTTTGCTACAGAGCAAAGAGCGCAAAGCCACACGCATAGCCACCTACGCGCCAAGATGCGGGAACTGTCCATACGGCAAGAGGGCTATCTCGCGCACATTGCACTGCGCAGTAATGACATACTTCACTGCATCACCGATCTGCTCGGCCGTAAAGAGTGGATACGTCTCTGGCGTTTTGTCATAGCCAAGGTCGCGCGTGACGCGGATCGCCTCATCCATCGTGTAGTCGTTGTCAAAAAATCCAGTGTCGGTACTGCCTGGCATGATCTCAGTGATAAAGATATTCTCTGGCGTAAGATCGAGGGCTATCGAGCGCAGCAAGCCATGGCCAGCCGCTTTCTGGGCTACATCCAGGCCAAGATGAGCCTTGGCGCGCACTGCTGCCGCGGCCGTGATGCTCATAACCTTGGTGTATGGTTGGCGGGCAAATACCCCGTGCTGACGCAGTGCTTGCAACAGTTTGACCAATGTGACACAATTGTTTTCTACCAAATCAGGGATAGCCGCCGCCTCCATATCCCAGGTATGAGCAAGGAGGCTATTGTGCGGCAATGCCGCCTTGGTATCTGATGCCCCGCCATAGTGTACAACGTAGAGTGGTACACCCAGCTCTTGCTGGAGAGCTGCTGCCTGGCTCGCGACCCGCTCAATGTCAGCTGCGCAGCACAAGTCAGCTGGGATAAAGCGGTCGGTTGGTACGCCGCACGTCTCGACAAAGATTGTTGCATCATCTGGCTGGTATCCTACAACCAAGAGCTCATACTGCCCAGCGAGCTGCTTCACAACGCCAGCGGCAGCGTTCATTTTATAGTGCTGCCCTTGATAGGTCAGATACTCGATTTGTCCAAACTGCGAGGTAAAGTGCCGTTTGGCTGGCGTCACTTTTGCGCCAGTGATCATAATAAGTGGTTGCTGTGTCATAGGTCGTATGATACGAGAGACTCTTAGGTTATTGCAAATTTGTTGCAATAAGTGCTACACTATTGCTCATATGGATGATTCGCTCGAGCTATTTGCCACTATCTTGCGCCAGCGTCATTACCGCGTAACCACTGTGCGGCGTGCAGTATTTTGTGCTCTCCACCAGCACGGGCCATGCACGATGCGCCAGCTTGCCGAGTACACTGCTGTGGCTGATCGCGTGAGTGTGTACCGCTGCGTGGAGTTGTTTGAGCAGCTTGGCATTGCCCAGCGACTACCAATTGGCTGGAAGTACCAGCTCGAGCTAACCGATGTCTTTATTCGTCATCATCACCACGCGACGTGCCGTCGCTGTGGGCGAGTGATTGACATTGCCGAGAATGAGGAGATCGAGCGGTTAATCGCGGCAATCGCTCGGGCTCATCACCTCGCCGAGCCCTCGCACACGTTCGAGATTCAAGGGATTTGCCCACGCTGCCAGCGCCTTCAGCAGGCTAACTAATATCTACGCTCTCGCAATTAAGCGTCTTAAAATTTATCGTTATATAACGCTTCTTCTGTTCAATCCACAAAGCTGCCCACCAATTTTCGTAGCTCTCTTCCCCGCCGTTTTCTCCTCAAGAATATTACAAGAGTCGGCATTCACTGACCAGTAGCTGCTCAGGTTCAAAGTTGATTAGACAACCAGCTTCTTACCCTACTCGAACGAACCGGTAGAAAATCAATCGAGAGAAAGTGAAGATTTTGGATACTCAAGGCTCTTCTAGCCATCCACCGGCATCACTGCCTCAAGCCACAACTGCAGCTCCTGCAATATAAACTCATCTGCTGTGCCTGTCTTGGCCAGACGCTGCAATGATTCCATAAAGCTCGGCAGCTGGGCCTGCAGGTGGGTGCTCCGCCACTGCTCCCACTGGGCTTGCTCATCATCACTGAGGCTCTGTGGGAAGCTACGCGCTTTGTAGTGGAGTAGCAGCTCGGGCAAGCGCTCATCACGAAAGGCTGGGTGGAAGTCTGCCAGCGCCTTAGCATCGGCACTGCGCACTGCAGCAATGTGTGTCTTGTCTGCGTCCGAGACGAAGCTGTCGTAGAGCTGCCCTTCGGGGTCGGTTGATTTTTTGTATTCACGCTTTTTTTCGTAGAGTGTGCGGAGCTTCTCAGCAAAGTCGGGATGGCGAAGAAGGATATCACGGTGGCGCGCCACAGTGGCCGCCTCGAGATGGATCTTACTCCAGCCATCACCCTGCTCTAGCACACCAAGTGGTGCAACGGCTGGGCAACGATTGTATTGCAATGGTTTGACAGGTAGCGCCACAAAGCCATCCGCTTGGCGCTCCTCCCAGGTGGCAAAGATTTTCTTAGCAAGTTCCTGCTGGCTTAGGCTCACAAACGGCGTTGGGTCGTAGCGCAGGTCATAGACCAAGACATTGCTATTGGGGGCTGGTGCCAGCGGAAAGGCGACGGTCGTCTTGGCATGCTGCTTATCGTAGCGGCCACTGGTATAGACGAAGGGCTGCTTGGTCTCGAGATTGACGAGCCGCTGCACTGCCCTCTTGTCGCGCATCGCAAGGAGGTAGTCAAAGAGCTGAGGCTGAGCGCGCTGCACCAGCTTCGTTACTTCTATCAGAGCTGCCACATCAGCGAAGGCGTCGTGTGCATTGTTGTGTGCAATACCGTTAGCTTTAGTAATGAGCTCCAGACGGTTAGTAGGCTGACCATTCGCATCCATCGGCCACTCAATGCCATCTGGCCGCAGCGCCCGTGTCAGCCGCACGACATCGAGCATATCCCAGCGACTCCGCTCATCCTTCCAGCTCCACTCATATGGATCATAAAAGTTCCGCCACAGCAGATGGCGGATAAACTCATCGTCAAAGCGCACATTGTTGAACCCCACAGCGATCGTCCCTGGCGTGAAGATCTCTTCGCTCACCATCCGCGCACACTCTGCCTCGCTATAGCCCTCCTCTAGCGTCTTCTGCGGCGTGATACCAGTCACCATCAGGGCATCGGGGCTTGGCAGGGTGTCGTCATTGAGAGTGACGAGAAAGTTATACGGCTCGCCAATCGGCTGCAAATCCATATCCGTCCGCTGCCCAGCAAACTGCATGATCCGATCCGTCTGTGCCCGGAAGCCACTCGTCTCAAGGTCGTAGAAAAAGAATGTTTGTGCCATAGGTATAGTATAGCAAATTATAAATATGATGACTTACTGCCCGTTAGAATTTGGTTCATTATATTAAATACCATAAACGCATTATTTACGCTGTATGTCTGTGTATAATACATTATATTAGTAGTTAATAACTATCCAAGGTCTATTTATCGTGCAGGAAAATGCAGATTTAATTAAAGAATTCAAAAAACTACAAAACCTAAACAAGGAGCTTATTCAAGAAATTAAGCAATTTCGATCCCTTGGTAGACACACTCCAGATGTTGATATGTGCATGGAAGGCAATCTACGCCTTGCAAGACGAGCAAAGCAAGACATTTTTACATGTTGGAATATTTTTCGATTTAAATGGCGGCGAGCACACCCACGAATGCTTCAAGGAATGGAAGACATAAGTAGAGAGTACGAAGAATATTGCACACGAGAAAGCAAAGCGTGGAAATATCCAGACAGCAAACATATCAGAGATATAGATTGTCATTTATTTTATAAGCGTGAAGAAATTGAAGGAAGTATTCGAAGCAGTTTAGATACACTTGCAGAACTTCGTTATATCGCGCAAGAATACAGACGTCGCTATGGAGAGCATGAATACTTCCTCAGCGATCGTTCATTTAAATGGATAACTTTCATTCTTGGTGCAGTATCTGGCTGGGTTGTTAGCGCAGTAGCAACAGCAGTCAACCATATAATAAGGCAACCGTAGGGCTCTTATTGCTCCACCAGCGGGAATGGCTGGCTATCGCCAATCTGCACAATACTGTCGCCCTCCGCTCCTTGACGGATGAGCTCGTGTGTGACACCAAGGCGCTTCATGATATCACGTAGGCGATTGACTGCCTCGAACTGGGTAAAGTTCGTGCGACGAGCGAATTTCTCGAGCTTTTGGCCAGACACGGCAAAGACGCGGGGCATCTCTCCATCCTCTCGCGGGCTCGTCAGGCCGGTCTCTATTGCCGCCTCAGCACATTGCTGCGCTGCATAGCCCTGCAGTTGCTGCACCGCCCAGGCATCGGTCTCAGCTTGGCTACCGAGCGTAATAGTCGCAAGCTCCTCGCCATCAGCAAAATCATCGTCATCCTCAGCTGCTGCTTCAGCCACCCGCGTTGCTATTACTATTTGGCGCAAAGCTCGCAGTACATCAACGACCCCCTGATGGGCAACCGAGGAAATCGCAAAAATCGGCGTTGCTTCGCCAACCACCTGACGCAGGCTATCTATCTGCATCTGGATAATATCGTCATCCAGCCCATCACACTTCGTCAGCACCACGACCTCTGGCCGCTGGGCAAGCTCGATGCTGTATTGCTGCAGTTCGTGGCGAATTGCTTGATAGCGCTCGGCTACATCATTGCTATACACATCAACGAGATGGAGGAGCACAGCCGTCCGCTCGACGTGCCGCAAGAAGGCATCACCCAGGCCTTTACCTTCGCTCGCTCCCTCAATCAGGCCAGGAATGTCGGCGATCAAGATCGAACCATCATCAATATCGGCCACACCAAGGTTAGGTGTGAGTGTCGTAAATTCGTAGTTCGCAATCTCCGGGCGAGCATTACTCACGACGCTCAGGAAGGTTGATTTACCAGCATTTGGGAAGCCCACTAGACCAACATCAGCCAGCAACTTCAGCTCCAGCTCCGCCTCAAAGCTCTCCCCTGCCTCGCCCAGCTCGGCCATGCGCGGCGTTTGGCGCACACTAGATTTAAAATGCGCATTGCCAAAGCCACCATCGCCACCCTTGGCAATGACAGCCTCTTGCCCTGCCTCAGCGAGGTCGGCAATTACCACATCACCTCGCTTCACCAGCGTCCCAACTGGCACTTTGACGATCAATGGCTTGCCAGACCGGCCTGCCATTTTTTTCTTACCACCCGCAACGCCGGGCTCTGCCTTGAGCTCTGGCTTATAGCGAAACTTGAGCAAGGTATTGAGCTGCTCTGTTGCAACAAAAACAACATCGCCACCGCGGCCTCCATCACCACCATCAGGCCCACCTTTATCCACATATATTTCGTGCCGAAAGCTCACCGCGCCGTCGCCACCGCGACCCGCTACTACTGTTACCTTTGCTGTATCTACAAACATATACTATTAAGTATATCAAAAACACCTCTGCGACAACAGAGGTGTTTATTCGGCTTATGATATCGAATTAGTAGATGTACTGGTAGCGACCACCGACTGCTTCGTTCCATGGGATGTTGCCAAAACCAACGCGGTTGAATCCACCACCCCAGCGGAAGCCGTTCATCTCGCTAATAGTGACCGAAACACCAGGGTTAACACTCTCGACAATGGCAACGTGGCCATACCCACCGCCATTTTGCATTACTGCGCCAACGGCTGGTGTTGCACCCACACCGTAGCCAGATGCACGGGCGAAGCTAGCCCAGGTAGCAGCATTGCCCCACTGGCGGCCGATTGGCCGGCCAAGCTCAAGACGGCGCTCGTAGGCATAGAAGGTACAGTTGCCCCAGGCGTAGCCACCACCGTCGCCACCACCTGTCCAGGCGTGGGCTGTGCCGGCAGCACCACCGTAGGCACCAGTACCGTTGTAGCTATTTGTGCCAGTTGCACTGGCGGCGCGAGCAGCAGCACCCGAGCGTGGCGCAACGTAGCCTGGTTGCTCTTCTGTTGGCAGTGAACCATCAGGAATGATCAGTTGTGAGCCCTTAGCGGGAGTAGAGGTCAGCTCAAGGTCGTTGTAGAGAGTCAGCTGATTCTTATCTGCTTTGTATTTAGCGGCAATGCTATCGAGCGTGTCACCATCCTTAACGGTGTAGAGAATACCATTGACCGGCAATATAGTTAGCTCCTTGCCCGGCTCAAGCGCATCACTGGTGAGCTTGTTTACCCACTTGATGGTCTGCGTGCTAATCTTGAACTTATCGGCAAGGCTTGGCACGCTATCGCCAGCAACTGTGATGTATTTTTTGATGGTACGGTTGTCGGCTGTTGGCTGGACAATCTGTGGCTTGTTGATCGTTGTGGCGCTTGTTTGGGTAAACGAGTTTTCTGCTGCAATCGACTGCGAAAGGTTGGCGACGTTGTTGGCAACAGGCAGGCTAGTGCTCTCAGCGATCGACGTCGCAACATTGGTTGCAACGAGCTGATCTACCCCATCTGCCGATGGCGTTGCTGCTGTTTGGCGCGTTGCACTAACGGGCGCAGCGCTGGCTAGGGCGGTGTTTTCGGCCAAAATTGGCTGGTAGCTCATGGCAACGAGCGAAAGAATCAGGACGAAAACCCCGACATAGGCCGATGTCCGTACCGGCGATAATGACTTATACAGTGGTCGCGGGCGCCGACTCCGCACGGTAATAGGCGAAAGTTCGAGTTGTGAAGCCTGCTCGGCTGCTTGTTGTTGACGAATGATCGTTCTCCTGCGCATCTATTGCTAGCGCGCGACTACCTCACTCTGTCTTTCTTCTCTTATACAAGAGAACGGAGCACACATGTCGACCGATTTTATTAATAGTAAAAAAATTGATTTCGGTGCTCGTACGACATTTAAAGGCAGGCCATTGGTAGAGTAATTTCCCTCTCTTGCATCCCCAGTATCCTCACTCCCCGACTGGCTACCATCCATTCTACTACGCGGTTGTAGTTTAGTCAATGGTTTACAACAGTGGTGGGAGATGATATTTTGTGAAAATTGCAACAGTTTTACCCTGATGTTGTCACACGATGGACAATATGTTTTGCACATCCTTGGCAGGTACCAAGCTTAGCTTCAATAGTATTTACTTTTTCGTGGGTCTTAATACCTCAGCGCGCTGTTCCATACAATACACGCAATTTTTATAACATATTATTATTAGATTGCAAGATAAACACCTCTACGATACTTAGTTTGGTTTTTATCCACACTAGAAAGAAACATTTGAAAGCGCATGAAGCCACAGCCCAGGCTTTACAACTCAGAGCACAGCTTCTTGCAATGCTGCTTGATGTTGGCCTGGTGCTCGGCATCGGTATTGGCGAAGTAGACATTGCCATCATCACCAGCGAGGAAGAACTCATAGCTACCAGGTGCTGGATCGGCCACTGCTTTGAGTGCACCGAGGCCAGGCGTGGCAATTGGCCCAGGTGGCAAGCCTGGCTTGATACGGGTATTATACGGCGAATCAAGATTAACGTTAGGGCTGACACCTGCGATATCCGCCCCATAGATGAAGGTCACGTCCGAGCCAAGCACCTTATTCTCGCGCAACCGCTTATAAAAGACCTGAGCAATCTGCCGCTGGATCTGGTAGCAGTCCTGGCTTGCACCACCACACCCCATCTCGCGCTGAATGATGGAAGCAAGGGTGATAGCTTGGTAGAGATTGAGCTTTTGGGCTGCGAATTTGTCGATCAAACCATTGTTCTGAATCTGCTCATACATATGCGCGAAGGCTGCCTTGAGCGCTGCCTCTGGCCCTTCGTTGGCCGGCACAGAGTATGTATCACCAAAGATATACCCCTCGAGTGAGGTACCAGCTGGCTTGTTGGCAAAGAGTGGACTGTCGTATGTCTTGGCGAGTGCAGCTTTGATCGACTCCTCGCTGTAGCCAGCCCGCTTGAGCGCCGTGGTGGCATCTTGGCCTTGTGGCTTGTAGCGCGAATCCACCACAGTACCGCCCGGCAAGAATGTGACAACGCGATTATCATGACACCCCTGCGAAAGCTTGGTCACGATCTCAGGCAACGATTGCGCAGGGCTAAATTGACATACGCCAGTATGGAGTTGGTTGCGCGAGCCCGACAGGCGGGTGTAGATATCAAAGGCGCGAACATCACGAATCAACCCCTGCTCTTTCAGTGTAGCAGCAACGGTCTTGAACGTGTCGCCCTCACCAATCGTTATCGTCTTGGTCGTGGTGTCGGTCCGGTCGACCGGCTGCAGGTTTTGATGATACCACCAGTATGCTATTGCAAGGATGAGTAAAATTAGCAATCCAATGCCGCTGAGCCACCACAGCCATCGGCGACGCCCGTGGCGTGGCCGCTCAGTATTGTAGCGTGGAGATTTTTTCTGAGAGCCAATCGTCCGGCCCTTTGGCGCGTCATCGGCAAAGAGCGGCGAAACGTCATCATTACCAAGCAAGCTTCCCCGCTGCGGCTCTGGCGTGGGCTGCGGCGGCTGGTCGTCGTCGAAGCCATAGAAGCTATCATCATCAAGCCCAGAAGGCAGCGCATCATCAGCAAAATCATCAACTGAGGAGGTGGCTGGTTGTGGTTGAGATTGTGATGCTGGTTGCTGGACTGGCACTGCGTACGTGTCGCGAGACGGTGCTGGTGCGCGGTAAGGCTGTGGCTGAGGTGCTGGTTGCGGCTGCGGTTGAGACTGAGGCTGAGGCCTACTCACCCACGCGTAGGGGTCATACGCCTGCTGCGGCTCAGAAGACGGTGCTGGTTGCGGCTGGATAGATTGTGTCGATTGTGGCTGTTGTTGCCCTACCATTGGGCGATGTGGCTCTGAGCGGCGCATATACGGCGATGCACTGCGCCCCGAAGCAGCCGAGCGCCCCGACCGTGGTGTGATGCGTTCTGCTGGTGGTGGCGACATTGGTGGGTTTGGATTCCCTACCTGGAAGCCTCTGCCTGGCTGGCGGCGAAAATCAGTCATAGTGCGTCTCCAAATAGTCTTGCAAAATAATACTGGCAGCGACAGCATCGATAGCACCCTTGCTATACGGCTTGCCTTGAGCACGAAGATACTCCTCAGCCTGTACGCTGGTGAGCGACTCATCTTGAAATGCCAAGCGCGGCGCGATATCTGTCAATTGGGTTGCAAACCGCTCCACATAGGCGGTTTGAGCCGTTGGCTCGCCCGATTGATTGCGCGGGTAACCAACGACGACAACCCCAACGCGCTCACTCGTAATCAGCTGAGTGATCTGCTCAAGTTCACTACCATCCACTTCAATCGTATCATATGCGACGGCAATTCGCACGGATGGATCGGCAATTGCAACACCAATCCGCCGCTCGCCAACATCAAGCGCTAAGTATGTTCTCTTATTGTTCATTGAGGTCAAATACCACCTTTATACGATTCGTGTCATTTGGTGCTGATTGCACCCAGAATGGTGAGAATGATACATCGGCCGAGCTCACCCCCTCGATCTTCTCAACATGCGAACGAATCTCAGCATAGCGCTTACCCTTGGCATAGTCTTTGAGCTCCGACTCGTCCACCTTGGGGCCAATTTTGCCATTGGTCGTGATGGTGGCATTGTAGGCATTACCATTAGCCGAAACATTGGTCACCGAGAGCTTATTGACGCCATTGCTATGGACCTGCTGATTGGCCTTGCCATCAATCTGCTGCTTGAAGTACGCGTCAAGGAAGATGCTGGCCTCGCGCTTCTCTATCGCCGAGAGGGAGTACTCTACCGCACCGGTCAGCTGGGCTTTGCCATCGGTTGCTTCACCACCCACCTTGACATTGGGCTGGATATCGCTGTCGTTTTGCTTGAAGGTGTCATTGAGAATGACATAGCTGTCGCCGTTAAATTGCGAGGCAAGCTCGCGCTTAGCACCATTACTATCGAGCGAGCTACTCAGCCTATTCCTTGCTTGCTCAACATCGCTGCGCTGCACCGTAGTAATCGTCTTGTCTGTACCACCAGAAGTATCACGCGTAAAGGAGACGGAGAAGCCAGAAGGTCCCTTGGCCGAGCCCGACGCACCATTGTACTTCGTACCACTCTCTACTGCAGTGACCTCTGTTGTGCGGCCTCGCATGAGATCGCCACCCGACGCGTTAGAGTCGAATACTACCGATGATGTCGTCTTGTATTGCATGCCATTCTCGGACGTGATGGTCGTCCCGGCGTCGATCGTCGCTCCATTGCGTAAAACATCAAACGAAGCAGGCGTAAAGCGCACCGTCCCCGTTGCCTTTGCACCAACATCTTCTTTGCCAGTGGCAGTGAAGTCGATCGAGATGGTTTTGCGCGTTGTCTTGGTTGTTGTCTTGATTGTCCCTTCTTGCAGGTTTGAGCCAAGCGAATCGCCAATCGTAACGCGGGTGCTGAGCGGCAAATCAGAGGTACGCGCCTTGATAGTGATGGTCGCATGTGGTGCGAAGAAAATTGCCCACACCAAGAAAACAATCAGGACAACGAGTGCCGCACCACCGATCAAGAGCTTCTTACGCATTTTGTTGAAGTCTGGCACCTTGACCTTGTTCTTGAGGTTTGACGCAGCCGAAGCATCTGCCGCTTTGTCATCATCTGATGCAGTACGAGCAGCTGGGCGTGTAGTAGGACGAGCCGGTACAGGAGCATCAGGTGTTACTGGCTCAGGGTCATCTGGCTCGAGCTCACTACCATCAATGACATCTTCGTCATCGACCTCCAGTGCTGGGATCTCAGCCATCTCTGGCCGGCTTTGCAATGTCCGCGCCGTGGGGATACTTGCCGAAGCAGCCAAAGTTGAGAGCGCTTGGTTGCCAGTGATAATGACGAGTCGTTTGCCCGCTTGCTCAGCAGCGCGCTGAACGAGCTTGAGGTTGACAGCACTCTGCATGGCACCAATCCGCTTGGGTGGCACGAGTGCAACGATTTTTTGCGAGGAATCCTTCACCTTGCCAATGATGGCGGTAATGTCGTCCTCGGTATCGATATAAATGACATCTTTTTGCATTTAGATCCTCAACATTTTATTCAATTTATTGCGTAGTGTTTCTGTTTCACTTGCCCCAATCATCGTATCGTAGCCCACACGCAGGAGGCCCATCGCGGTGATAAATGAGTGGTCGCTGACTTTGTTTGTCAGGTCGACCACGCCCGAGACATCACTGGGCTTGATATGCTGCACCACTGGCCGACGCGTAAAGGGGAGGTCGGTATACCAATCGCGCGTCTCGAGAGCTTTGACTAGTGGCTTGAGGCTTGCCCCACCACCGCAGAGCAAGATGCGATTGGGTAAGTGATCGACCGAGCTAAACTCGCTGAGCGCAAGATCAACTCCTGCTAGCCAGACATCGAGGGTTTTATCAATTGCGGTATCAAAATGCTGCTTGAGCTCTTGCTTCATCTGCTCGTGATTGGTCGCGACCTTGAGCTTCTCGGCCTCGCTGTAGCTAATGGCACACTCGTTGGCGATCGTATTAGTAAAGCTGCGCCCACCAATACCAAACATCCGCGTCCCTTCCACTCCGCCATCATTTACCACCGCAATGTCTGTCGTGCCGCCACCAACGTCGGCAAGAATAGCCGTAAATGAGCTATTCGCATCAGTACCCAGTACGCTCCGGCTCACCGCAAAGGGCTCAGCCGCCACTGCCACGAGGTCGAGCGCCAGCTCATCGGCCACGCGCTCGAGTGCACCAATGTGCACCATGGGAGCAAACGCCGTGTAGATCTGCACCGCGACATCTTTGCCTTGGAAGCTAATCGGGTTACTCACCTTGTAGCCATCGATATGAATGCTGACGAGTGCAGAGTTGACGAGCTTTACCTCCACGTCTTGGTTGCCCGTCTCGAGAGCGATCTGCCGCTGTGCCTTGATGGCAGCTCGGTCTTGCACCTTCTCAATGATGAATTCCATTTCGGTCTCATCTAGTGGACGATCGGGCTGCGGACGACGATAGCGAATGGTATTTGTCACACCCTTCACGAGCTCACCAGCAATGCCAATCACTGCACGGCGCGCCTGTATGCCAGCCTCAGACTCGGCTTGGGCCAGAGCATCTTCGCAGTTGCGCACCACTGCGGCAATGTCGGCAATCGCACCCGAGTGCATATCGCTGCGGTCTTGGTGCTTGCGCCCCACACCGATAATCTCAATCTCCTCACCATTAACCCGGGCAAGCAGCGCCTTGACGTACTCTGTCCCAATATCAAGACCAACGAGGCATTCGCTAGCGCTGTTATCTGCTCGGGTAAGAAATCGATCAAAAACCATAATCATCTCTATTATATACCATATACACACCTACCTGCTAGCCCCAAACGGTGATTATTGGCGAATTTATGATGAAATGGTTCATTTTGTACCGAGCACTGCAAGTGTCGTTATTGAGAAACATTGCAGAAAAATCATACAGTGGTAGCACCTCCTTGACAAAACAGAGGTAACCACTGTACAATACGCTCACTATGACTAACCGTGAACCAGTCGGTGCCGTGCCTATCGGCATCTTTTCACTTGAGAACTGCGAGCCAACCGAACTCACTCTGCTTGGCCGTCACCTGTACGAAACGGTAGCAGCACTTGAGGCACATCATGCCACACCCGACGAAACAACAATAGCCTACCAAGCCCCCTTTGGGCGCTATAACGAAGGTGGTACATTGGCCGTTGACCTCACAGCTGATGCCACTGGCCTGACCGCTGGCCAGCTCGCCTTTGCCGACCCCGATAAGCACCATTCTTTTGCGCTAACACTGGCGGGTGATCGGCACTGCTGGTACAGTCGCACTGACCCTAGCCATAATATGCCCATCACTCACAACCACGTAGCGCGCTTGCTTGACCGCTCGCGACCGCTTGATCATGATGACTCGGAATTATTCCGGCATTACGCAACCAACCGCGGCACGACTGCTGCCGACCTCCAGACTCTTCTTGACGAAGCGGTCCTCCCTACGGCCGATCCTTCTCAGGTGTACCACAGTGTAAGCTACCGCAATGGTAATGGTGAGCAATCATCAAGTATGTGCTTTGTCTTGACTGCACGCCGAATTGGCGAATTAATACTAGGTATCTCGGCCGTATACACAGTACCTTATGTCTGTGATGGGATCGATACACCAGTCACATGCGAGATTGAGAGCGACCAACTTGGTACTACACTCACCTGTTCTTATGAATCTAGCGAAACTGCGTCACAGCGCCGCCGCACATACGTCGAGCCAAAAGATATCGCACAGCTAAGTAACGCTATTGCCCAGCTAACAAAGGATATGATCGCTGAGCGCTGCGCTCTGCAGTAGGATCGCTGTCTCTCCTCTGTTTGCTTGCAGGTATTATTAGCACCAACAAATATAACACCAGCAACTATATTACTGGTGTTGTATTGTTTATTCCTGTTATTTGCTAGCGTTACCGCAAAACTGCCTTGATCCGGCGGATACCGGCTGAGCTCGACTCTTCCTTGGTAATTTTGAACCGCTTACCGTCTTCGGCCAAGACGCCAGTGTGCTCAACGTGCGGCCCCCCACAAACTTCGAAACTCACGCGCTCATCACCTTCGCCGATGGAATAGACCTTGACGGTATCGCCGTAACGCTCGTCAAAGGCACCGATTGCACCGAGCTTCAGTGCTTCATCGGTTGGGTACACGGCAAAGCTCACGGGCAAGTCTGCCTCGATCCAGGCATTAACCTGGTCTTCAACTGCTTGCTTCTCCTCTGGGGTGAGCTTGTCGTGGTTGAAGTCGAAGCGTAGGCGTTGAGCCGTGATGTTGCTCCCGTGCTGCTGCAAATCTGGTGCTTTCAATACCGTGCGCAGCGCCGCCCCGAGCAGGTGCGTTGCCGTGTGATATTTGAGGTGAATTGGGTCGTGACCTTCTAGCCCGCCACTAAATTGCCCTTTACGCGCCGTCTTGGAGCGCTGGCGCTGCTCGGCCATTTTGGCGTCAAATTCTGCCCGCCAATCCTCGGAGAGCGCAATCCCTTGCTTGTATGCCTCCTCCGTACTAAGCTCTACTGGGAAGCCAAAGGTATCATACAGCGTAAACAACTCCGCGCCAGTCAGGCCATCTGCGACATACTGCTGCATCTGTTTGAGCCCCTTGCGCAGTGTCTGCCGGAAGGCTTTTTCTTCCTTGGCGAGCACGGCGATAATCTGTTCGCGCGCTGCTTTGACCTCTGGGAAGTCTGCCTCGTATAGGTCGGCAATCACCGGCACCACTGCCTCGAGGAAGTTCTGCTCAATGCCGAGGTCGAAGCTGTAGCGAATCGCCCGGCGCAAGAGGCGGCGCATCACATAGCCTTGCTCCTTGTTGCTCGGGATGCAGCCATCGACCGCCATGAAGCTGGCCGCTCGCAGGTGATCGGCAATCACGCGCATACTCTCGGTGTGCGAAGCATAGCTCTTGCCGCTGAGCTGCTCGAGCTTTTCGATGATGGGCCACATCAGGCTAATCTTAAAGACATCGGGGTCGTTATTGGCCGCCGCAGCAATGCGCTCCAGGCCAGAGCCGTGGTCGATATTCGGCTTATCCAGCGGGACAAACTGCCCCTCGGCCACCTTCTTGTACGCCATAAAGACGTTGTTGCCGATCTCCATAAAGCGCCCACAGTCGCAGTTAGGGTGGCAGTGCTCGCCAAACTTCGGGTCGTGCTCAATGAAATCAAACTCATAAAACATCTCGCTGTCTGGCCCACACGGGTCACCGACTGGCGTCGTCTCGGGCCCGCCGTTGCGACTCCACCAGTTTTTGCTGCCGTCGTAGTAGAAGATGCGCTCACCTGGCTGGATACCACGAGCCGCGCCGTGCTCTTCGCTGCCGATGTCGGCACTTTTCGCTTCGATCCCCTTTTCGGCAAATTTCTGCCGCCACAGCTCGGCTGCTTCGGTGTCTTTGGCAATATTGTACTCGGGTGCACCAATGAAACACGTCACATACAGGCGATTCGGGTCGAGCCCTACTTCCTCGGTGAGGAATGTCCACATCCAAGTAATCTGCTCTTTCTTGAAGTAGTCGCCCAAGCTCCAGTTACCGAGCATCTCAAAGAAGGTAGTGTGGCGATTATCGCCAATATCGTCAATGTCTTGAGCACGCAAGCACGTCTGCGAGTCGGCGATGCGCTTGCCCTGTGGGTGTGTCTCACCCAGCAGATATGGGATCATCGGCTGCATGCCCGCACCAGTAAAGAGTGTCGTCGGGTCATCGGTTAGGATGAGCGGGGCCCGCTTAATAATAGCGTGCTGCTGCTTGGCATAAAATTCGAGGTATTTGTTGCGGATATCTTGAGCATTCATAGGGGGTATTATAGCACGGACACACTACCTCGTGCATCTTTGGTGGTGTGATTATAAAAGCTCTCCATAGCGAAGTGTACTGCCACTTGAAGCACTACTATACAAAAATCGACTCATCCGAGCCGATTTTTGCGGTGTTATACTACTGCTAACGCTTGAACAACTTGTTGCGATAACGCCACAGGCCAACTGCCCCACCAATGAGAGCAACGCCCGCCCCGCCAAGGAGCCAGAGGCTGGCACCAGTGTCGGCAAGCGCAGCTACTACAGGATGTACCTGTTCGGGCGTGTGGGCTGCCGTCTTGGGTGCGGCGGTAGCTTGCTGTGGTTGTTGTGGTTGCAGCGCAATCCGAACTGCGTCAACTCGCCGCTGCAGTGCCGCCTTGGCTGCATTATCTTTGACAGTATCGACCACTGCTTGGGTTGTGGTAAGCAGTGCAAGATCTGGCTTGGCTTCGAGTGCATCAACGGCTTGCGTGGCTGTCTTTTGGCGCGCTTGCTCCTCCTGGATGGCGGTAGCTATAGCAGTAGTGAGCGCCTTGGTCGCTTTGGCAAGCTCTGGTGTTGTGGTTGCTTTGAGATTCGCCAGGCGATCTGCCTCAGCCACTGCCGCAGCAACGTCCTTGTCTGCTGCCACATAGGCTGGCGCAGCAGCAAGCTCTTGCTTAGCTTTGTCGTAGTCGGTGTGGTCGACTCGCAGATCATCAATTGCTTGCTGGAGCTCTTGCAATGCTTTGTCGATCGCAGCCTGAGAAGACGTCTCATCAGCCACCACGGCACGGGCAATCACCTGCTTAGACGTTGCCTCGGCCCTGGTGTGTGGGCTGTAGCCATCCAACACCAATGGCTCAGCTAGCTTGGCTTCGAGCTTTTCGGTGGTGGTGATTTCTACCTCACGTGTCACCTCTGCTTTATTGTTGGCATTATCAACCGCACGGTAGGTGATTGTATATGTGCCTGGTTTTGGGTTTGCAAGGTCAAGGTTTTTTGCGTCGATAACCACGCCATCGCTATTAACACCTGTTCCGTCCGCCCCATCATTCGCTGCCACAGTACGCACCGCATCGGCAATTGAGCGACCCACTCGCGCCACGAGCTTCTCTGGCTTGGCTGGCGTAAAGACTGGTGCGGTAGTGTCAGCATCAGCATACGCCTGATGCGCCACAAGCTGCGGCCCCACAAGCCCAACGCCACCAACGACGACTGCCGCCGCGGCAATAACTCTCATCCGAGAGTGAATGTGTTTTACCCTCATAATAATCCCCCCTTATGGTTGTCTATAAGTGTCAGTATACGAAACTGTCGTTTGGGTTGTCAACAGACTTGCTACTGAGGTTGCGATGTACTATTCTCAGTTGCGGTCATACCCTCTTGCGCATTAATCTCGGCTGTCGTTTCCGGAACAGCACCTAGTGATCGGGTATATATGCCTTGCAGAATGCAGAATAGCCTCTCTGTTTTCACTCATTGCTAATACAAAAACAGCTATAAAGCCATGGGATCGACGACAATCCCCCCGCCAAGGCACTCTGCCCCGCGGTAGATCACGGCTGACTGGCCGGCTGCCACAGCCCGCTCAGGGTCGCTCAGGTGGAGAGTGGCTTGAGCCTGGGCTGAGTCATACTGTAGCGTGCATGGCCTCAGCTGGCCACGGTGGCGTAGGCGGACGGTCAGCTGGTCATCTGCCGCTGGTGCACCGTGAATCCAATGCAGATTGCCCACCAGCACATCATGGCGCCACATCGCTTCGTCATTCATATTGCGGCTCACATACACCACATTTGCTGCCATATCCTTACCGACGACGTAATAGGGTAAACCACCACCGACATCCAGCCCATGGCGCTGGCCCAGGGTATAAAAGATCGCGCCATCGTGCCGGCCCAGCACCACCCCTGTTTGCTTGTCGATAATATCGCCCGGGCGAGTGGATACATACTGGCTGAGGAAGTCTCGCATACCAACGTTGCCAACGAAGCACACTC
Source organism: uncultured Candidatus Saccharibacteria bacterium (assembly GCA_963532885.1). GTDB lineage: Bacteria > Patescibacteriota > Saccharimonadia > Saccharimonadales > Saccharimonadaceae > Saccharimonas. Next base: position 448,110 of record CAUSLI010000001.1, on the reverse strand, counting down.
CCATCGATTCCTGCTTGCGCGCTGTCCAGAGGCCACGCTCACTGGCCATGTGCCGCACCTGCTGCTTGGTGTAGCCACCAAGGGGGAAGAGCGTATGCTGGAGTGCATCACTCGTCACGCGGTAGAGGAAGTAGGTCTGGTCTTTGGCTGCATCGGTTGCGCGGTAGAGGCGATCAGGCTGGAATGAATGTTCTTGACTAGTCGCTGCGCTGTTATCCTCTGCACATACACCACCAGTCTGCGCATAATGGCCCGTAGCAATGAGGTCAGCCCCACGCTCGCGCGCTGTATCGAGAAAGAGCCGAAACTTAATCTCTTGATTGCACATAATATCGGGGTTAGGCGTGCGCCCAGCTTGGTACTCAGCTAGCATGTAGTCTACCACCTTGTGCTTGTAGTCATGCTCAAAATCAAAGACGATAAAGTCGATACCCAGCTGCACTGCCACCCGCTTGGCGTCGGCCAAGTCCTCCGCCCAGGGGCACTGCATGCCAGGCAGATCTTGGCTCCAGTTTTTCATATACACACCGGTCACGTCGTAGCCCTGCTCCACCAGCAGCGCTGCGGTGAGGCTGCTGTCCACTCCACCGCTCATCCCGACAAAGACGCGCTGTGTCATGGCCGCACCGCCTTAAACCAACCAATTTTCACCAGCTCTTCGATCGTCAGCTGCCAACCACTTGGCGTAAGCCACCAGGTGTCTGACCACTGCCGGTCGGTAGCGACAGGGTGGCTGCGCATGGCGATATGCGGTACATACTGGCCAAACTCCAGCGCAACGCGGCGCGAGTGGTAGGCACTGGTGACGAGGATGATGGAGTCAAGATTCTTTTGACGGAGGAGTTGGCCAGTTTTTTTAGCATTTTGGCGGGTGGTTTCGCTTAGTTCCTCGGTGAGAATGGCACGGTCGGGCACACCAGCCGCCACAGCTTGGCGGCGCATTGCCTCGGCATTGCTTGGGCCAGTCTTATCGGCGGCAGCACCTGAGAAGACGATGAAGCGTGCCCATCCATTTTGGTAGAGGCGAATCGCTTCGGCGGTGCGGGCCTGGGTATCGCCACCACTCACTGCCACAATAGCATCAGCAGCCTGGCACTGCTCAGCACTACTCGGGGCTGCTTGGCACGTGGCAAGGTCGTCGCGCGTCAGCCAGCGCCCACCAAGCCAAACCAGGAGCATCAGGGCGATAAATATCCCGGCAAGCCAGCGTAATAATTTCATCGCTGCACCCCCTTCACTCGCTCCTGCTCGTGCTGCACCGCTGCAATAATGCACTGCGCCGCGCGCTGGCAGTTCTCCTCGGTCGAGAGCCGCCCCAGGCTAATACGTAGACTTCCGTCAGCTACCTCTGGCGGCAGGCCAATCGCGGTGAGAACATGACTGCGCAATCCTTTATTGGCCGCACAGGCGCTACCAGTCGCCACAAGCACGCCATCGCGCTCAAGTAAGAAAATGAGCCGCTCGGCATCAACCCCCGGGAACGAGATGTGTAGATGACCCGCCAAGCGATGCTTCACGTCGCCCGAGACAACTGCCGTGGGGATGTGCTCGCATAGTATGCGCTGCATACTGTTACGCAAACGCTCAAGGCGCTGCGCCTCGGATTTGCGATGTGCCTGGGCAAGCTCCAGCGCCGTTGCAAAGCCGACCGCACCAGCCACATTCTCTGTCCCACTGCGCAGGCCACGCTCTTGCCCACCACCAACGATGAGTGGATCAAGCCGCACCTGGCTAGCTAGCCACAAGAGACCAACTTGCTTAGGGCCGTATATCTTGCCCGCATTAAGCGTTAGTGCATCCACGCCAAGACGCGCCACATTAATATCGAGCTGACCTGCCCCCTGCGAGGCATCACTGTGGAGGTAGAGCGGCGTTGGCTCACCTGCTTCGAGTCGTCGCTGGCGCTCACGAGTTACCACTGCGGCAATTGCCCGCAACGGCTGAATCGTCCCCAGCTCATTATTAGCCAAGGCAACACTCACCAGCACAGTCTCTGGGCGAATCACCCCGGCAATCGCCTCGGGTGTCACCACGCCCTTTGGGTTCGCTTTCACCACTGTCACATCATGCTGGCGCGCTGCTGCTAACACGGCGTGGTGCTCAATATTTGCCGTTACGACATGGCCGTGTATGCCAGCAAACATGAGGTTAATCGACTCTGTTGCACCAGCCGTCATAATAATCTCATCTGGCTTGCCGCCCAGCGCCACTGCAAGGCGGTGCTTTGCCTGGCGATAGGCCTGCCGCACCGCTACTGCCGGCGCATAGGGGCTGGACGGGTTAAAAAACTGCTCAGCAAAGTAGGGCTGCATCGCTGCCAAAACACGGTCATCCATCGGCGTGGCCGCTGCGTGGTCGCAATATATCATCTCTGGTTTCACTCCAATTAGTATAGCACTCTAGTCCGGATCGGCGAAACGCTGGCCAGTATTGGGGTCAACGTGGTAAATCTCGCGTGCTACCCGCTCATAATAGAGGCGCGTCGCCATGACAAAATTACGTAGTTCATCACCGATCAGGTAGCTGTAGCGAGCACCCTCTTGTGCTTTGAGGATGCCTTGGTCGTTAATCTCGTAGCGGATAGTATTGGTCTGGATATGACGCTTCTCATCTGTCCACTCTTCGTGCCAGATCCAGGTTTTTTCGTCGAGGCAAAAGAATTCGCGGTGCCGACCCTTCTCGACCGGGCCAAATAGCTCTGCCCCAATCTCGCTCTCGAGTGTAATGAGCTCACGCTCGGTATAACGTTTAAACGGCCGCTTCTTCGACTTACCAACACTGGTATCGCCCGCCAGCAGCGCGTAGGCCTTGCCAAGGAGTGAGCTTGGCTTTTTCACTAGGCAGCGAGCCCCCAGCGAGACTGATCATCCGGCCCAGTTTCTTCTTCTTCGTCAATCTTTTTGTTCCAAAAATCGGAATTAATCTCATCATCAGCAGTAAAAGACTCCTTAAGAGCACTATTCACACCAGTCATTCCACTATTCTCTTCAAGTAGCTTGCTCGCATCTTGGCTGCCACTCGTCCTAAGCTGATCTTTACGCATTTCTAGCACAAGACTCGTCACTCGTGCAGTATAGAGTATATTCTCACGATAAATTGCTTCTGGGGATACCGTCTTACCCTTATTCTCATCCCTTGTCGTGCCATTATATTCATTCAAAGCAGCAGAAACACCGGCTAATGCCGATGCAATTCTATCCGCTTGCCGTTCCTCCATAAGCTCAGCATAAGACTTAATACCCGAGCGATTCTCTCCTGGTTGTGGTTTTTGCTCCTGCGCAAAATCGCCCTTGCTGACGGGCTTTTGTTTTGTGTGATCTATTGGAAAGAAACTCTCACCGCTCATATATCAAATAACCTTTGTACATTTGCCGTTGTGGTGGTAGCGATGCGCGCGATAGGCAAACCTTTCTTGGCTGCTTGGTCACGGGCTACCTCCTCCACATAAGCCGGTAGGTTGATTCTACCACGGAAGGGTACCGGAGTCAAGAAGGGAGCGTCGGTCTCAAGCAGTATTGCATCGAGTGGGAGATCGGTATAGAGCTGCTGCTGAACACTGTCTTTTGTAAAGGTGCTGATGCCATTGACGCCAATATATAAGCCGCGAGCACGGCCCTGCTCAAGCTGAGCCTGGGTATCGGTAAAGCTATGCAAGACGCCGCGCACTGGCTGGGCATCGTAGATAGGCCAAAAGTCCTGCCATACTGCGCCGTGCGCTTGCTTTTCGTCGCGCACGTGGAAGCTAACGGGCAGCTGGAACTCCGCTGCGAGCTGCAACTGCGCCTGGAGGCACTGCTGCTGCGCTGGGCGGGCGCTATTGTCATAAAAATAATCCAGGCCAATCTCCCCCACCCCCACAATGACGGGCCGGCCCTGCCGCAGTGGCTGCTCAGCGAGGAGCTCGCGGATGGCGGCAATGCCTGCCTCACCTGCTGCTTCGGCATCATGAGGATGAATACCAACCGCTGCATAACAGTGGTCGTGCGCTAGGGCAAACTGCACTGCCTGACGCGAGCTGCGCACATCCGTCCCGACGCAGATCATAGCAATGCCAGCCTGAACCGCCTGCTGGTAGGCTGCCTCGCGCGTTGCATCGTCGTAAAACTCGCTATCATGTAGGTGGCAATGCGAGTCGATGAGGCGCGGCATGGGTGGCGTGCTGCCAAGAGTATGTGTTGTATCACTTGTCATAGCTTACTCCTTTGTTTATGAGGCAACGTGAGCTCGTGGGTCGGGAGTGTGGATATAGCGCTTCGGGAACAGCGGTGGGACGTCGGCTGGCACGACGCCAGTACCAAAGATAGTGTGAATGGCCTGAGCGGTGGCAGGCATGAATGGCACGAGTTCATCGGCAATCTGCAGCAACGTACTGGCCGCATAGGCTAAGACTTCGCTCAGGTGCGACTCGGCATCGTGGTCGGTCGCGCGGCGCTTGGCGATCTCCCATGGTTTGACCCGCTCGAGGTATTGGTTGAGGCTGCGGACGGAGCTCCATACTTCATCGAGTGCTTTGTCAAACTCCAGTCGCTGCATCATGTCGCGGTAGATGGTCATATCGTGCTCGGCTTGTGGCGCATCGCCAATCACTCCTGCTTGGTAGCGCGTCAGCATGGCTGCCACCCGCTGCACAAGGTTGCCGAGGTCGTTACCGAGCTCACCGTTGTATGCCTTCTCAAATTTCTCCCAAGTAAAGTCCCCATCGTCTTGGGTAGGAATATGACGAGCAAAGAAGTAGCGGAAGGCATCAGCCCCATAGCTCTGGATGATTTCCATTGGGTCGACCACATTGCCGACTGTTTTGCTCATCTTGCTACCCCCAACATGGACAAAGCCGTGAACGAGTAGTGTCTTCGGTAGTGGGAGATCGAGCCCAAGCAACACAGCTGGCCAAATCCCTGCGTGGAAGCGCAAGATATCCTTGCCAATGACTTGCACATCGGCTGGCCAATACGCCTGCCACTCGGCCCTATCTGGATAGCCCAGCACCGTAATGTAGTTGGCTAAGGCATCGAGCCAGACGTACATCACCTGGCTGTCGTCGCCTGGCACTGGCACGCCCCAGCTCAGTGTCTTACGCGGACGGCTAATTGAGACATCTTGGACACCATTTTTAATAAGCTCGAGGAACTCATTTTTGCGGAACTCGGGCACGATTTTCATCCGGCCTTCAGTAATGGCTTGGCGAATCTGCTCAGTAAAGGCACTCGCTTTGAGGTAGTAGTTCTCCTCTGAGACGCGTTCATACGGCGTTTGGTGATCAGGACATATACCATTCGTCTCGTGGACTTCCTTGTCGGTAAAGAATGCCTCATGCCCCACGCAGTACCAGCCCTCATAGGTGTGCTTGTAGATCAGCCCTGCCTGAGCAAGCCGCTGCCAGATGTATTGCACTGCTGCAACGTGGTGTGGGTCGGTCGTGCGGATAAAGTCAGTGTATTCTGCGCCAACTGCCTCCATCAAGACTTTGAAGTTGCCATACATACTGTCCACATAACCCTGCGGGTCGAGCCCATTCGCCTGAGCCTTGACAGCGATTTTATTACCGTGTTCGTCTGTGCCAACTTGGAAGCGTACCTCGTGGCCATTTTGCTTCTGATAGCGTGCCCAGATATCGGCCAGGAGATAGTCGAGCGCATTGCCAATATGCGGCTTACCGTTGACATAAGGAATAGCAGTGGTGATGTAGGCGTGTTGTTTGGTCATAGGGGTATTATAGCATGGGGCGAGTTAGGATGTCTTGGGCTATGCCGCTTGGCAATATCAATTGATGCATCAAGCTGATCCGCACGCTGCACGAGGGTGATTGTATCGCCCATGTCAGTTCTCCAGGTGGTTGAGATACGTATATCCTCCGTGATATGTTCAATCTCACCTATATTATCACCATCGACTGGTTCACCCCACGCTGCGCGCCCAGCCTGCGCGTAGCAACGATAAAGGTCAAGACAATCCATGACGGGTAACTGACTTGCAAAACATATCTTTACCTGAGTGACAGTATCCTTATGACTAGACACTTGCATCGACAGCGCCCCATCATGATACCACCGTACCGCCTTCATATGGGGCATTATGCTCATTATCCGCCAGCCCTGCTGTCGCATCGCGTTATCAAACTGCTCCATGGATAGCGGCCACACCTGGCTCAAAATACGATTGACTTGAGCAGTATATTGCTCTGGGGTGGGATATACCTGCATCTTGGCATCAAACTGCTTTTTCATGAGCGAGTACGTGCGAAAACCAGGCGCACCTTGTGCGTTATGCTGCTGTACCCCAAGACGGGCAAGATCAAAATTAATCATATACGGTTGGCCGCTATCGAGCTGAGCGGTAGCAAGTTGATGATTTGCAGACTCAAGCTGTGGCAGTTGCCACGTCCAATTAAGCATGTCGGCTGGCGACGTAATGCCGCTTATATCGCGTAAACGTACGACGCAACCATGTGCTGCTGCACGTAGTGCTTGGTCAGAAGCGGCTTTTGGCACGTGGCACTCCCAGTCATACTTACCTTTTCTGAATCCAAGTGCGCATAATTGTTGTTGCTCATCATTTGTTAGTTGAGTAAAGCCAGTTCGTCTTGTACATCCATCAAATGAGATGACTACATGCGCGTCATCAACCACCCCTAGGCCTTTCAATCGTATGGCAGTCCGTTGTTTCCAGCTTTCCATTGCATCATCTACCATTATGGCATACTGCCGCGACTGCCTGCAAAACGACTGCAGTGTCTGATATAACGCATCCTCAAACGCCTCCCATGTTGGGTAGACAAAGTCAGCAGTTAGCGATGTGTCGCTTGCGAGCGTTGTATCTAACGCTGGATTATGCCACTCATACCACACAACCTCAAACTTTGCATACAAGATGGACTCTGAGAAAAGCTCCACGGTATGATCTGCTTTAGTCGGTGGTCTCACGCCAAGTGTTAAGCGCTTGTACGATGGCATGTCGCACGATGGCATAATCCATTGCGCGATGTCACCATCTCGTTGCAGCTGCGCCGTGCCCCATGCGCGATTACCCGCCTCAACATACGTCTGCCATAGTGTATGGACATCATCAGTACTCATACCATCTGGCAGTTGGAATGTGAACGAAAGGGTATATTCATCAGGGTTATCTTCATCTGGCCAATCGATCGCAGCAAGCACACCAAACTGGCTTGACTCGGTAATTCGATGACTATACCATCCAAACACGTTGCTCACCGCTGTGAAGTTTGGCCTCATTGATGGCTTTGTCAGGTCGTTAAACCAATTGATTATATTGACAAAACTGCGTGGGGTCATGTAGTCATGGTATTGCGCTTGTGCAACTTGTTGTATATTAAGTGTTATAGAGACACTCTGCTGCTGTCCTGTTTTACTATGCTGCAGCGTGCAAGACTCACGAATAATCTGCTTGTCCTTCACGTAATGACAGCGCCATGTGAGCATATTTTGCCGGGGTGTACTGTACGATGAGTCTACTCCACCCCAGGCAGTCGCGCCATACTCAGTGCAGTAAGCATAGAACGCCTGCGCCTCAGCAGGTGATAGCCCATCAACGGAAAAGTTCATCACATTCCGCTTGTCTTCACAAATAATGCTTCGACGGTGCTGCGCTGGAGATACAAGGTGAATAACGTTATTGACACATCCTGGCTGCGTATCTATCTCCCAACCAAGCTCCTGTCGAATAGCATCTAATACCTCATGCTTTGTCATGGGCCACGATAGCGACCCGATACCATAAAACCACCCTAACACATCGCTCTCGAGACGGGATGAGAGGCCATAATCCCTGGGTATTTGCGTGAGATCAAGTGTGGAGAACTTCTCGCTATACTGGCGATAAACCGCTTCATGATCGGGATGCAGATTGACACTGCGCACACCAGCGTGCAGTAAATGATCGTTGGCAATAGAGAGCTGACCAGGATCAATTGCATCCTTTCGCTGTTGCCACCAGATATCCATCTCAATCTCTGGAATCTGTACTGTCCATACCAGTAACCGGCTTGGCGAGTTTATACCTCGGGTATCGCGGAGCCAGACAACACACCCATGGGCGGCCGCACGCAGCTGCTCTTTGGTGGCAGCTTGCGGCAATCGACATTCCAAGCAGTACCTCTCAACATCCTCAACAAAACCGCACGCTTGTAGCTGGCTTTTTTCTGTCTCATACGGAAGGCCACTTATACTAATTACCATCGCCGTCGCGTTGTTAATCCCCTGGCTGGCAAGTGTAATGATATTATTCTTCCACTGGAGCTCTGTTTCATCGCTATCAAATAGCAACGCGTAGTGACGCGGCTGCGCACTTAACTGACGTAATGTTTTATATAACTCCTCTTCAAAGATGTCCCATGCTTGGTGAGCCGTGACTGGTGCTGGAGGTACTGCTGGAGGCGGTACAACACCATATGGGTCATTCATTCGATGACGTTGCTGCTCGGTATCTACGGTGATGATTGTATACAAGATGTAACTCGAACGCAGTCCATGATCGTTATCGTCAAGGGTTGCAGGTCGCATACCAAGTGTGATGGTCACATCAGTTGGCAACTTCCACTGCCAGCATAGTGATGAATCAAACGATGATTGTTGGGGTATCGCGACGCCCCATACATTGGTTGCTGCTTGATAATATTCGATGAGCAGACCTCGTATCTCATTTTTTCTTGCGTCACCAGGTAAGCGATACTCAAGAATCAGATCACGTACCGGCCTTTTTCCGCCGACTTCATCCTCATTCCCTACCGTGTCTTTAACAAGGACATTACCGTGCCAATCATCATACGTTGTATCTCTATACCAATGCCATCCCAATGATGATTGAATAGCTTCAAGCTCATATTCAAACAATGGCCATGGCAATGCCGCGAGCCAGCTCAGTGCTGCCACCCAGCCACGCCCTGTCATGTACGGTGGTGACTGCTGCGTGGAGAGATTCCTCTCAACATGCAATGATACCTTGATGTCCCACTGCTTTGCTTTTGTGTCTACTGGGCTAAAATCAATCGTGCATATTTGCTGTATGATATCGATATCTCTGACATAAGAAATCTCATCCTTGATAGGAAAGAATCGCCACTGATACGTAACTGGCTCACGCGGTGCGTATTGGCCCCATTTGCCGTAATCGGTATATTCCTTTGGCTTGCCCCACGCGGCATGGGCCGCTTGGAGGTATTCGTCGTAGGATTTGCGCTGCAACCGTTTATTCTTTGCGTGAGCGACAATACGCGTGATACTATAGCGGCTTTCGTCGTCATCACGTTGAACGATGACTGTATGACCGGTATTATCTTCAAAAATAAGTGAATGATCTTGACTTCTCTCATCATCTAGCTTTGCCTTCCATCCATACGAAGAGACCAGTGCCGCTATCTCAGACCAAGCTGATGACCATGGCATAGCTCTGATCGCATCAATCCACTCAATAAGCGCTGTGGGACTCTCCAATGACGCTACTGGAGGCTTTTTCCGTATTTGCGATGATTGTTTTTTCTTCATATATCATCCTTGTACTACTGTCTATATCTTATGAGGTGCCTTATACTATATCACTTTTGGTTCTATCGCACGAGTATCATGGATACACCCTACGGCCGAGTAGCAACAGTAATCAGCACATAGAGCTTATCCGTGCTCTGCATCAGGGTGATGGTATCGTCCTGGTCGGTCATCCAGACGGTTGAGATAGCGAGACCTTCTGCGGCATGCTCGGCTTCATCCACCTCGTCGCCTGGCTCGCCCCAAGCTTCCTTCCCAGCCTGCCTATATTGGCGATAGAGATCAAGACAGGCTGCCGTGGGTGAACCATTAGCAAACCATGCCACTACCATAGATACAGTGCTGCCCTCGCCAGACACCATAACCCGCAGTGGCCCATCATAATACCACCAGGTATTCTCCTCTTGCTTCATAAGCTGCCAACCCTGGCTCTGCATTGTAGTATCAAACTGCTGCATAGAGCGCAGTGATGGTTGGCTGAGGATGCGGTCGATCCAGCCAGTGAATTGCTCTGGAGAGAAGTATGTCTCCTCATGTAGCTCGCTCTCCAGGCGCGGCAATGGATCAGGGCCAGGATAGGGACGAATTGTGCGTGGGCGGCGGGCACCATCGGACGGTGCACCAGTTTGCTCGCTGGCAAGGACAAACATGATTGTCTTGTCTTCCTCGTTGAGATTGATACTAACGTGCTCCCGCGAAGCTGGTGTTTGTGGAGCAAAACCCTTCCACATCGTACCAGTGAGATGACCTGTGTGCCGTACATCGGTCGGCCAACCCCAGGCCGCCGTGCCGGCTGCGCAGTATTCGTCGTAGAGTGTGTGGCACGCGTCTGCTGGTAATTGGTGAATCATATCGATAACTGGGCTACTCGCTACCGACGTTACAACGTCATTTTCTATTGTGGCAAGCAATGGCATGTGACCATCGTAGTGCATGCACTGCTCATACCCCGTCTGCGGCTCTTGCTCACGTGGTTTGACGAGCTGCCAACCAAATTCTTGGACGAGACTATCATACACCTCATACGTCATTGGCCAGGGGAGTTTGCGGAGTGCATTAATGAGCGAGACAAGACGTGCGCCGTCAATCGGCGTAGGCTTGTCAGATGACTGAGCTGATGGTTGGTTTGCCTGCATAGTACCTCGTATTTTTACCTTATGACGTGTCTCTTGGAGAATAAGAGTACTCGTATCGTACCACGTTTTGGTATAGTGTGCTACCACTCAGTCATATTATTGACAAAGCTGCAATCTATCATGTACAATACACCATTCTGTTATGGAACATCACCCATCATCCCACCCTTCCGAGCACTCGCCAGACAATGAGCGGGCAGCGCAGCTGGAGAAAGACCGCCAGTACTTGTTATTTTTGCTTGCGAATGACCTTGGCTATGACACGCGTGATGTATCTATCTCTTCTGGGAGTAGTAACACAGAAGCATCAGTCAACCCCGCTCACTACATGATAACAATACCGCCGCGTCAGGAGTGCCAGCAACCAGGCCGGACGGTGGCTATCTACCCTGATATCACGCTTGTATTCGATACGCACGCGACGCAGCAGTATCGTCCTGAGCAGCATGGGTCGCTTGAGAGCTGTACAAAGGAGGAGCTGCTCGCCCTCATCAAGCAAGACGCAGCCTGCGGCCTAGAGCTCCCTCATGGCCAGCGCTTTACGGCAAGCATGGTTGATGCGCTCACTCATCCGATTGCCGATGCCCGGGCGCGCATCACTGAGGCTAGGAAGATGGAGCAGCAGCACCATATAGCTCAAACCCGGCGCTCGCTTGGTAAAGTAACCATCCACCGCGCTGCCGGAGAGCTTAGGGTTGCGCCACAGACGATCGAGAAAGCTCTGGATGATCCTGTCATTCGTGAAAAACTTGGCAAAATCGCTACCACCCAGCGCGGCACAGAATTGCAGCATCTCCTCACACCGCGCCAAGTAGCGACCCTCGCCGAGCACCTTCAGTCTACCCCGCCACCAGAGGGATATCGCACACTTAATGGCGTTGCCAAGAAGCTTGGTATTGGTGGCAACACAGTGCGGCGTATTATTGATGAGCTTAATAGCGTCGGGGCCGATATCCACGGCAAGGAGTACCACAAAGCGACTGGACTATCATACCGCTACTACTCGCCCACCGACCAGCGAGAGATCGAGAGCTGGGCGCGTGAAAAAGGGCTCTTTACTCCTGCACCGGCGGGGTATCTGCTCCGCACGACCGTTGCCAAGCGACTTCATGTGACGCACGCGACGATTAATCACGCTGTTAAAGCCCTTGGTATAACACCCGAACAATACCGCGTACGACGTCAAAATGGCCAGCCATCTCACAAGCGAGGCTACCACCTCTCACCTTGGCAAGCCGAGCAAGTGGCAGCTTACCTGGGGCAATCACTTAGTGCAACGGTTCGCTAAGCACTTAGGCTTGATACACACTCCTACTACCTATGCTATAGTATGATAATGCGTATGGAAAAACCCCAGCAATCAGCACAATTACCCGAGACATTTGACAGTCGTACTGCTCAAGTAGAAAAGCTCAACGACTTGCACAAACTTCTACGCTTTTTGCTTGAGAATGATCTCGGCCTTTCTACTCACGACCCGGCGCAGGCATACATGTCGCAACGTATTCAAGAAACATCTGCATCGCAGCAACTCCTTCGCTTTATTGCAACCATCCAACCACATGACACCCAGCCTGCTCGCACCGTTATCACCTATCCAGATGTTGCTTTTGTTTTTGATACTCCAGCTGTAGAACAAGCCGCGCAGGCTCAGGGCAATAGCTATCAACCATTGCACGAGTATAGAAAACACGATCTTGCTGAGCTTGTGCAAGATGAGACATGTGGTGTTGCTCTATCGACCGATCATCATTTTGCTTGGTATATGTATGATGCACTCACGAGCCCACTTGCTGATGTGTATCAGCGTATCATTGCCGACCAGACGAACAACAACTGGCTCCATGGCGTCTATCATCATGGCCCAGAGCCACTTATATCTGTTGGCCAAGCTTCTCGCCACCTTGATATAACACCGCATGCGGTCGAGAAAGCGTTGAGGAATCCTCAGGTCATCCAGAAGATCGGCGAGATCATTGTCGCTCCACGCGGCAATTCGATGCGCCCATTCATCACACCCGAACAACTTCTGAGCCTCCAAGAGCATTTTCGCCCCCACAGCGCCGACACTCATGCACTCATCCCTCCACGAGAAGAAGAAATGACCTGCCCGCAACTCGCCAGAGCACTTGGTGTACACGACATGACCGTGCGACGAGCTATTGCCGCCCTTAATCAAGAAAAACCTGAAGGCGAGGACAGTCTGACCGGCACAACACGCAAAGAGCAGGGTCGACGCCCAACCGTATATTATTCACCTGAGCAGCAGGCACGTATCCTCACTAAGCTTCAAGAGAAAGGTTATCCTGTGCCAGCAAAGCTGCGTGACAAGCTGGGCGAAGACCTCACGCATAAAGATTAAAAATGCTACAATAATAGCTAGTATGACTGTACGACTCGGCGCGACACAAATGCATATCCCAAAAGAACCAACAGCCGTCTCTCATACACCAACACCGCTGGATTTATATACAACATTAAAGCAGTTAAGAAATCGGCCAGGATATCACTAACTTATGTGGTACAGTAACTACTTCCCCGTGATACGCACAAATATCATCTCATGTTCGTCTGGCCCTGGGTTGTGGATCTTGTGCTGTGTATCGGGCGGAAAGATAAAGACGTCGCCTGGGTTGTAGGCGTATGTGCCATCTGCGTCAGACACCTCACCGCTACCCTTGAGGACGATCATTGTTTCCTCGACACCAGGGTGGTCATGCCAGTCAAAGGTCGCGCCAGCAGGCAGCCAGCCATGAGTGATCGCCTCACAATATGGGCTCGTGGCGTGCTCAGCCGACACATAGACTTTGCGTGCTCCACTGCCGCCATGGGCAGATTCTTTAGGGATGGTGGTTGCTGGACGTTTGATAATACGCATAGGTTGCTCCTTCTATTTACTTATTGCTGCAGTTTTTGCTTATAATAAAAGGCGTTTGCCTCGATCTCCTCCACTGTATCTGGGAATTGCTGCCCAAGCTGGGTGTGGCTCAGCTTCAGCACAGCATCTTGTGGGCTGAGCTCAGATGCAGCCAGGGCTTGGCGCACATATTCGCGAATATGCCAATACTGCTGGCCATCCTTGATGAGCTGCTCCCTTGGTGCACTGAGCGCACCAACCATCATGCCTGAGGCAGTGCGGCTCGCTTTTTTGAATATTGTGATACCGACGGCGACAATCAGCAGCCACAGCCCAATAAGCAATACAATGGCACTTTGCTTGGGGTTGCATATTGCCACCAGCACAAGCGCACCAGTTATACCAACGGCGATCTTGTGCCGCCGCACGAAGCTACTCTTCTCCCCTGACTGCTGCGCGGCCTTCGCATTGGAATCGAGCTCAGTAGGAAAGGGATATGGCATCTCGCTCAGCGCGCCGCACGCAATAATATGTGAAAGGTCGTCGCGGATAATTGGATCGAAGTGCTCAATGCGATAGTCGTCCTGCAGCTTCTTGGCTGATCCATCAATAACATCAACTACCATAGCCACACCAGTCTGAGCCGCCATATCCCCGAGCGTTACACCAGCCCCGATGCCAAACGAATTTTTAAACCATCCCATGTTTGCACTCCTTCTTTTGTATCCACCACAGCCAATCGATGGACAAAACTTTTCTTATCACAGAATAGCTGATGTAATTATATATTGCAAGGTATGAACGCAGCCATACCGCGGAGGAGTTTGACGTTCGTTTATCTGCGGATTGCTATTAATTCCCCCGCATCATTGCCAGCACGGCAAACCGCCCACCAGTGTCACCCGCTGTGTGCGAGAAGTACTCAGGGTTTGTTACTGTATCGACAGGCGAGATGTGGATATTGCGCGGCGCAATGCCCGCGCGCTGGCACGCAGCAGCATTAAAGCCCGGCAGGTCAAGATGGATACCATCAGCGTCGCGCGAGCAAAAGGGCCGCCAAGCTGGGTCGGCCGCTTGGTCAAAATACTGCATCACATAGCTCTGCCGCTGCGCGCTCGGACTCATCCAAACAATGATATCCTCTGCCCGAGAGCCTTCGTGGATGAGGCGATCAATTGTCCGGACAAGCAGCGGCGAGAGTGTCGAATGCCGCCCCAGATGCAATAGTACGAGCACCCGCTGCACTGGATCATACAGCACCGTAGCCACGCAATCGGCTACTGGCAACAGCAACCCCACTCCAGGCGAGCGCGTCACGAGGCCGTCCGCCACCACCTCCGCAGTGTGGCGAGTCGTCGCGCCGCTATCGACCTCGCAAAGTTGGTCATAGCTGCGGCCTGCGCCATAGACAACCCGCTGATACACCACGTCTGCATACGCAGCCCCGTTCGCCTGGCAGAAGGCCCGCCGATGTGCTACCGCCTGCGGGTAATGTGTTTCTAGTGTGCGGTCGAGCATTGTGCCATCACTACGCGATGACACGCTAACGAGGAGTCCTGGCGGAAAGCAGGTAGGCTGATCAGCCTGGATCATCGGGCGCGCCACTCCTGCATAATAGCGAGCCATTGGGCAATCGACACATCCTCTGCCCGCCAGTCTGGCGATATACCAGCGCGCTGCAACATCACCTCGACCGCTGCCTTATCCAGCGCGAGGCCTGCTGCCAGTGCACTGCGCAGCTTCTTGCGCTTCGCTACAAAACCCGCCCGTACCACGCGGAAGAAATCCTTTTCGTCCGCTGGCGACACGAGAGGCTGAGCGCGCGTCTCGAGCACCACTACCTGCGAATCCACCTTGGGTGGCGGCACGAAGAACTGGCGTGGTACCACCGGGCCAAGCGTCGCCTCAGCATAGAGCT
Source organism: uncultured Candidatus Saccharibacteria bacterium (assembly GCA_963532885.1). Lineage (GTDB taxonomy): Bacteria > Patescibacteriota > Saccharimonadia > Saccharimonadales > Saccharimonadaceae > Saccharimonas. The sequence goes on along the minus strand of CAUSLI010000001.1, from coordinate 432,699 downwards.
GAGCGCTCACTCCCAGCAGGCTCATTGCACCAGGCTCAGCAGCAATTCGCTCAGCTACTTCCTTCTGCACCAGCAGCACTGTACGGCGCGGCTTATTCTCCGCTGTCAGCAGTTTTTGGACAATCTTGCTCGTAATATAATACGGCACATTTGCTACCACGACATAGCCAGTAGGAAGCTGACTAAGGTCAAACTGCAGAATATCCTCATGCACCACCGTTAGCTGCTTGCCAGGGAATTGCCCTGGTAGTTTGCGCGCTAGATCAGCGTCGTACTCTACCGCGGTTACCCTGCCCGCTCGGGCCAGGAGCCGGCTCGTCAATGTACCAAGCCCCGGGCCAATCTCTAGCACCGTATCATCAGGGGTCAGTGCTGCTGCATCGGCAATCGCCGCTAGCATATCCGGGTCTTTGAGCCAATGCTGCCCCAGAGATTTTTTATTTTGTAATGCCATGATTGTATTATACCAGGGATTAACTATATAAACCGTATTAACAATCTGTGTTAAGATTAATGTTGAATCAAGATTATAAGGGCATTCTGTGAAACACATATTTATCGATACCAACATCTATTTAAATTTGTACGATTACAGTAAGGACGACATTAAGAGACTACAAGCTCTGGTAGATTTGCAGAAATCAAGCAAACTAAGTCTGTACATAAAACACCCAAACACGAAATGAGTTCTATCGCAATCGAGAGAAAAAAATAAATTAAACTCTGGGTAGCCCACAGTTTAATTTGCCTAACTTTACAATTCCACGGCTTGCTTCTCAATACTCTCAAGAGGTAAACCAATTGCAACAATTATTTAATGACTTTAAGAAAGATTATGAAGCACTTAGAGACAAAATAATTAATGATGCAAAAGGATACAAATTACAAGCAGACAGTCTTGTAGGCGCACTCTTTTATCAGCCAGTTACTTTATCTGACGAGGTTTATACTAACGCACAAAAAAGACTTGCATGCGGAGATCCTCCTGGTAAACAAGGCAGTTTAGGTGATGCACTACATTGGGAACATTTACTCAAGGCTATACCGGACGGAGAAAATTTGATATTTATCACAAACGATGGAGACTGGATTTCTTTTTTCGATAGCTCTAAAATGAGTCAGTTCCTTCTTATGGAGTGGGAGGAAAGAAAAAAGTCGGCCATTACACTCTATAAAAATCTATCTTCATTTTTTAAGAAAGAATTCCCGGAAATTAAATTAGATGAACCAAACTATCGTCAAGATCTGCTCATTAATGAGTTAAGAGAAAGTCACAACTTCGACCGGTCAAGAGAGATTCTGGCTGAACTAATGCAATATTTGGACAGGCTAACAGATCAGCAAATTATAGAAATCATTAGAATATCTCTTGAGAATTTTCAGGTATACGGCGCACATCAATACTCTCCGGATCTAATTGGGGATAGACTGCACAAGATGTTGAGGTATATACGTGATGTTACCCTACTCACACATGAATTAGAAAAAGAAATAATATCAAAATTTCCTCAACAATAGCGAACTGTTTGCTAGAAATTACAGTATCTACTTGCCATCCGCCTTCGTCCAATCTGTCGCGAGGTCGAAGCCGTGTGGATGCTTGGTGGCAAAGCTACCAGTATCGTACACTTTGCCTAGGCCCATGCTTGTTTCAACCACCGAGCAGCGTGGGTAATTGCTATAATTCGCCGCCACGAGGATATAGCCGTCTTTATCGACCTTAGCACCATCATCGCGAATGGTATAGGTACCGCCACCACAGTTACGCATCGCACCATTCATCGGCAAATCGTAGTATGTCTCGCGGTGGCTCACCCCTTTGCTGTCAGTAAAGTGATGCGCGCCCTTGCTCTTCGTCAATGGATTCTTAGGCTTGGTCCCAACTACTTCTACTTGCGCAATCGGCTGCTTTACCACTGTTTGCGCTGCTAGGCGGCGTTGCACTTCAGTGCCATCCTTCATCTCGACTGTATAAGTCAAGCGGCGAATGCCTGGCTGACCAGCTCGCTTAATTGTTTTGCTACCGATGAACTGCTGCTTATCTTTGATCGTCTCAGTTGCAAATGCAATCGGCTCCTCCGCTGTCACCGTATGCGTCGGTGCGCGGTGAATAGTCATCATCTCGCTTGGCCCGTCTAGTGCAATGTTGCCAGGTGTCTGGAAGCTGGCTCTGTCCTCGCGGTAGAGCGCCATGCCAGCCGCCTTGGCAATATCCTGCGGCGTCTGTGCTGCGGTGAGCACACGAGAACGCTTCTTACCATCGATCACAGTGACTAACCGAGCCCGCAGGATTGTCACTGTTGGCGCTGCTTGCGCAAGCGACGCATCAAGGTGGGGCGAGACGGAATCATGCGAGGCATCAATCTTCATACCTGAGGTAGCGATGAGCTCCCGCACAGACGAAGCAGTCGAGTACACAGCACGCTCTCGACCATTCTCTACTACAGTAACCAGTCGAGCTGGCACTGCTGCTGGGCTCTGAGCCGAGGCATAGCTTGCCACGACAAGGCCACTCACCACACTTAGCCCCAGCAGGCAGGCCATCATTGGTTGACGATGCTGCCACAGACGATAGAGGCTCTTCGTAATCATCTCACTCTCTTAGCTAGGCTGCTAGCGGTAGATGTCTTGCAGCCCCATCTTATTCTTACAGGTTGGCCAGGGTTGCCAGCCACGACGCTGGTACGTTTCCCAGGCTTTTTGGTCTTGGACCTCTGGTGGTGCTTCTGCTGCATTGGCATAGCCACCAAAGCCACCCCAGGTCTTGATGTCAAATTGATACGCACCGTAATAACCATTGCCAGTATTGGAGGTATAACCCCCTTCGCAGCTACGTAGCTTCGCTAGTGCCCCTGCAAAATCACCACTAAAGGTAGTATCGACCGACTTCTTCTTCGTCCCCACGATCTCGACCCGGTTGACTGGCTCTTGCGTTACCACACTGCTAAGTTGTTTGCGCGACTCTTCGCGGCCATTCTTCATAATAATCTCGTATGTCACGGCCTTCTTGCCTTTTTTGCCTTCGGTCTTGACTTCTTTTTTGCCACGCTCGCGGTCGGCATCCTTGATCTCCTCTGTCTTGAAGTCGACTTCTTCCTCTACCGTCACCGTCTGCTTGCCATTACGCCAGAGCTCTACCGTCATACCAGCTGTCAGTGGTGCGCTCGCTGGCACCGAGAGAGTGTCATCAGCACCTAAGGTAATTTTCTTGGCCTTGAGCATTGCACCGACCGTCTTCTCCATCGTGTATGCCTGGATGGTTTTGCCATAAAATACAAGGGTAAAGGGCGTTGCGCGGCGGATTGTCATCACCTCTGCCGCCCCATCAGCAATGATATCGCGCGAGCGAGCCAGCACCGCTTGGTCTTCATCGTGCAATGGAATACCTGCCTGCTCAGCAATCTGCTTGCCTGTGCGATAGGCGGTAATAAGCTTCGTATCTGCCCCACCATCGCGAATCACCACTGGTCGCGCTCGATAGATGTTTACTTCGTACGAGGCGCTCTCTAGTGGTGTATCAAGCTCAGGCTCGGTGCGATCTTTGTCGTCAAGCCGCACATTTGCCTCACGCAACGCATCACGCAAGGTAGTCGCCTTGGCGTAGAACCCGCGCTTGGCCGTGCCTTCGTGCAATGTGATGATATGCTCACCACTACCTGGCTGGCGCGACGCTGCATGGACGGACGGAATCCGCCATAGGCCAATACCAACCAGCGCAACCATACCAGCGACAGCAAGATTGCGTGGCGAGAGAAATTTCAAAAATGGAATAGACTGTATCATAATCTGCGCAGCAATATACGCTGCAATATAGTATAGCAAAATGCGGGCAAAAAAGCTAGTGGATAGCCTGCAAAAGCTCTCCTTGAATCCTCGTCATATCAGGGGTAAAGATGCCACTACTACTTATGCTCAGCAACCAAACTTCGCACCACTGCCGCGTCATTCCATGGTTGGCGCTGGCCATTAATGATACGAAATTGCTCGTGGCCCATGCCGGTGATAAGAATGGTATCGCCCGCCTGAGCAATAGCGAGCGCCTGAGCAATAGCCTCGCGCCGGTCGGCAATCTCGCTAGTGTGACCTGCCCCGCCCGCCTGGTGGATGCCGCGCAGGATTGCCTGGCGAATGCCGGCTGGCTCTTCGTTGTAGCTCTCTTCGTCGGTAACGACAATCTGATCGGCCAGGCGAGCAGCAATCTCACCCATGATGGGGCGCTTCGCCTTGTCGCGATCGCCCGTCGCACCAAACACCAAGATAATACGCTGCTTAGTAATAGCCCGCGCTGAGGTCAGTAGCTTCTCAAGTGCATCAGGGGTATGGGCATAATCGACTACCACATCGTATGGCGTATCCACCGGCACACGCTCGAAGCGCCCTGGCACGCCAGTGAGATTACCCACGCCCCGAGCAATATCCTCTGGTGCGACGCCCAGCAATTGGCAAGCAGCCGCTGCGGCCGTCATGTTGTAAATATTAAATACCCCTGGGAGATGGGTTGTCAGTGGTAGCTTTGTCGCATCACCAAGAAGCACCGTTGCACTGCCGCCTCCTTTGCGGGTCGCTGCCTGCGTAATCCGAGCTGTGGCAGCTGCATCTTGACCATAGGTAATCTTCTGCTCACGCGCCGTGTATTTGTCGAAGAAAGGAAACCACTCGTCATCACGGTTAAGCACAATAAAGCGCGGCTTTCGGGCAAAGAGCTTGCCCTTGGCGGCGGCATAGCGCTCCATCGTCTTGTGGTAGTCGAGGTGATCTTGGGTGAGATTAGTCATGACTGCAACGTCAATTGGCACACCATCAAGCTTATGTTGATCAAGCGCATGGCTGGTAATTTCTAGCACGACGAAGTCCACATTGGCTCGCTTCGCCTCGGCAAAGAACTGCTGCATCCGCGCGGTGGAGCCGACTGTCGCATTGAGGTCGTTGAGCTGGCGCTGACCTGCCACCTCGATCAGTGCCGTGGAGAACATTGCTGTGTGGTGGCCACTGGCCTTAAGGATTTCATTGATATAGTTAACGGTGGTCGTTTTACCATTCGTGCCCGTCACAGCAATGACGCGCAGGTGCTTGGCTGGGTTGCCATAGCGTGCCGCTACTAGGGCAATGCGGCTTCGCCGATACGCTTCTTCGAGAGTGTGGATCATCGCTGCGGGCAAGAGGCGGCGCAGCTGCTTTACAAGTGTGTTTTTCATTTTTTTAGTATAGCATTTTTTGGCCGATGGCGGGTAGTTCTAGGGAGTAATTTTCTCAAGGCGGGCATACTGCACATTAAGCTTCTTGGTAGATCCATTTGCAAAGCGCACACTCACTGCCATACCATCAATGTCGATCACCTCACCATCGCCGAACTGGAGCGACCGTACCATATCACCAACCTCATACGGCATGACCTCATCCAACGCGTCATCGTACACTGGTGTAGCTGGTTCGGTATGCACCATCGACAGGCTCATGCCCATATCGTCGAGAAAGCGTGATGGGCTGTTGTAGCTGCGGCTACCAAATTGCAAGCGGCTCTGCGCATAGCTCATATAGAGCTCCTGTCGAGCGCGTGTCATCCCCACATAACAGAGGCGACGCTCCTCTTCGAGTGCGGCTGGCCCCTCCTCGAGCGCCCGAGCACTGGGAAATAGGCCATCCTCAAGCCCCACCATATACACCACCGGAAACTCCAACCCCTTGGCAGCGTGGAGCGTCATCAGCGTCACGCTGTGCACACCCGTCGCTTGATCGACCGAAGACATAAGCGCAACTTCCTCAAGAAAGTCCGGCATACTGGCAAAGGCCCGCGCATCAGACAGCAGTGCGCTGAGGTTGGCCTCGCGATCATCGGCCTGGGGTGAGCCATCAAGAACATAGTCGCGGTAGCCCGTCTTGGTAATCACATCATCAATCAATTGGCTTGGGTCGGCCGCAGCCTCGACCTGCGCTTGGAAGCCGCGTAACAACTGGCCCAGCTGCGTCAGGGCAGTCTGCGCCCGCTTCGTCAGTGCCGCTGCCTGGCGGGCATTAACCAGCGCACTAATGATATCGAGCCCGCTAGTGCTCTGCCAGATGAGGAACTTCTCCAGGCTCGTTGCGCCAATCCCCCGCGTTGGTACATTAGCGATCCGGCTAAAGCTCACGCGGTCATTTGGCTGGTAGATAAGGCGCAGATAGGCCAAGATATCCTTAATCTCCTTACGGTCATAAAACCGCACCCCACCAACCAACTGGTATGGCACGCGCTGCTGGTTGAAGGCCCGCTCGAAGGCATAGCTCTGGGCGTTGGTGCGATACAAGACAGCAAAGTCGCTATAGTCGCGCTCACCCATCGCCACCTGCGCAGCAATCTGGCTGGCAATGGTATACGCCTCCTCTGCTTCATCATAGGCAGCTTGCACCTGCACTGGTGCACCTGGGCCGGCTGCCGTCCAGAGGGTTTTGTCCGTCCGCTGCTGATTTTTGTTGATTACATTGCCAGCAGCTTCGAGAATAGCGCCCGTCGAGCGATAATTTTGCTCGAGCTTCACCACCAGCGCCCCCGGGAAATCGCGCTCAAAATTGAGAATATTCGTAAAATCTGCGCCACGCCAGCTATAGATGGACTGCCAGTCATCTCCTACCACGCAGATATTACGCTGTGGGTTGACTAGCAGCTTAATGATCTGATACTGCGCAGCATTCGTGTCCTGATACTCGTCAACGAGAATATGCTTAAACTGCGCTTGATAGCGCTGACGCACCGTCGGGTGACCGCGCAGGAGGCGTACCGTCTCGAGCAGGAGGTCGTCAAAATCGAGCGCACCGGCATCAGCCAGCAGCTGCTCATACAGTTGGTAAATCTCTGCCACCGCCTGCTGGAAGGGAAACTGCGCACTGGCTGCGTAGTCGCTGGGCGAGAGAAGCTGATTCTTAGCTTTGCTAATCGCTGCACTGGCAGCACGTGGTTTAAGCCTGTCCGTACCAATGGAGAGCTGCTTCATCGCTTGCTTGATGAGCCCTTGGCGGTCGTCTTCGTCATAAATCACGAAATTTGGTGGAATGCTAATAGCCGCACCATCACGCCGCAATATCCGCACACAAATACCATGGAATGTCCCCATCCACGGCATGAAGGAGCGAGGTGGTTGATCGGTTTGTGGCGCGTGAGGCGAGCTTACCTGGGTGTGCCCAGCAATCTGCCAGAGGCGCTGGCGCATTTCGCGGGCTGCTTTGTTGGTGAAGGTAACAGCCAAGACCTCATTCGGCCAGATGCCCTGCTCGGTTAGGAGGTAGGCAATGCGGTGCGTGAGCGTTTTTGTTTTGCCGCTGCCCGCTCCTGCGAGAATTAAGACTGGACCATCAGATGCCACCACTGCCGAACGCTGGGCGTCGTTCAATCCATCAAGTATATCCATAGTAGCCTATTATACCGGATGCTGCTGCACTGGCGCTAGGTAAAGAGTGTGTAATAGACCGCGCCAAGGCCAGCACCAAGTGCCAGTAGCATGACGATCCACAGCAGCCAAATCCAGCCGGCGGCTTGCTCGGGGCGGCGGCGCGACTTCTTTGGCGCGCGGGTAAATTCCTCAGCACTGTAGATTGGTGCAACGACATTGCCTTCGTTCTCTTCTTGGAGTGCTTGGTGGAGGGCGAGCGCAGTGTCGCCATTTTGGGTAGTGGCAGCCGCTTCTTCGATGGTATTGACGTGTGCTTGGTCGCTCGCGGTTGGCTCATCATCCCACTCAGTCTCCACCGTCATTGGCTCAGCTTCGACTCGCTCTGCTTCGCCGTAGTAGTCGATATCTGGCTCGCCAGGGCCAGGCACGGGCAAGCTCAGGTCGATCTCATCTTCTGCAAACTGCGGCCCTGCTCCATCAGCCGATGCCTCATGAGAGTCGGCTGGTTCATCCGGGTAGAGCGACCGGTCGGCGCCATAGTGATCCTCTAGCTGATACATGGGCTCATCATCCGCTGTAGCAGTCTCTGGTGTATCTTGCTCGGGTAGTGGGTAGTGATCATCGGCCGGATAAAGTGATGGCGCATTCTCGCTCGTATCTGTCAGCGCATCAATGAATTGCTCAGCTGAGGCATGCTCATCATGATACATTCCCATCGGAGTAGTATCGGCCAAAGTTGGCACATCACCCACTAGCGTATCAGCACCACCCAGTGGGCGCTTATCGACCTTGGTCTCGACATCAGGTAAGAATGGCGTGTAGCTTAGCGGCTTTTCATCACCAGGCTGGAGGTCGAGCGCATCTGCAGATGGCGCTCCATCAGGTGTTCCTACATCAGATGCTTTAGCCTCATCACTTGCCGAAGGACTCGATGCTGCTCCTGCGTGATGCTGCGCTAGCTCATGCCCAGGCGCAGGGCGAATATCCATGCCAACCACTGGTGCACTACTTGTCAGCGGCTCAACCACCGCACCCTGGCGGCGCACCCGTGGGCGAGCCGTTTGGGCAGCTGCAGCAACTGGGGCTGCGCCACCCACGATGTCCATAAAGCGACCACGCGGACGCTGAATAGATGGAGCAGCTGCTTGATCATCATTTGGCTCGGTTGGTGCTGTCTCATCTGCAGTATGCATAGCTGACGCATCAGCAACCGATGGCTCAGTCTGTTGGTCGGCTGGCCGAGAAAGCGTAATTGGCACAACTTCAGGCGCATTCTCTGGCATATCCTCCTCTTTTTGTGGAGACGTTGGTGTATCATTGGTGGATGTCTCAGGGTGAGCAGCAATAATCTGCTGCGCCTTGGCGACAACATCATCAGCTGGTGTAAACAGTGGTGGAGCAGGTGCGTATGGCTGTTCTACTTGGCTATCAGCAGTACCTGATGATTGCACTGCTGGCGTGTTCTGGACGGCATCGTTCACACTATGCGCAGCGTCAACTACATCATCAGTATTCGCCTCCTCTTGTCGGTATGTTTCAGACGAAGAAGGAGCACTAAAGTATGGCTCAGTAGCCCTACTACGACGTTCGTTATAAGTATCAAGTAGTGGCAATGGGCGATCAACGTGAGCTTCTGGTAGAGCATCCTCAGCGAGCGCTTCTTCTGGCTGTGGCGATGGGCTGTCATTGGTTGCTGCCATATCAGGCATAGTGTGCTCGGCCGTCAGCAATTCTGCCGAGGCGATATCACCTGCTTGCGGTTGAGCTGGCATAGTAGTGGGCTCCTCCCAAGAGTTACTCTCACCATCAAACGATTCATGCTCGCTCGGCACATCCGCATCAGCCACCGGAGCTGATACCTGGCTATCATCCACAGCACTCGTATTTTCTACCGCTACCTCTGGCCACGCAGGTGCAGCGTGGTCTGCATCAGGAGTTTGCGCACCTAGCACGTCATCTGGCTCATCATATTGCAGCTCAGGCCACGCTGGCTCGTCGAGCGGCTGCGCTGCGTCACTATCAGAAGTATCACCACCGCTCGACGCTGCTGGTACATCTGTATTTACTGGCGTCGCTGGTGCATAGAGCAAGCGATCATCATTAGCGTCATCAGCACCGCGAGTATCAGCTGTGTCATCAGGCTCATCTTGTGATGCTATGACAGATGCCTCATCATCAGCCGTATGCGTATCATTCATTGGCTGCACCACCGTTTCGGCGGGGGGTAGCGACGTGTTACCCTCCTCTTCTGTTGGCGGTGGAATGATGAGTGGTTGCGGGGCAAATGTGTCATCAAGATCATCACCGACGGATGTTTGCGCTGGCTCAGTCGCATTATCTTGTGTGTGATTCACCTCATTGAGGTGACGGACAAGCGCTTCGTCATCGTCATCATCATCACCCTCAGCATCTTCGCCCGCAAATTGATACGGCATCGTTGGCATCTCTGACTCGACTTGGTCGATCGTCGCTGGCACCTCTTCCTCTACAGCTGTAGCAGATGTTTCGTCACTCACTGCTCCATCACTCGGAGCTGACGGCGCGATGTTGTCTGTCTCTGCTATAGGAGCTGATGCATCTGAATTTGTTGTGGATGATACATCATCTGCTGGCGTTGCTGCGCGGGGCGGTGTAAAGAACGGCCGCGCTGCCGACCGGCCAAAGAACTGCGCTCGATCGGTATATGTGTCGTCACTCTCGTCATCATCGTCGCTGGCGGGGGTAATAATATCGTCAGGGTCAACCGTCACGATCGCTGCTGGCTGAGACTGAGAAGACACACTTTCTGTTGTCGGCGCTGCTGGTGTTGCTGTATTTAGCGGAGTCACTTGAGCTGATTCTGTACCATCTGTATCAGTTTGCTCTGGCGTGGTAGGTATCGAAGCTGGCTCACGCTCCGATGCGACGACCGACTCTGACAGCGCCCGGGCACGGTCGACAGCTGGCTCAGGCTCAACTGGCTCATATGGCCCCCCTGCTGGCTCTGCTTCGTCCGCTTGTTGCGACAGCGGCATAATTGTCACGCCACGGCGGCGAGCTGGTGTGTTATTTGTATCGGTAGCAAAGGTAGTATCAGTGGCTGTGGTACTATCATCAGTCTGCACCGTTTCATTAGTGCTATTAGTATTATCTCGAGGTGCTAATGCAGGTGACTGCTTAGCTGGCGTTGCAGTATCTGGTGAGTCTGCCTGCTGCACTGAACCTGTTGAGGTGTTATTATCCTGGACACTTGAGGTGCTTGCACTTTGCGTACCATCACTTACCTCAGGACGAGCTGGAGTTGCTACTGGCGTTGTTTGTTGGGGTGATGTAACCTGTTGGGCGCTTGATGAGGCCGAATCTTTGCTTGGTGTGGCGGCTGGCGCTTCAGACGGCTTGTCTTGCGTTGCTGACAGCTGACCAGACTGGCGCATCAAATCGTGCACCGCGCGGTCGAGTTCGTCGAAGTCTATATCTGGCATGAACGGTTTCCTTTGTTTGTTTTTATACAAGCGCTACAATTTTTGTGTGGTGCACACCAGTCCACACCCTGATACAGCGAACCGAAGCCTCGTATCGAGTTTTGGATACTACCTCGGTTGTTGATCAATCGTATGCCCACAATGTATCGCTTATGTTGTTTTCTCTAGTGTAGCTTATTTGACATTGTGGTGCAACTCACCTTGCTCATTTGGTGCGAAGTATCAATCCATCGATTGCTATATTCACACCATCGTGTTGCACTCTCGGCAATAGCCTACCTCTGGTCGATTAGTCGATGACTTCACAAGGAGTGCTCATGCTGTGTGATGTTATTTTTACACTACTTTTTTCATATACGATGTATTATATACAACGACACAGCATGCGAAGTTACTGCAAACGACCTGCTGCTACTCTATATCCCTATAGAATACACCAAATTTTCGTGACAAACAGCTCGACATACTTCGTACTCTGCCTATACCCTCTTGCAATCGGCAGGTAATGCATACACAGATTGCTTCTGTTTCACTGACAAAAACACCCACCATATGGTAGGTGGGTGTTCCTATCAGTTGCTTTGGTAAGCTTAGCGCTCGAAGGTGCGGACGCTCAGCGTATCCGTCCCACCAGTCGCGCCAGGCTGGCGACCACTGATAATGACGGCCGTAACCGACGATACATCACCAAAGGCACCTTGGCTCAGCAACTCGCGCGTTAGGTCGCTGCCAAGCTGTTGGCTGTCAGGCCGGACGAAGCTACGCGTTGCATACGACAAGGCAAGCTGCTGCGCCACACGGGGGTCTGGTGCCACCGCAATAATTGGCAACTCCGGTCGACACGCAGCGATACGTGCCGCTGTCGCACCAGAATGCGTCTCGGCAACGATCACTGTTGCGTCAACCTTGTGTGCCACGTCAACGGCAGCGTGGGCGATCGCATTGAGCCGGCGGTTGGTGCGGCCCTCCTCGATGGGCATGTCATTCATCGGCCAGCGCGACTGAGTGTAGCGCACGGTGTCGGCCATCATTTTAACGGCCTCAACTGGGTAGTCACCATTGGCTGTCTCGTCAGAAAGCATCACGACGTCTGTCCCAAGGATAGCAGCAGTTGCAACGTCGCTCACTTCAGCCCGGGTTGGCTCGGGGTTATCCACCATACTGGCTAGCATCTGCGTGGCAACAATCGAGAGCTTGCCATACTTGCGGCAGAGGCGGATAATTTCACGCTCGACGATTGGCACAATCTCTGGGCTCGTCTCGACCGCAAGGTCACCACGAGCAACCATCACACCATCGGCGGCCTTGACGATTGCCTTGAGTGTTTCTGGCTCGATGGCTGCTTTGGTCTCTACCTTGGCAATAATCTGCGCGGTCGAACCATGGCTCAGCAAAATCTGGCGTAGGTTGTTGATATCTTCCGCGCTCTGGATAAAGCTCAGCGCTACAAAGTCAATATCTTTGTCTGCCCCAAATTCGACATCGGCCAAGTCCTTTGGCGTCAGAATGTCACCGCCAAAGTCGGTGTCGGGTAGGTTGAGCCCCTTGCGGCTCATCAAGAAACCATCGTTGCTCAGGCGCACCTTAATGGCGGTGTCGCTGACGCGCTCGGTCATCTCACCACGCAATTTGCCATCGAAGAGGTAGACAGGCTCACCCACCTTGACCTTATCAGCAAGGTTATACTGAATAGGCAGACGATTGCTGCCATCGTGCTCTTCTACCGCGTGGTCGAGGATGATTTCATCACCTGCCGCAATATCGAAGTGATTGTCCTTCAGCGCGCCGAGGCGAATCTTTGGCCCTTGCAAGTCTTGCAAAATAGCGACAGTGCGACCAACAGTAGCGCTTGCCTTGCGAATCCATGCAATCTGGTCAAGCCGCTCTTCGTATGAGCCGTGGCTAAAGTTGAGGCGAAAACCGTTGGCACCCGCCCGGATTAACGCTTCTATTTTCTCTGGTGTGTTGGTGGCTGGCCCCAGAGTAGCCAGTATCTTTGTACGTTTTGTAGAGTTATTCATTACGTACATATTATAGCAGCATAATACCAAATAGTGAAACATAAGCGAGATTACTTGCCTAGGTGTATTGAGCAATAAATTCGGAGTTTTATTCATTTCTCACACCTTGTCGCTCGCCATTCCCTATCCTCTGACACGATAAGGGTCATTCTCGGTCATGCACCCTTATACCAGAACAAAACATAGATTATGGCAATCTGCCATCATATACTACCCGTATGAAATGGTAAGAGGTAGGTGGATAGATTGAGGTAGACTTAGGAGGGGACACGATATATACGTATCGAACATTTGACAGTACTGTGTAATCACAGTATGCTAGGCTATAATATCACTTTACTATAAGGAGTCTAACACTATGGCACCATCCCTCTTACATCTCGCGTTGGCACTCGACTGCTTTGGCGGTGTTCTCTATCTCTTGTTTGCACCGCGCATACCACGAGCTTTCTTGCCGTGGCTGACGGCAGGGATCATCGCGCTTCATCTTGTGGCGGCTGGCATATTGTACTGGCTGGGGCAAGACGGTGAGCTCCTCGTCCTGCCTATGGCATTGTATGCTGTAGCACCAATTGTCCGGCGCTACCAGGGCAAGTAAAAACACCTCTATCTCTTTCTCTTGCAAAAACTTCTCAGAGACAAGACCAACTAGTGTAAATAAGCAATACCGCAGCGTTATCTGCTGCGGTATCTTGCTAGCGAAAAAGGAAACAACGCTAAGCTTGGCTTAGAATAAGGCGTTTTCTCTATGAGAAAAACGCAAACATAATGGCTCGCTCATGAGCAAAAGAGGAGGAATGATCACCCATCGCGCCTATCCACCCTGGTGGAGACCTCTGGCAAATCCGTTGCCAACTGGCGATAGCGCACACGGCTGATCGCTGCACCAGTAGCCTAACCCATAGCTACCTCTGTGCTAACATGTGTTCGAAGTACCTTATCAGTACCCCCTACGACAGTGTAGCACTATATCGAACAATTAGCAAACGTTTGTTTCATTTTTGAGAATTTTGTTCGAGATTTTGTACCGAATTTTATATATTGTAACCAAATTATGCATCGCACTACTCATTACTTACAACCATGGCCATCACCTCATCTACTACCTGACTTGCAACAGAATATGACATTAAATGTGCCTGGGGTTTATCACAAAAATTACGAGTAGGTATACCCATTATGTCGTCATCAATCGTTCGTGGCAGTGCTCTTGCGCAATGCCCGCCAGCGCATCAACCACGCGCATAACCCCACTCCCACCAGTGCCGCTATGCTATCGATCATGACATCGCGCAGTTCGCCGCTGCGCCCCGGTACGAAGAGCTGGTGGATCTCATCTGTTACTGCATAGAGGCTGCAGCTCAGCAAGGCAAGGCTCGCCACAGTGCGCGCTGGCCAGCAGCGAATACTGACGCGCAGTGCACGATACATCAATATACCAAGGACAAAATACGCAATGATATGAGCACTCTTGCGCACAAGAAACGTTAAGATAGCTGTACTCACTCCTGGCATAGCCTGCTGCAAATGCCCAACAATCACCCCACTCTGCCCGCTAGAGACAGTGGCGGGCTGGTGAGAGAGAGTGAAGATAATTAAGGCCCAGCCACAAACAATTACGTAATTACGTATGATGGCTGTTTTTTGCTTTGTATTTGTCATATAGCATATATTATTTATGGTGAGGCATTTTGTCTAGGTATTTTTTGAAGGGTATCTTGGCAAAGAGATCCTTCATCAAGATAATACCTACTGCCATAATCACTATACAGGCTATGATAGAAACAACTTTCGGCACATGAGCATAATATATGAGACCTCCAGCTACTAACATGGCGCCAGAGCATATGATGCTTTGCGCGCGATAGCACACCTTAACATACCGCTGGACATGAATATGCCGTATCACTGCCATACAGGCAAAGGCAACGGCAGTCGAGAGTGCCGAAGCATACACGCCAATAACACCTACCAAGGCAAGGTTGACGACGATGTTAATTACTGCGGCCGCAAGGGAGCTATTGGCAACCTCTTTTGTCTTTTTCTTGGCGATGTATATCGCAGAGTAGTTGCCAAGGATCGCCTGGAAAAAAGCCCCTATCGCCAAGATGGGTATTAAGCCATGCGCATCCGCATATTCTGCACCAACGATTCGTGAATAGAATATATCTATTACCAACACATACACCACAGTTGCAAATGAGTATAGCCGCAAGCACATGTCGGACACCTTCGAAAAGAATGCATCTCTATCTCGCGAGGTAATATGAATCGAGGCAGACTCGCTCCAGCTCATACTAAATATACCAAACAATATGCTTGGGACAAATGCAAATTTATTCGCAATCGCATACATGCCATTTGCCGCTGCACCAATAAACATCGAAATAATAGTCCTGTCTGAGACATTGAGCACCCACCATGCGATATTATTTGGCAAAAGTGGAATAGCATACCGCAGCATATCCGAACGCAACGATTGGTGCGTCTCGCCGTGTAGCAAGCGAATGCGTTTCTTCTGACGAATAATCACCAATAGGTAGCCTATGCCTACTAAATTCGCGAGCACTAACGATATCATCAAGCTAAAGGCGGGCAGCCGCATGACCGCAACAAAGACAAAGGAGCATAGTGTACTCACCACACCAATGAGTATGCTGGCGATGGAAAACTGCTTTGCATCACCAACTCCTCGCGTAAATTGCAGTAGCACTGCCGACACGACAGAGAGGACAATATTGAGGCACACAAGAGCCAAGTATGGGATAGCAACAAACAGCGATACAATAGCCAACAGAGCGATGGCCACCCCTGTGATAGGCAGCACTATCTTGAATATCGTTGATAGAATGCTACTAAGTCTGTCCGCATCGTCGCGCGAATCGATCGCAAACCGAAATGCTGCAAACTCCAGCTGCACCGATAATATTGGCGCAAACAAAGCAATATACGTCAAGATGAGGTCAACCTGCCCATAGTCACTCGCGGACAAATAAAATGTATACAGAGGAACAAGCAAGAACGCGACGGCCTGCGTCGTGATCTTGCTAATCGTGAGGAGGGCGGTGTTTTTTATGAGCTCGGTAGATCTGCTCATATGTTTTTTACCGCCTTGTCAAGAAATGCATATGATTGCCGACGCCTCTTGGCAAGGTTTTTTTCGTAGGCTGTATAGTCAATGGTGGAGCGCACGTCCTTTTCCGTGTCATCTTCTGCCAGAAGCCGATCCGACAATGCAAGGCTATCCACGAGCGAAAGAATCCGATCATCTTTGTCATAATTCATTCCTTTATTGTACAAGATCCAGAAATTCTTTCTATACTGGGCACAAAATATCACACCATGGAAGGACGCCGTAAATACATATTTGGCATGACGTATATACCATAAGTATTTCCCTGGGTTCTCATCTTTTGGTAGGATATAACCCTTTGCTGCCCCTTTCATTTTGAGCCATGTATCAGGCTGCCATATAACGATCTTGAGCCCTTCTTCTCGAGCGAGTTGCTGTATCCGTTGTTCAAACTTACGCGATACACTCACTGCATAAATAAAGATATAATCCTTCTTGATATGCTCTGTGGGCGACTCCTCTCCATCGCGATAATCGCCCCCATCAATGAGCAGCGTTGGATCGAGCACCACAGTGCTCTTGATTGCAAAATCTTCGGCTAACCATTTTTGGCCATTTGGCTCTCTGACCGAGATGTGATCAAAATCTCGTATCATGTCGCGAACGGCTTCGGGGTGATTAGTATTGCTACTTACTCGCCGTGCACCAAATGAGGCAGCGTACGATATCTTTGGCTTCTTTTTTTCAACAAAGTTCAAGAAATAGGCAGGATCATAATCATCGATCATTATATTCCACACCTGGTCACTCCCCGCAATATATGCATCGTACCCAAAATGAGCCTCTTGCAATTCTTTATTAGTGGCAAATGTGCGGTCAGATAGCCTCAGGTGTTTCTTGATGTACCTATCGTAGCTCGCCTGATTATTCTTGAGCCGGTTGTAGATAAATGCCCGCCCGACATTACGCAGCATGCCCTTTGCACTATTGTCTCCACTAAAGACTGAATAGAGCTTCTGCTGGCCAGGACTCGAGAAGTCGATGAATTCGGGCGCAATACCGTATCGCGTTTGCAAGACTTTTTGCAGTGCATATGCCTGCATAATAGACCCACAATTATGCGAACGATGAAAGGTGATGATGCCGACTTTTTTCATAAGAATATCCTCGTCTTTTAGATTTTTATCAATTTTCTAATTACAATAAACCCAAGGTTGGTACCAAGACAAATAATCAGTGCCGCCCGTATTCGACCACTGTGCTTGACGTCTCGGCTCAATAGTGTGCCCCACTTGAGCCGCCGGACGGTACGTTTGATTTCGTCAAATTCTCTTGGGAATTTTTTGCGGCTTGTGTACATCAATGCACCGTATGATGCCGAGGCGACAAATAGGTTGTTATTCATCGCCTGGACGAGTTTCTTCGGTGGATTGCGGAGTGCTCTGCCTGTCTTTTGCATATTCTCAATTGCTTGGTAGTGCCGAATGTTAAACTCCTGATGAACGGCGCTTGTCGGGTTAGCTCGATAGTAATAGAGTCTGCGATTGTCAACCGCAATACAGCGCGCCGATATAATCGCGCGAGCCAAAAAATCAAAATCCTCCCCTATCGCCATCTGAGAATCAAACCGGATATCATTGTGCTTGATGATCTCAGTTTTGTACAATTGACAGCCATTGTTACCCTTCTCGAGCCGTCCATTATACAGCGCAGTCAGCGCCTCAGTGCGAGTAAAGACCGACGCCGACGCAGCAACTGGGATAGTCGCGTCCAAGAAGCCCTGCCGCTCTGCATCACCAAGCAGGTGCTTTGGTGTGCTCACTATGTCGGCATCAGTTGTCTGTGCATCAGCCAGGAGATTCTCAATATACGTTGGGTGGATTGAATCATCTGCATCAACGAAGGTGACGTAACTTCCCTGCATTCGCTCAATACCTTCGTTGCGGGCCGAGCTTACGCCACCATTTGGCTTATCAACAACGATAATCCTCTGGTCTTTCCGGGCAAGATCATGAGCAATATCAAGCGATCTATCCGACGAGCCATCATTGACGATGATAATCTCTAATGTGCGATGCGTTTGGGCAATAATACTCTCGATGCATTGGCTGAGGTAGTGCTCCATGTTGTAGACAGGTACGACAATACTAACGAGTGTTTTGCTGCTCATACGAAGCTCCTTTCTGAAATAGTGAAACCATGAGAATCGGCAAGATGAAGTTCTTTGCTGCAATGTCGAAGAAGGCTTCTGCAAATCCATACAGGATGATAAACAAGAATAGAATGTACAGCTTCGTCGAGCGTTCTCTTCGCATACCCTGCCAAAAGACGAAGGCAAATATAATAAAGCCAACTATTCCATAGCGAGCATATATATACACGGGGAAGTTATCGACTGGAGCTGTTCCGTACTGGGCTTTATTGTACACCTCGTCCGATCCAAATACCGACGGAGTGTACTCTGACTGTAGATATTGATCGATCAATTTGGGCCTGCCAGACATAACCCTATTTGCTAGATCATTATCAACAAACACTGCCGCACCAATGCACGACACAAGAAGGCCGATCACAAACAAATATGGTGCTATGGTGCTTTTCTTGCGCTCACCATGCTTGTGGAGTAGCAGCCTATATGCTGGAATGAAGGCAAGGCTCAGCAAGAGGCCCATGCGACTACCAGTCAGAATACCAACAGCAATACAAGCAATCAGCGCAAGACCCATAAACACCCGGCGAGTACCATAGAGATACATACCACTGAGCAGTATTGGGAAGAACGATAACGACGCTTGGTTTGGCCCATCAAACCCAAGCGAGTATTTTGCAAATCCATACCGCTGCGATTCATTACCATCAAACCCAACATATACCATCGGCAGCACACCTATGAGCGCCAAAGCAACCACGAGGAGATAAAACCCTACTGAGGTATAGAAAAATATCTTGATAAACTCATCCCTATTGAGGATCAAAAGCGTGCTCGAAGTTAGTGCGAGCCATGCAACATTTGGCCACTGGAAAATAACTGATATCCCAAGCACCGCAATATAAAAGAGCAGGTATTTACAATGCCACCTAGTAAGCTTGTTTGTTATGGCAAAATCTACCAGAATAATCCCCGATAGAACAATGCCAATTATAAGCACTAGAGGCAGCCATGCCGTTAACTGCGGCGACACCACGTAGAGATAGTAGTACACGATCATCACAAACACGAGCGTGGTCGCGAGTATCTTTTTTGGATTTATATGTAACCTTTGTAGTGTTTTCATACGTCTCTACTTTTCTTCTAATTCCTTGAGGAGCCCTCTATAATAATTATATAATGTCATATCTTTGGCGGCTTTTTGGCCTGCTTTGCTCATGGCGTGCAATGTGTCGTCCTCTCTGAGAAGTTTTTCTATATTTTTTGCTATAGACTGCTCAAGGTTCTCATCTGTATCAAGGAGAATAGCTGCTTTGTCTGATGCATATTCTGGTATGCCACCTCTGTTTGTCGTGATCATTGGGAGGCCTGCCGTAATCGATTCTATAACCGTTAGCGGCGCAGCATCATTACAGACCGAGGGCAACACGGCAAAGTCACACCCGCGGTAGAGCAGCGGCATTTTGTCATAGTCGATATACCCTGTAAATGTCACGTGCTCCCGATGTGCCTCGGTGAGGTCGCGCAGCTCCTTCAAAAATGGGTTTTTGATATCAGTCCCAAAGAACGAGCTACCAACCACAAGCAACTGGTAATTTTGCTCTCTCACCCGATCAAGCGCCCGTAGCAACGCATCAATCCCCTTCTCCGGAGTCAGTCTACCACTGAATAATACGATCTTTTTTGAGGCATCGATGGTATATTGTTGATGCAGTAGCTTCGATGCGCGCTTTCTCGTCATTGCAGTAAACCGGGTATTGTCAACCGCATTCTTGAGCACCGATACGTTTTGCAATGGGCCGCTGCCTTCATTACCTTGCGCCGATTTAGCGATCAAGCTATCTTTGATGAACTTACTCACGACGATAATTTTTGCACCTACTAGATACTCATACGTCTTATAAAAGTTAGTTATTTCATTATGAATATGCACATAAACTCTACCTTTGTATCGTTCCTGGTTTTTGTACCACCGCAGGATGTGTGTCTGGATGATAGCATTCTCAAACAGTATTTTGCGATGGTTTTTGCGAGCAATATGGCTCGATACCTTCCTCAAAAAATACAGCCGCTGCAGGATCGCCCGCAAAGACGCACTCTTATTTGTATCGACAAGGCGCCGGAAGATGCTATAGAGTATAGAGTCCGCTGCTCTGATAACCCATGGGGTTTGTATAAAGACGAAGTCTGTATGTGTATACATCTTAGCCTTCTTTATAGCATCTGGCGTTGCGGTGCTGTATACCGTGAGACGAGGACCACCCTGCCGCTCATTCTCATCAATAAAGTTCTGCACCAGATTCTCTACCGCACCCCCCATCACCGAAGGCACTGGCAAGAGGCCAGTCGTTATGATCGCTATAGTTCCTTCTTGGTTCATCGAGCAGCCTCTCCCTCGTATTCATACAGTTGGCGCATATTCTTCATAATATTTGGTGTTGTATATCGCGATAGTGCGGATTGGATTGTATCTTTCTCGCGGTGCAAGGAGCGGTGCTTTTTGTGGTGCTGGACGGCCGCGCGAAATGTCTGCATATCATGCGCTGGCGTGGCACCTACCAACGAGAGGAGCTCAGCAACCCCTCGGCATTCCAGGGCGACAATTGGCATGCGGCCCATCATCGCCTCAAGAATATTAACGGGCAACCCCTCTTGCTTTGACGTAGAGACGTACAAATCCGATGCCTGGAGCAGCTCTGGTATATCCTTTCTATACCCTAGAAAATGGACTTGGCTCTGTATACCATAGCGAGCGGATTGCTTGTGGATCTTCCCTCGCATGCTGTCTGCACCAACTAGCAAAAGATGCATCGATGCGTCTTGCTGCAAGGTTGTCTTGAGCGCACTGAGCAGCCAAGATTGATTCTTTCTTTTCGACAGCTCAGCGACGTAGATTATGACGAAATCATTTGGCTTAATGCCTAGCTTAGCACGTATTGCCTGCCGCGAGTTCTTGTTGATTGTAATGTCAAATCGCTTTGGATCCACCCCCACGCCCGGCACATACACCACGCTGGTGGCAAAGTGACGGTTGGCTCGGGCGTAGTCCTCAGCATTGATCGTGATGAGGACGTCAGTGTAGTGTGCCATGAGGCGCTCGATGGGATAGTATATCAGCCAATTAAGCAGCGGTGCACCCGTAAAGAAATGGAAGCCATGAGCAGTGTAGATCACCCGCGTGCCGCGCTGCCGAGCTTGCCGAGCGGCAAGGCGCGTCACCACACTCCCCACCGGTGTGTGGGTATGGATGAGGTCGTACTGCTCGTGGTCGATGATCTCCTTGAGCTGGCGATAGGCCCGGATATTGCTCAGTGTGAAGGGGCTGCGCGTAAATGGCACAACGAACTGCTTGTCGCAATCCTCAATCTGCTCCTCACCCATCGAGGCATAATGCACCTCGTACCCCTGTTCGCGCAGCATCCGCATGAAGGGCCGGTTGAACTTCTGGAAATTGGCGGTGTGTGAGGTGAAGAGGACTTTCTTCTTATTCGAGGGCATTATCGACCCCCGAGACTGTCCGTTCGCTTCCCTCTGTGTGGCCACTCATCATCAATACCGCTCCAACGGTCTTTATCATAATTTTGACATCGGTCAGGAAACTCAGCCGCTGCACATACTCCCCGTCCATCTCGGCTTTACGCTGGTCGTCTAGGTCGTCACGGCCATTCACCTGCGCCCAGCCAGTGATGCCGGGCTTGACGGAATTAGCATGATATTTTTGACGCAGGCTAATGAGCTTCTTCTCTGTCTTGATGACAGGCCGCGGCCCAACAATGCTCATGTCACCTTTGATGACGTTGAGCAGCTGCGGCAGCTCGTCGATGGACAGCTTGCGCAGCACCCCACCAAGCGGTGTGATGTAGCTATCTGCATTAGTAAAACTGTTGGTTGGCATATTCTTTGGTGCTTTTGTAGACATAGTCCGAAATTTATAAACTGTAAATAGCTGCTTATCTTTGCCAAAGCGCTTCTGACGGAACAAGGCCGGCCCTTTTGACGTGAGGCGAATCGCCGCCGCGACTAGCAGCATTGGTAGCCCTAGAATCACCAGCGCAGCCAGCGCAATGCTCACATCTTCGATGCGTTTTCCGTATTCCCGATACATGGTATACCCCCTTGTTACCCTGTGTTGTTATCGTGCCGCGTACCCATGCGGCTGTATGCTTCAGCAAAATAAGTTCTGTGCAATGCTGCAGCTAGCGCTTTGCCTTGGCTGCTGTGTGTGCGGCTGCAGCAGCTGCTTCGGCCGCACGCTGCGACTGTGCGAAGTCGTAGGCAAAGAACAATCCTACGATAGCAAGCAGCAGTGCACCGCCACCACCGAGTGCCATTGCCTGCCCAAGCCCTATGCTTGCTGGTGCGCTTGGCGTATTGACAGCGTCGACTGTTTTGATGCTAATTTTGGTCTTGCCATACAATGCTTCCGTCTGCTTTTCAAACTCGGTAATCGCCTGCTTGAGCAAGGTTTCGCTCATCTTGGGCTCACCAGCATTCATCGAGACAGTGATGATGTCGGTGTTCTTTATCTGCTTGGCGGTTGTGTTGGCTAGCAATGTCTCGTAGCTCCCCTTGTATTGGGCACGGTCGATCACTGGGTCGAGCACCCGCCGTGAGGTAAAGAGCGTGGTATAGTTGGTAAGCGTAATGGTGTTTTGCCCCTGCTGTACCCCTGTTAGGAGCAACGTTGCCGAGCTTTTGTACTGCGGCTGCTGGACAGACAGCACATAGGCTGCGCCCAGCCCGACACCAACGAGAATGGCAACAATCATCATCGGCCACTTTCGTGCATAATATCGTGTTAGTTGGTAAAAGTTGATTGTTTCCACAATGCCCCCTGTGCGTTATGTTCTCATATTGTTTGTCCCACCTATGTTCGACTATAGCATACATTTTGCTGAGCTCCAAGCATATCTTGCAACATATGGCGATCATACATTTATAGAACAGAGGTTATACCATAAATTGTTGTGGAAAATTCAGCAACGCTTTGACTCAATTATAATGATATAATAGCGCTATAGAACAATAGTCTTGATATAATTCAAAACGTAAGGATCATCAATGACAAACTCAACACCAACTAAACTAACTTTTCCAGAACTCCTACATTGGATAAATCTCATCGCGAAACTTCCGTGGGATGCCGCAGGCGATCCTCAAGTCATCGGCCATGCCGTCAAGGAAGTTCAAGATAACTACCCATTCAGACTTGAAACGGTTATTTCGGACAGTATAGATCCGTTTCTATGTCAAGACGGGATAGACGTCAATCGTCTCAGTTCGACTCTAGCAGTCGTCGCATACTGCACCGAAACCGGCCAAGACCAAGAAATGGCCATCGACTTATTTGCAGAATACGTTCAAAAGTTACGAAGTACGTGGCCAAATCAACCGCTACACCAGGAAACTGGTGACCGTTCATATGCACTATGGCAAGGCCCACACAATTGCTTCGTCGAAATAGTCCACCCTCATGGTTGGCCTCCGCTGCTCATTCTGAGCCCACGAAGCGCGCGGCTTGAGCACGGCGGAATAACGCTCGACGAGTTCATAGGGGACTATATCTTCAGTCGTGTATTTCCACTGCGCGATCTTGGCGTCATCAAGACTGCTATCGCAAGCAAAGCGTTTCAGAAGGATGGCAAAAAATATACCCTACGTCAAGGTGACGATCTAACATGGGCCGCGTTTGAAGAACAGCTAGCCCTCACAATCTCAAGGCTCCCCCGTCGTTCTTTCCTAATCATTGCTGATTCGCAGAGCCCAGATCATCTTCCTTTCGTCCAGTTCTGCGTCGAAGACGATCTATCGCTTGATTATGCTGTAACTGCCGAGCTTACTGGAGAAAATATTGGGATACGCGAAGGGTCATTCACCACCGAGCAGCGCCAAACGCTCAATGGCCTGGGGTTTGCTCGCAACGATCCAACAATTCCAAACTGGGGGCGTGACTGCCGATGGCCGCTCCACAGCAAAGCGATCGCTGACATAGCACATGCTTGCGTTATACGGCTGCGGGACATAGGGGCAGTCAAAGCACCTAGCCAACTGCGTTACTGGGGGTGGGTGACCCCAGAAGACCCAAACCCCTACACACCTGATGATCAGCTGGATCCTGGCACTGATCGGCTGATGCCTTATCATCTTGGACTTGAGTACGAAGCGTTGGATTAGAGGCAACAAGGAGTAGGTAGCACAACGACTCGCTCTACTCCCCACTCTCTCCACCCTGATACTCGCTCAGGGTCACGCGCACGACGCGCTCTTTGCCGTCACGGAGGATAGTGAGGGCAACGACATCGCCGGGCTGGTATTCGCCAATCAGGCTCGAGACGTCGCCTTGCTTGCCCACGACGAGGCTATTGATCTTGGTAATCACATCCTTCTCGCGGAGGCCGGCTTTGTCGGCTGGGCTGCCTGCAACAATGGCGCTCTTGTCGCCGCTCGTCATCACATACGCGCCTTCCTTGGCCGAAGCACCGACCTGCTTGGCAACATCCGGCGTGAGCATCACATAGCGCGCCCCAAGGTAGGCCCGGCGCACTCCCTTGCCCGCCAGAACCGACTTGAGCGTCCCCTTCATCGCATTGACAGGAATAGCAAAGCTAATACCCTGAGCGTTAGTCGCCACTGCTACGTTGATGCCAATCACCTGCCCCGAGCGGTTGAGCAACGGCCCACCAGAATTACCAGAATTCACGGCAGCATCGGTTTGGATAAGATCGGTTAGGCTCTCCGTTCGCTGGGTGCTATTGCCCGAGGTAGAGGCCGTCACGGGCCGCCCTTTGCCAGAGATGATGCCGCTAGTAACGGTGTTTTGGTAGCGGCCCAATGCGTTGCCGATCGCCACGACCGACTGCCCCACCCGCACCGTTGCTGAATCACCCAGTGACAGTGGTGTGAGCACGGTATTGCCCACCTCGAGCTTGAGGTAGGCAATGTCATTAAGCGGGTCTTCGCCCACCACTCGAACGTCATCATAGCGCGTGCCGTCCGAGGCAATGACGCGGATGGAGCTCGCCTTAGACACAACGTGTTTGTTTGTGACGATGTAGCCATCTTTACTGACGATAATACCCGTACCCGCCGCAGCTGATTGGCGAGTGGTGGTGCGGAGCGATGATGATTCTTCGATATTGGTGATGATAGACACGACACTCTTTGATGCTTTGTCGGCTACATTAGCTACTGCAGATTCATCGGCGGTGGGAGCGAGGTTACCATCGGTGCTAACCTGATCGCGCTCAGTGACGGTCGCATTGCGGTCAATCGCCCGCAAATATACCCACATTGCCATCGCCACAACGAAGACAAGGGCAAGTGCGCCCGCCGCAACAATAGACATGATTTTTGATTGACGCATGGCACGCGCCGCCCGCTGGTCTTGCGCTGTCATCTGCGGTTGTTGATTCATAACCTCTTCCCCTTTACCCTTTTCTCATTTGCCTCGGCTATGCAAGGCCAGTGGCGCTGAGGCTGTTAAACAGCAGCAAAAGCGTCAGTACAAGCCCAACCGCCAACGTAGACGGCAAGACGATATCCGCCCCACGCACCACACCATGCTGGTAGTAGCTGTTGTAGGCACGCTCACACACAAAGCCAAAGAGCACCAAAAAGAGCGGCAACTGCGCGAGCTTGATCGCCCCTAGGCCAGAGATGGTATAGGCAAACATCCAGTGGTAGCTCACCCAGCCAAGCTCCGCAAAGATAGTCGCGGCAATGAGCGCGTAGGTACGCGTGAGTGGTTCTTCATAGCTACCGAGAACATGCCGTGCAGCACAGTACCCCAGCACCCACAGCGGTAGCACCACCAGGGCAGCATCCCACCGGTAGGAGCTCATGGCAAGAGCCGTCGCCCCAAGAAAAACGCCAACACCCGCCTGAATAGCCACCGAGCGGCGATCCGATCGTGGCTTGAGCACCACCAGCCACAGTGCATGCAGCACCGCCAAGACAACCTGTAGCCAAATCACTCCACTGGCAGCATACATCAGCATCACGACGCTAATACCCACCGTAAGGTCAATCATATTCGCCACAATATTGGCAAGCCAAAAGCGTGGCCGCACCGCGAGTGCCCGCCACTTACTGGCAATCACCAGTGCCAACGCTAGCCAAGGCGACTGCACCTCTAGGACGATCAAAAACAGCAGCGTCGCGAGCCCAAGATTGAGCGCCACATAAACGACCTCACTCACCCGAGACTGACGATGTGTACCATGCAAAAAATCCATTGCCTTTTATTATACCATTTTGGGCGAAAAAATAAGAGCCTAGGGCGAGAACATTCTACTCTCTACTGTACTGACTGTGCTAGTTCAGTAGTTTGTCTTGCTACGCCTCAGTTTGCAGAGTCTCACTATAAGATCGCACGTCGCTTCTCTCGCATTTCCTCCGGTGGAGCGTGAAATTGATTGTAATAAATGTGCCTTTTTATATAAGTGTAAGAGAGTTGATACCCGAGGAGCGCTAGCTCTTGTTGCAATTTATCAGAAGGAAGGTGAAACAAATACTGAGAGAAGAATTATGAAATTCAGGCAGTATTTGCTTTGTTTGACTCAACCATACTATACGCTCTATACTTATTATATATGACAAGCAAACTCCATTTTCGCAATACCAAGCAACACTGGGTGGCCGCCGCCGTCCTCGCACCTCTCCTTGTTATTACTGTACCTGTGACTGCCTTTGCTTTGACTGGCTACATTAGCAGCGAGATACCACTGCACTTCCCATCAGGTTCGTACAAAGAGGTGTTGAATGTACGGCAAGTGACCGATCGCAAGCTATTCGATGCAGCTGCTCAGTGCTTTGCTGGCCGCGGGTTGCCACATCGCATCATAAAGAATTCATCGATCCAAGTCCAGGAATCACTCTTCCGTACCAGCATTGAGCGATGCTGGAATGAACTCAATAACGCAAAGCTCTCCACTCAGGACCCTGAGTGGATGAAGACGCAACAATATTGGTATCGTGGGCGATAAGACGATAGGTATTTTCGTATCTCGCAGCTTAGCCACACAACTCGTCGTAGGTAAAGCTAAGGCTGGGCAATGTAAAACCGTGCAAACACTACCATATTTTGGCAATAGCAATGATGCTATACAATCGGCAAATCACCGTTCTTGTACTTCACAGATGGAAATAACCCCCTTCTCGCTACCTTATTCGACGAAGGAAAGGGTTATTATAATGATCTACTTTGGTTCAAAGGTTAAAAGTTAATACTCCGCACAACCTTGTAACTATACACCGAACACAGAAGCTTATCGGCTTATTAAACTACACTCACTAATCGCTAATTGCCGACGAAGTACCCGTCGTGGACTGGCCAACCACGACGACAAACTGCGTGTGGCTGCCAGTAGCTACTGGCGGTGTGCCAGTAGTAGCCTGAGCATGGTAGATCGACTCTAGCTTGGCCTTGGTGTGTGGCGCGCTAGCTCTCCCAGCCACTTGGTAGATCTTGTTACTCCCTGCGCTACCGCTGCTTGGAGCGTTATCAATGCTGTCAATGACCATGCCAAGCTTCTCTAGCTTGTCTGCCTCACGCTTGGCTACCCCTGATGCGCCTGATGCATTGAGGACGACAACATGGGCCGATTCTTTAGATACCTCTGTGGCATTGAGCGTCTTGTTGATGTACGCTTGGATCTGGCTATAATCGTATGTGCCAGCTGCGGGTACGACCGAGCTAATACCACCAACCGTCTGCGCCACCACTAGGTCACCAACGGTTGTGTTTAGCAGGCTCACACTCTTAATAGCATCACTCTTAATATTTTGCCCCAACGACATAAGTGTACGGATCTCACTTGTCTCAAAGTTGGTACGGAGGTTCTTGCCCAGTGCGTCGATGATCCCCGTCACCGCACCAAAGTTCGTCAGGGTGCCGGCACTCGTTGCCTTTTCTTTGATAGCCACGAGCACCTTTTGTTGGTTCTTCTCGCGGTCGAAGTTAGACTGCTCGAAGCCATACGATATACCCGAGGCACCGCGTGCCTGCGCTAAGTAGAGCGCATGCTCAGCATCGAGATTGACCGGCCCATTGGGATAGTCGATGAAGTGGCCATTCGGCGGGCAATTCTTAACCATCGTGGCATGGCTCGCGCGAGGGTTTCCACCCCGACATTTCCAGTCAAAGTTACCATCCATCTGGCCACGGGGGTCACGGCTCTCAATTGTTACTTTGATGCCACCCAGTGCCGAGACCAGGTCGCGCAATACGGTGTAGTTCACATGCACACTGTATTGCAAGTCTAGCCCCACAATATTGCCAAAGAACTTGCGCGAAGCCGCTTGGCGCTCATCCTCTGCCTCGGTGCTCGACCAATCACTATTAACGCAGTTGAAGTACTCATTGATCTTACCTGCATTGCCAGAGTTACACGACCGGCGATATTTGACATAGAGGTCGCGCGGGATGCTAATCATATAGGCATCCTTCTTACTCTGGCTAACACTCAGAATCATAATGGAGTCAGTTAGGTACGACCCCTCGTGGCCTGGGTCATCCTCCGATGTACCAAGCAAGAGGATATTACTCCGGCCATTGCTATCTGCCTTGAGCTCCTTTTGTTGAATCAAGCCAAAGATATCACCCTTAAAGATATGTGAGCTCGCCATAAAAGCCCGCCACAGCAGCATACCACCGAAGCCCACACCAATAATGACAAGGGCAATAATAACACGCTTGATCCATTTGCGCCGCGTCGATTGCGGCTTCTTACGGCCTTTGCGGCCTCGCTTGCCACTGCCCTGCTCGAGGTCGGCAAAGAGATTATCGCTCGGATTGATGTCAAAGTCGGTTAGGCTACTGCTGGGGTTATTGGTACTGATAGACGCACTGCGGCGCGGTGCATAATTCCTCGGCTGTTCTACTGTAGTCAAGCTGCGGCCAGCGCCAGCCGTGCCTGTCATCGAGCGGCCCATCCGCGGCATCGAGCCATCAGCACGACGAAGCGAGCGAGGACGTCTATCCACCGCCCCGCCATCTTGTGACCGAAAACCATCTATCGAATTGCGACCCGCCATAAACTCTCTCTACTATACTGGATCTGCCCCAAAAAATAAATACGAAACCGCGCCCAAACTTGCACTTTGCAAGCCAAAAATGCCGCGAGAGACTGTGGTCGAGCGGCATCACACCACAAGCATCGACAAAAAGAAGTATTTCGCACAAGCAACAAGGCCCTATCTCGCCCAAACAATATTTTGCCACAGTCTTGACACACTTGTCATATATTGATATATATATTAATCTTTTGCGCCGACCCGCAGGAGATGGTACGTTTCCACCCAGAGTTATTAGAGAAAAAGAAAGTAGCTGATCATCATGATTGTCTGGCTATTCTCAGGGCTTGCAGCAATCGTTGCAACTATTGTTGGACTCTTTATGGCTGTAGGCCTTGTGTTAGAACAAGACGACAAGGAAAGTAATCAATCCACCACAATAGGATTCTTTACAAAGGTCATTGCTACTATGCTTGTCCTCTACGGGATAGCAAATGCAGTGCTATATCCGATGTCCAGTTTTGATACCAAAACAAAGCGTGCCTCTGCTACTATTGCACAGGTCACCTCCCACTACGGGCTTGAGTCGGATACTCAATATCCGCT
Organism: uncultured Candidatus Saccharibacteria bacterium; assembly: GCA_963532885.1. Taxonomy (GTDB): domain Bacteria; phylum Patescibacteriota; class Saccharimonadia; order Saccharimonadales; family Saccharimonadaceae; genus Saccharimonas. The sequence goes on along the minus strand of CAUSLI010000001.1, from coordinate 403,012 downwards.
TAAGTTAGGCCAACGCTTTGCCGGTACGTCTGGCAGTATGGCAGTGAACGGGAACTTCTTCTTCGTTCATGGCAGTGGCTCCTGGACGCCAGCTACCGCTATTTCTGTTGGCTTTGCGTCACAAGGCGAGAGCTATATCTTAGAGATTCCAACATCTAAGATAACGTTTGTTCAGTCCAGTGAAGCAAAATCGTCGGTTAGCATCCATATCGACTCAGATATTAATGCGGGCCACAATTACGTCGTCAGAGAGGACTATAGCTCGTGCCATGCACGTGTCAGCTTCGGCTGGTGGTACTGCCACAGGACGCTCGAGAAGTCTTCTGTTAGTACCACGGATAGTGTAAGCCTACCTGAAGTCATTCAGGAGGCCTTTACAGAGGGCCATGCTCGCGCTACCATAACCCTTTCTCCCGAGCAATACAATTTGCTCCTCCGGGGCGGAAACCCCGCTCCGTCATCTTGATCTATCGTCGAGCCTCACAGTATGCGCTCCGCTAGGTCGGTGGCGGAGCGCATACATTGCAATTATTCCTCCCCTCCGCCCACATTTAGTGATATAATACTTCATGATGGAAGCAAGTTTTTTGACCCGCCACCCCAGGCTCAAGGATATCGGTGGCTTTGTAATTTTTGTGGTGTGCGTCATCGTTGGCACACTCCTTATCAACACCTTTGTATTTCGTAGCTTTAGCGTGACTGGCCCAAGCATGGAGCAGACGCTCTACACCGGCGACCGGCTAATTGTCAATCGCCTGCCCGTCACAATGGCACATCTGCAAAATAACTCATACACACCCAAGCGGGGGCAGATCATCGTCTTTAAGAACCCACTCTACAGTCCAGGCAGCGAGGATATGAACCTCGTCAAGCGCGTCATTGCCTTTGCAGGCGAGCGCGTCACCGTCAAGGATGGGACGTTGACTGTCTATAACAAAGAACACCCACAGGGCTTCCACCCAGACGACAGCTGGGACGGCCCTGGCTCTCCCACCAGTGGCGACACAGAGGTGACGGTGCCCGAAGGCTCGATTTTTGTGGCGGGCGACCACCGCCAAGGCAGCTACTCGCTCGACTCGCGCAATGGCCTCGGCACCGTGCCACTCTACGACGTGATTGGCCCCGTCAGCCTGCGCCTCTGGCCACTGACGAAAGTTCAGGGGTTCCAGGTATAATAATATTACTAACTCATCTTGTTGCTTTTACTCTTGTATAGGAAATGGTTAGTTTAGTATTTAGATTTCCTCTTGTTCTTCGTTTGGTTTGAGTCCCATCATAGCCTAGCCAGCAATGAGCTGAAACTGGCTATTATCTCCAGACCTTTTCGTCCAGGATATGAATATTCTAGATATACATTCACTATTACAGAGAACTTGTATTGCATTCATCAGCAGTCTTTGACCACAATAAATAAACCTTCTTTGTCGTAAGAAGGTTTATTATATACTACTTTATCTTATTACTCCTCGTCCCGCATATGTTCAAGCAAACCAATAATCCGCTCGAAGTCATCGTCGCTGGTGAAGCGTATAACGATCTGCCCTGCCCCACGGCGATTGCCACGGATCTGGACTGGTGCACTGAGCTGCTGCTCAAAACGCTGGCTGGCAGCCGTATACTGTGGCGGTGGTGCTGGGCGCTGCGCCTTGGCGGTCTTTTGAGCAGAGTCACTTGCCTCGGTGCGCTTGAGAATAGCGAGGTACTGCTCGATTCGCCGCGCGCTCCACTCTTCCTGAATAATCTTAGGCAAAATATCCGCAATCTGCGCTTCATCTAGGCTAATCAGCGGCCGGACTTGCCCCTCGCTCAGCTTGCCATCGACTACTGCTTGGCGCACTACCTCAGGCAAGCGCAAGAGGCGTAGTGTGTTACTCACTGCACTGGGCGACTTACCACCAACGCGCTGACCGATTTGTTCGAGTGTGAGGTTGAATTGATCGCGCAATTTAAGATACGCTGTGGCGGTTTCGATGGCGTTGAGGTTTTGGCGTTGGATATTTTCGATAAGCGAGAGCTCGAGCTTGTGCTGATCAGACAGCGTACGTACCAGCGCAGGAATTTTCTCCAGCCCCGCCTTGGTAGCGGCTCGGTAGCGCCGCTCACCAGCCACAATGACATATTTGCCTTTGTTATCAGGGGTAACGACGATAGGCTGCAGCACACCATGAACACGGATAGACTCAGCGAGCTCATCGAGCAGCGTTTCGTCAAACACCCGACGTGGTTGGGTGGGGTCGGGCATAATTTCTGCAAGTTTGATCTGGCGCAGATCGCTAATCCGGTCGTCTTGGTCGGCGGTTGGGTCGAACGATTCGTCCAGTAGCTCCGCTGGAATCAGCGAATCAAATCCCCGCCCTAAACCTCGTTTTGCCATTTATACCCCCGTTCGTTCGATTATTTCTTTCGTCACGGCTTTGTATGCCCGTGCACCCCGACTAAAGCGATCATATGCCCCAATCGGCGCACCATGGCTCGGAGCCTCAGCCAGGCGGACATTGCGCGGGATAGACTCCGCAAACACCTTCGCTGGAAAATGCTTCGCAATCTCAGCCAAGACCTGGCTCGAGAGCGATGTGCGACCATCTACCATGGTGGGCAATACCCCAATAAGATCGAGCGTTGGATTCATATTTTTGCGCACCAGCTTCATTGTCTCGAGCAGCTGCCCGAGCCCTTCCAACGCATAGAACTCCGCCTGGACTGGCAAGAGCACATAGCGTGCTGCAATCAGCCCATTAACAGTGAGAAGGCTGAGGCTTGGTGGACTATCGATAATGATATAGTCGTAACCAATCAGTTCATCAATCGCCCCTTTGAGACGGCTAAAACGGTGCTGCGCCTTGGCCAGTTCTACCTCGGCATTGGCCAGCTGCGGCAGGGCGGGCGCGATGAAGAGATTCTTGTGCTCGGTTGGTTGGATGATATCGGCAAGCTTCTTCTCGCTCTTGACGACCTCTGTCATGGTAGCATCGAGCAGCTGCTTATCAATGCCAAGGCCACTTGTGGCATTACCCTGTGGGTCAAAGTCGACGACGAGGGTTTTTTTGCCAGCCTTTGCCAAATAGTAGGCAACATTAATCGCTGTTGTCGTTTTGCCAACACCACCTTTTTGATTTGTTACACAAATTACTGCCGTCATGTCCCGTATTTCCGTTTATCCTCTCCATTATAGCATAACCCACATTGGTTAGTGAGGCGAGGTAGCAGAGTTATACACAGGAAACGTGAGGCTTTTTGCATGGCTACCTCTGTCGTACTTCACTCTTGTTGCTCGAGACCTAGCGTGTACTGATCTACTCCGCTGCCCACCCGATGATTCTCTCATATCTAAATATTGCACCTTCACTCACCTAGACGAAAAAGCTCGCTATGCTCCTCTAAGGCAAGGCAATACAAAGCCGCCTAAGAGAAATTGTATTACATATCTAGCGCAAAGCAAAGAAAGTTGGGTCATCAAGCTCATCGTGCGCGTGCTCTGAGGTTGCACTATCAGGCTGCTTGGCCAGTGGCACCGGGCCATCCGACTGGGCCTGCGTAGTATGCGGCTGGTGGTGTAAGAGCTGCGCCGGGATTGTGGTGCGCGGCTTGGCATGCTGAATGGAGAGAAGTGATGGATCGCGTGGCGCAGCTGACTTGGAGGCAGTACTCGCTGGTTTTTTACCTGGAGAAGGAGTGGCTGGCTTGGCAGCTTTGCTGGGAGTAGCAGGCTTTTTCGCCTGCTTGTCTGGCTTAGTGCTTGATGGCTCCGCGGCCGCCTGCTCATCGCGTGTTTCGCCACCAGCTGGCTTGCGTCGGCGACGTCGCCGGCGCTTGGCTGTACCTTCACCTGTAGTGGCGGCTGACGGTGCCGCTGAAGTCCCCGCTTGACCTGCCAACGTCACACTCACCCCTGTACTGCCCGGGTGGATCCGCTCATTGATGGTATCCTCTACTGTTTGGCGCGACTGGCTATACAGCTCGCGACTATGCTCGATAATGCGCGACAAATGGCTCCGCTTAGCCTCAGGCAAATTAAGCGTAGTCGCACTAAAGGCTGGTGCCTTCTCGCCATTAATCACCATGTTGATGATGAAGTTGCGATTATGCATCTGGGTGAGGTCGTTCTCCTCAAACTGCGGTTCAAACTGTTTGGCAAGGATCGGACTATCGTCCGGCGAGACGCGGAAGCTAATCATTGTCCCGACGTTGCCAAAGACCGCATCGCGCACCGTTGGCTCCATCTGCGAGATATACTGATTAGCCACGGTGAGGTTGAGTCCATACTTACGTGCCTCACTCAGGATAGTGGCAAAGCTATCAGTTGCGAAGTTTTGGAACTCATCGACATAGAGATAAAATGGCCGCCGGTCGTGGATATCGAGGATGTCGCTCCGGCTCATCGCCGCCAGCTGGATCTTCGTGACCAAGAACGAACCAAGAATCCCCGCATTATCCTCGCCAATCAACCCCTTCGACAAATTCACCACCAAGATCTTGCCCTCGTCCATAATCTGGCGAATGTTGAACGACGAGTGTGTCTGACCAATGATATTGCGGATGATGGGGTTTGCCGTAAAGGCCCCCACCTTGTTGAGTACTGGCGCGATGGCCTCCGTCTGGAACTTCTCCGACCAGCTGGCAAACTCCACATTCCAGAACTGCCGCACCACCACATCGTTGCAGTAGCCAATTGTCTCTTTGCGGAACTTTTTATCTGTCAGCATGCGGGTGATGTCGAGCATGGTGGGCTCAGGTCGATCGAGCAGCGCTAGAATGGTATAGCGCAAAATATATTCCAGCCGCGGCCCCCAGCTATCGCCAAACATCCGCTTGAGCACACCAATCACCTCTGATGAGATCGTCGACTTCTGCGCTGGGTTGGTGACCTCTAGTGGATTAAAGCCAATCGGGTGCTCGACATCTGCGGGGTTAAAATACACCACGTCATCCAGCCGCGCCTCGGGGATGAACTTCATATTCTCGATGGCAAAATCGCCATGCGGGTCAATAATGGCATAGCCTTGATTATGATAAATATCACTCAAGGCAAAGAGCTCCAGCAGGCCACTCTTCCCCGCTCCTGTCTGGCCGATGATATAGACGTGGCGCGAGCGATCGCTCCGCAGCATGCCAAACTGGTGGTTGATCCCCCGAAAGTTGGTTAGGCCAAAGGCTGAGATATTCTCATCGTCAGCCGCATGGCCAGTGAGGACAGGTAGACGGTTGGGCGGTTCGGCGGTTTTGTTGCTTGCCCAGACGATGTTGGGCGTCTCGACATTGGTGTGCGGCAGATGGAAGACACTCGCCATCTCCTCAATATTGAGCAAAAAGCCGCGGTCGGCAAAGAGGCGCAGCTTATAGCGGTTGAGATCTTCCTTACGGAAGCTATCGTGGCTCATGGTGAAACCATTGAGGTTGGTGCTGTTATACTGCTTGAAGGTACCGATGATTGCCTGCATGCGCAGCCGCGCGTCAGTGGTACTATCGCCAAGATATGCAACGCGAATCTTGACCTGGTAGCCCAGCTTGGCGGCCTTTTTTTCGGCCTCGGCGATGCGGGTTTTATCGCGATCAGAGAGCTCCGTTACTGTCGTCATGTTGCCCTCGGGTGGTTGCCACAGCGCCATGAGGAACTGGCTAAACCACCGCGCCTTGGGGTGGAACGCGTCGCCAAAGAGCCCGCCACCACGCACACGCCTCACCCACGCATCGGATGCTTTGTGCCAGTCATCTGCCACAGGGCGCACCAAAATTTGGATCCAAATCTCATCATCCGTGTCTTCCAACTTGGCTAATGTACCTGTAATACCGGCTAGCGGATCAACCTCAAAGCTCTGAAAGGTCTTGATCGGCAAAAACTCACTCTCTGCCAGTACAACCTCTGCTGTATAGATGACATCATGCTGCTGCTCGTGTGCTGTATAGTCGGCTGTGGCGGTGCGGATCTGCACCGTGGGATACTGCGAATAAATCTGACTCTCAACGAAGTTGCGCAGTGCACGTGGCGTCCAGACATAAAACTGAATTTGCCCACCGACAGACGCAATCTCGAAACTGAGATGTTCTTGGTAACCATCATTAATTTTGAGCTCGCGCGCATCACGCAAGATACCGTGGAGGCTGGCAAACATTTGCTCAGCTGCGAGCTCAGACTTGTCGTTAGCACGGGGAATCTCAAGAATAAGCAGCTCGCTCTCGACCTCGCGCAGCACGTCAACCTGCCGGTTGTTGCGCCACGTCAAATAACCGAGGAGGATAACCACTGGCACCCACACATACCACTGCAAAATAATCGTAAAAAACGTCGTAAAAAATGCCATAATGACGCGCTTTGATTATAGCATGGGACATGTGTTTTGACAAGGTATGTACGCAATTTGTTCAATAGATTTGCTGAGACGGCGAGAAATGACTCTTTCGCTACACGGCCACTGGACTTATGACGCCTCACAGCTGCTTTGGTATACAGAGCAGCAACTATATCTTATACCTCATCAGATAGCCGAGCTATTGGATAAACAAAGAGAGCAACGACACTTTGATATTTTGGAATTTAGCAATTGCCCTATTGCTACAAATTCACCACACCCGTCTCGACCTGCTCGGCGACAAAGGCAGCGCCTAGGACGCGTTCGAGGCTGGAGATCATCTCGTTTTCGACTGGTTGGCAGGTCGTCATCGTCACGTATGCCAAGCCAGTCTCGGGCCAGGTACGCGCTGCGATATGTGCTTCGGGCAAGAGAAGCGCCACACCAATACCATATGGTGCATAGTCGTGGCTCACCGAGCGCACCGCCGAGAGACCCGCTCGCCAGGCAATCTCGCGCAATGCTTGCTGCACAACAATCCGGCTATTGAGGCATACTGCGCTCCCACCGGTGATTTTAAACGTCATTGTTTGCAGCTGCTCTGCTTTCATGGAGATATTTTATCATATTTGCGGCTATTTCTGGGGAGAATTATAGCAGGAGACAATAGCAAAGACGGCACCAAATATATACTTCAGAACCACCTTTAGCAGTAGTTCTTCCTCTATTACTTCATTTGGACAAAGTGCAAAAGCTCACTGGTATCAACAAGCATTTTGCGCTGGCTCCGGGAGATTGCTGTGTGAGGAGATATTCCACACCCCCAAGCAGTAAAATTGACGATTTGTCCTGCGATGCTATACTAGCATTATGATTGATACACTCACGAATACCCTCACCAAACTCTGCCAACCCCTCCCCCGCATGAGCGCTGCCATGAAGCAGTGGTTTCGTGATAACCTCTGGGTTATGATGCTGCTGGTTGCGGTTGTTAATGCTGGGTACGGAATATCCTTGCTCATCCAACTGTATCAGGCCTTGACGGCAAAGGTGAGTGCTTGGCTGGTGATGGTTGCGCCACATACATCTTCGTCGCTGACTGCGCGACGGGTTTATCTCGTGGCGGCATTGCTGTGTGTTATTACCCAAGCAGTCATGGCTGGTGTTGCGGTGCTCCCCTTGCGCGAACGGCGCAAACAGGGGTGGGTGCTTGCGGTGTGCAGTGCGCTGGTGATTGGCCTCTTTGCGATTATTGGCCTTATTCTCAATATATTTATGATGCCACTGGCCGTGCTGGTGTCGCTCGTGTCGCTGCTGTTTGCGTTGGTGGCGCTATATGTTGCGCACGAAGTGAAGGACGAGTTTCAGCGCTCGTAGATTACACACCTGATACCTTGGTCAATAGCGCCTGAGGGGGGTTAGCATCCTCTATCTACTCTTTACATTCTCATTGATGCAATAAAAAATGAATGACTCTATTACGTTATTCATTCCGTGTGCCAAGATAGGGAGTCTGTCTCGATAATAAGCTACGAGCAAAAGAGGAGCACGCAATAAGGTAAAGCCGAGCAGTTCCGGCGCAAACAGCTTGAAAACCACCCCTGCCTGTGCTACAGTATCTACAGCGATGGGGTGTCGCCAAGTGGTAAGGCAACGGGTTCTGGTCCCGTCATGCGGGGGTTCGAATCCCTCCACCCCAGCCATATAGCATTTTTCGTCTGCAGAGGCAGGCTATTTTTTATTGCTACTACGATTACCAGAGAACATAATAAACCACGAGCTTCCTGGGTCTACCCCCAGCTCTACCTATTACACACTAGTGGAGCTCGCCTGTAATTTATCAAAAATTAGCAAGAAAAAACTCACCACGCAAAAAATAACTTGGTCATTCACGCTTGCACAGTATAGTCTTATTCATCAGCGCGGTGTTCTCGCGGCACCGTTGCTTCGAAAATATTGACGATTTGCAAGGCTTTCGTATAATCCTTCAGCTCGTCATCTGTCATTTGGCTAATCTCAGAAGCCGTTACTGTATAGGGATCTCTCCGTCGAAATGGTGTCATAAAGCAACAGCTAAGGTTGTGGATATCAAGACTAGGAGTACCTCACCGCCGTCGACGCGAACGCACCACAGTGCGCCCTTTGCCAAAGTAGGTGCGCCCGAGCCACTTGTGTCCTTCGATGATGGCAAGCGGGACGAAGAACGCCACAATCCAAACGAAGACCCCATCGCTCCACGAGATAGACGCCACATGAAGCCATTGCTCGAGCGGCCCAAACAGTGCCACCAGCTGGAGCACAATCGACACCGCCAAGCCACCATAAAATGCCGTGCTCCACCGCCGGGCGCGCCGCCAGACGGGCTCATAATCGCTGCGGGCGGCGAGAGCGCTGGCCCATTGCATCACCACCAGCGCACAGAAGGCAATAGTGCGCGCATACCCTTCGCCGTGCGAGTGATAGTACATGCTGTAGAGCCCCAATGTGATAACCGCCATCACCACCGCGATGAGCCCAACCCGGCTCAGTATAAAGCGACTGAGCAGTGGTGCCTTGGGGTGGTATGGCGACCGCCGCATTGCCTGAGATGAGCCTGGCTCGACGCCCAGTGGAATAACCATCGTTGTATCTGTCACCAAATTGACCCACAAGATCTGCACCGGCAAAAGCGGGATGGGCAAGCCCACCAGGAGTGAACCGATCGACACCAGCACCTCGCCAAGGTTCGTTGCAAGCAAATACACCACCATACGCTTGATGTTAGCGTAGATCGTCCGCCCCTCATGCACGGCACTGATGATGGAGCGGAAGTTGTTATCGAGTAGGATAATATCGCCAGCATCGCGTGCTATCTGCGCCCCCGAGCCCATTGCGATACCGACATTAGCATTGGTCAGGGCGGGGATATCATTGACGCCATCGCCCGTCATGGCAGTAATGTCCGTCGCATTGAGGGCTGTGAGGATGCGATGCTTGTGCTCTGGTATGACCCGCGAGAAAACGCGCGCCCGGGCCACTACAGTAGCCAGCTCGCCGTCGCTCAATTGGTCAAGCCGCCGGCAATCATACACCTCATCGCGCCCCCGTACAAGGCCAAGTTGCCGCCCAATCTGATACGCTGTCTCGAAATGATCGCCGGTAATCATCCGCACTGTGATGCCCGCTTGGCGAGCCCGAGCAATCGACGGCCGAGCCTCTGGCCGCACACTATCTGCCACACCAACCAACCCAACAAACTGCAACCCCTGGCGCGCCGGCAGCTGCTCTAGCGAATCAATCGGCGCACGAAGCGCCGTATACGCCAAGGCAATCACTCGATACCCCTGCCCCGTGAGCTGCTGCAAAGCCTGGAGCGTCGCGCGCTTATCTGTGCTGGAAAGCCGCGCATGGCGAATGATCGCCTCCGGAGCGCCTTTCACACACAGGCGATATTGCCCAGTGCCAACTGCCTGGAGTGTGCCACTCATCGCCAGCTTGTGCTCAAAGGGAAAGAGCGTCAAACCTGCTCGGCGCTGCGGCCGCGAGACGCGCTGCTCATTGCAATAGGCGGCAAAGGATCGATCGAGCGGGTCATACATCTTGCTTCGGCTATTGGGCAAGGTGCTGCCAGCCAGTGTCTGGAGTAGTGGCTCGGTGCGATTGCCTGGCGCCCAGATGGCTTGGACGGTGAGCTTATTGCGCGTGAGGGTACCGGTCTTGTCTGTGGCGATTGTCGTCACGACGCCAATTGTCTCAATCGCCGCCATCGTCCGCACTAGTGCCTTGCGCCGCGCCATCCGCTGCATACCAATGGCCAAAATCACCGAGATCGCCACTGGCAGCCCCTCCGGCACTGCACTAACGGCAAGCGCTATCACAAACTGCAGCGCCGCCGTAAGCTCCATGCCACGCCACAGCGCCAACCCCAGCGCTACCACTGACGCCAGCAACACAACGATGACGATTTGACTTACCAGCTTATTGATCGTGCGCTCCACTGGGCTCGCCTCACGTGGGTGACTCGAGAGAGCGGCTAGTTTGCCATACTCAGTCGCATTTCCGGTCGCCGTCACAATAGCAAGCGCACTGCCACCAATCACAAATGACCCCTGATACAAACAATTCCGCCGCTCATAGAGTGCCGTTGCCATGGGGAGAACCGCACTATTCTTCTCGATCGGGAGCGACTCACCCGTCAGCTGTGATTCGTCCACCCGGAGCGAGCGCGCCTCGAGCACCCGCGCGTCAGCCGGAATCTTATCACCCTCTTCCACGATGATCACATCACCTGGCACCAGCTGCTCTGCATCAAGTGATTGTTCACCTTCATGTCGACGGACGCGCACCTGCAAGGGAGCGTGCTTTTGCAGCGAGCGAATAATGCGCTCGGTAGAGAGCTGCTGCGTGTAATCGATCAGTGCACTTACCACAATAATCGCCAAAATAATCAGTCCGTCCACCACCGCCTGGTGGAAGAAACTAATCGCCGCTGCTGCAAACAGCACCAGCATAAACACCGAGCAAAATGGCTTGATGAGCCGCCGCCACAGTGGTTCGTGCACAACGCGGATAATATTAGGGCCGTAGTGTTCCAGCCGCTCAGCCACAGCAGCGTCATCGAGACCACGGACGCCAGACGATAGGTCGGCCATCGTCTGCTGAGGGGTCTTGGCATGGTATGTCATAATAGATCTATTATAGCACACCAAGCATAAGCGTTCTGGACAAATTACCACACATCGGCGTATACTAGAGCCATGACAAAAGCTCCACACACCACTGTAACCAAAACCAAGGCAGCAGCCAAAAAATCATCGAAGCGCACTAGTGCATCAGCCACTCACCCCTCATCACGCCACGCCAAGCAGCCCAAAACCGTTGACTACTACCCCAACCGCATGACCATTGCCGTCTCAGTGCTGGCTGGCACAGGACTTGTCTTGCTGTGCTTGATGGTGCGGATGACGGTGATTGTGGAGTAAGCACACTAAAGTAACCAGGCCACCCGTAGTGATATTTCATTTTCAATGAAAAATACCACACTTTTTACAGGCAAGAGTTGATAACCCGGCCGATTAATAATTAAAGCACTCTCGGTTATGGCACAGTGTGTTATAGTGTGTTATAGTGTGTCATTATGACACATCGTTTTTCTATTTTTCAGGGGCGGCGGCCTGTGCTTTTTGTTGCACTTGGTGTCAGTATTACCCTGCTTGTAGGGAGTGTTATTGCTCTCTATTTAGTATCGCAGCCAAGTGCTCAGTCGCCCAATGGCCGCAAAAAAACAATCGACCTTCTTACCAAGACAAATACCCAAATGCAGCAGCGTCGCATCACCTCACAGTTGGGTTTTAGTCTAGAGTACGACCCAGGAGTTATGACAGCAGAGGGGATTGTCCAAAATCCCAACAGTGAGCCAGGAACATTTCAGGGACAAACATATAATGGCGATCAACTCCAAGAGGCACGCAACTACGGCATCATTACCCTACACCTCACTAACAAGACGTCTAGTACACCACAGCCAGCCGCTGCGCAGCAGTCACAACTTACTATTACCGCTAACCGTAACAAAAATTACTTCGGTAGCAAAGACAGCATCCCTGAGTACAAGGGGAAGTCTAACCTTGACATCATCACCCAAGAGAAACGCAAAAGCCTTGCTCATGCTGGACGTGATGATGAGATCAACGAACGCGCTATTACTATCGCAGGCAAAAAATATCGTGAGCTTCACGTCAAACATCGCCTCAAAGCTCTTAATGGTCAGCTCACTATCTGGCGACAATCCTACTACTACCTAACCGTCCAGCACGACCGACCATATTGGCTTGCCGTAACCAACCTACCTGCCAATGACCGCGATGCGCTCACTACCTGGCAAAATGTAATCTCTCGCGTCTCCTATACGCAGCCACAGGACGGTGCGCTATCTTCTAGCCAGCCCGTGATCGCACGCCTAGCTGCAGCCAATAGACCAACCGACACAGCTAACATCCACGGCACAGTCGGCGACGACATTATGCTCAGTGTGGTAGCAAAAAATCAGTTAGCAACAGTTAGAGTTGGTGCAATGCGCTGTGCTCGCCTCACCTTTCGTGTCCAGAGTAATACGCTCACACTAGCAAAGGCTTGTAATGGTGGCATTGGGAGTGGGTCGATTGTGTCATCGGATGGCGTTGTTGTCACTAATGGTCACGTTGTCGAAACAACCGATACTGATCTCCTTGCCAACGCCTTCCCAACCTCCCAACAAGAGTGGGATAACTACGTCCAATTTGTCACTGGAGCGGGTTATGCAACTGAGACGCAGATACGCGAGCTTATCAGCCAAGTCGAAAACGATGATATGGCTGCCGCCCAAAAGCTGATAGCCTATCTGCAGCTTGTGCCAAAATCTAACATTACAGTAAGTAACAGTCGCACCGACTACGTTATCCAGACATCTGATGATCCAATCCGCCTTACAGAAGAAAATACCTGGCAAAAATCTGCCACCAACAAAACTGCGACACTCATTGACAAAGAAGTTGATACAGGTGATGTCGATCTCTCGTCTCGATATACCGACGTTGCACTCCTCAAGATGAGTGGTACATTCCCAACGATCCAGCAGCTGTCGTCGCTCAGCTCAGTCCAAAACGGCGACCGCATTACTGCAGTAGGGTACCCAGCGCTTGTTGATGGTGGCATTAGCACTAAGCAGTCTCGCACCATACCTACCGTTTCTACTGGTACGACAAGCAGGACACTGCGTGATGGCGGCGGGCACTCGCTTATTTTGACTACTACCGAGATCTCTTCTGGCAGTAGTGGCGGCCCTGCTTTTAATGCGAAGGGTGAGCAAGTTGGTATCACAACATATGCGCGAGAATCATGCACGAAAGAAGAATCGTGCTTTGGTAGCGGTATTGCCCGAGATGCACAAGACGCACAAACTATGGCAACCAAGCAGCGTGTCTCCATTGCCACTAATGGTGAACTCACCAAACTATGGCAGATGGGTATCGATGAATTTGTTGCTGGGCGCTACAGCACTGCAGCACGGTCATTTAGTAGCCTCAATAGCAAATACCCAGGTAATTATCTTGTAACAAAATTCCTATCAACCGCTCAGAATCAACCACGAGATGAAACCGACCAGACTACAACACCTAGCCCAGATGCTCGCAATACAGACCCAAGTACAAACCCTGATACTAGCATCAATTACTCCTACACTCCGTTCACATCAAGCGAACACAGCACAATTGTCATACTTATCATCTGCTTCATGGTGATTGTCGTGATTGCGATTGCAATAATTGGCTTCGCTATCTGGGCTGGCACCCGCAAGAAGAACTCTACTCAGCCGCGTTATCCCTACCCATTAGGGCCAACAGCGCAGCCTGGGCAACCACCCGTTGGCTACACAAGTCAGCCACAACCACCCGTCCAGCAACCATATTATCCGCCCCAGTCTCAACCTCAGCCATATCCACCAACTCAGCAAGTTACACCAGTGCAGGCGCCTATGGTGCAGCCAGCAACACAGCCTTCATCACCAACTGATCCACTACCACCACAGCAGCCGCAGGCTACTCAACCCTCAGCACCGACTGAGTCATCTACTCCCGCTCCATTCGAGTAATGATAGCGTCGGCCACCAGCAAATTGTGGTATACTAAAGACCATGAGAGTACGAATAGAGATAGACACAAAGACCTTTGTGCGGTTTTGGCTGGTAGTAATTGGTTTTGCCTTTGCAATCCTCGCGATTTATCTGGCGCAGACTGCCTTGATTATGATTGGCACGGCGGGGTTCCTCGCGCTGGCACTCAATGGGCCGGTCAATGCCATCGTCGAGCGCTTGCCAAATCGCAGCCGCACACTCAGCACTGCCCTCGCCTTCATTAGCATTGTGGCGCTACTTGGAGTGGTTCTTGTGCTCGTGGTACCACCTATCGTCCAGCAGACAAGCAAGTTTGTCGACGCCCTGCCGGGGATGGTTCATACGGCGGGCGAGCAGTGGCATAGCTTTGGTGCTTTTGCCGAGCAGTATCATATCCAAGCGCAGGTCGATCAAGTAGTAGAGAGTGCTCGCAGCAGTGTCGAGTCCTGGACGCGTGGCCTTAGCGGCAACCTCCTTGCCGGCATTAGCTCCGTCTTCTCTGCAGTCGGCTCAGGGTTCTTGGTGCTCGTCCTCACCTTCTTGATGCTGACGGAAGGGCCAGCCTGGGCAGAGCGCTTTTGGGGGCTCTACCGCGACCAATCTACAATGGAACGCCACAAGAAGGTCGCCCATCGCATGCATGCCGTAGTGGCAGGCTATGTGACGGGGCAGCTTACGATCTCGGGCATTGGCGCCCTCTTTGCTGGGGCAGCAGTCTTTGTCCTGAGCCTCTTTTTCTCGACTATTCCGAGCAACCTTGCGCTCGTTACCATTGCCGTGACCTTCGTCTTGGCGCTCATTCCTATGTTTGGCGCGACGATTGCTGGGGTGATGATCTCCCTCTTGCTTGCCTTTAATGCCTTGCCAGGTGGCCTCATCTTTGCGGCATTTTTCATCATCTACCAGCAGATCGAGAATAACTTCATCTCGCCCACCATTCAGTCGCGCAAAATTGATCTCACGCCACTAGTTGTCCTTGTTGCCATCACCATCGGCCTCTATATCTTTGGCATCATCGGTGGGCTCATCTCCATCCCCATTGCTGGCTGCTGCAAGGTCCTACTTGACGACTACCTCGAGCACAACGCCCGCGCCCGCGAAGACTCTACCAAGCCACTAGCCAAGCTGGTGGAGAAGATTAAGGGTGAGGGATAAAAACCTCACAGCGAGAGCCACGCCAGTAAGAATCTTACGATAGATACATCTACATATAAGTTAGAGAAGAATAGAGATTTAAACACTTCTAACTAATAAATATTTCCTGTCCAGGCCGTGGATGTGTAACCCTCTCGACATATCCATCAAAGAAAAAGGGGATATTGTCCTCATCACCATTATCAATCCGCCCCTTAGCCTTACTGCACGCACCAAGAGAAACACTATACTCTGGCTCTCCTGTCACGATTGTCGGCTCATCCCACTCAGTAATCCACGCGTAGCGTCCACCGAAGTTTCGCTTGGCAACCTCAAGGATATAACAACCTGCATCCATCGCTACCGCATCTTTTGTCTCAAGAACAAACATATGGTTCTTTGATGTAGTATCGGCAGCTTCTCGATAGAGTACATCAAGCACATCATCCACCACTGCAAGACTCTTTACTGAATAATCAAGCATACCATGAAGGTCATGCCCCAGTACTTTTGACATATAGTCGATGAAATACTGTGCATGCTTCTGTGTGTATGCTGCAAGCTCGCGTTGACTATCTGATTGGGTGTTATTGTCTGGATTCGTTGGCATATTATTTTCCTGCTATGTAATAATCTATAATAACTCTGGTCGCCTCGACGCCATCTCAATCCCCAAATCAACCTCGAGTGGATCCTCACCCTCGTCCAGCTCATCTACTTCGTCTGCGGAGTAGTAACGACCATCTTCTAGCTCTTCAGGAGCGCGCCATGCGTAGTAAGTCAATGAAGATGGTTCACTGACCTGGAATATGTCACGCAGGATGTGGATCGATTGTGCTGCGAGTGAGACATACGCCGAACTATACGTCGGCAGCAGGAGATGGCGCGAGTAAACTTCAATATTACTACCCCGTTGCCGTTCCCAACCGAGTGAAGTATTGATAGTAGTGCAGCGAGTTGATATATCCTGAAACGGCTGAGACAGATGCAGCTCACAGACAAGCGATGTCCCGCTGGTTGCATACTGAAGATATGGTGTCGTATTTTTCACTGGAATGTCGGGGATCAGTGTGATGTGCACGCGATCGCCTGCCAGCATGAGCGCATTCTTTAACTTATTCTCAAGTATTGTCCAAGCGGATTGTTGCATCTTAACACTTCTAAGTTAGACGTATATTAAATGCTGTTCAGTACCCTTGTGAACTGCGGTGAATGGATATACAGCGCGATACCTGCATATCTATTCGCAATTTGAAACTCGCAGCCATTTGCTGTATTCCATGTCGCAACTTCACGTTCCGCCTTGCGAGAAATTCGGGGACGACCCCAAGCGGCAGTGCCAGCTTCCACATAACCGACAAAAGTATCGTTCATAAACGCATTACGGTCGACCGACTCCGTTGTATCGACGTCTGTCAAACTCCAGGATATCGTGTTAAGCCCAGCGGTCGGGTCAGAAATAGTTGCCGATAGTCTTGGCTGGTTAACTGGAATATCTTTGGCAATACTACTCGCGTCACTTTCATCCCAGCCCAGTGTTTCCATAGCCACTGCCAGCTTGTCTTCTGTGAGCGGCCAATCTTGGTTGACCCAGTAGTTTACAAGTTCGACGAATTTTTGTGGGATAATGCTGTTCCATGTCATGGTGATAGTATACCACTATCATCTTATATACACCATCGCCATTTTATACTATTATACTTCTATCCTATGCATAGTTCATTGCGTCATAATACTATCTCGGCACGCAGCGGTACACCACTGTTTGGTCTCGCATACACAGCTGCACAACTGGCGCTATAACCCCTGTTGTCTCGAATGTATCGGGTGATGACCAATCGTAGCGTAGTCTCCCCTCACTGCCATGTTCAATCGGTGCGACAATTAGATTATAATAGTGCCGCATCAGCACCAGCGCACGCAGCGGATCGACAAGTGGCGCAGTTGCCATTGGCTCATCAGCCACGCCGAGCTCCAGTGTTTGCCATGCTGCGTCGGGTATCTCCTCAGTCTCCTCGGATGCGTTATATCTATCATAGCTCACAGCCAAGCCACTACCGTCGTAGCCAAGGCCTGATAGCTTCTCGGCATAGTCTGGCAGGTATGCCGCGATGGCAAGGTCGATATTCTCTGGTAGGGTTTTATCCGCATCATAGGCCGTCCGCTCAGTCAACGGCAAGTCCTCAGGTGGTAGCCCAGCACTGAGGCACGCTTCACACACAATGAGGTCGCCTAGTATAATCGTTGCTTCGTTGATGTCGTGATTGCTGTGCTCGCTATTCTCATACACTCTACGGCGCACTGCATCATACACCGCGTTTAAAGCGGCAATCTTCTGACCTGACTGTGACGGTTCTTGCTCTGCCTGTGGTGTAGCTGTCTTTCCTGATAGAGTTTCGTGCATATTATTTCTCTGCCCACCACCACACCGGCCCTTGCGGCGTGTCGCGCACGGCGATGTGCTGCGTGGCGAGCTCAGTACGCAGGCGGTCGGCTGTGGGCCAGTCACGCGCTTCGCGAGCACGCTGGCGCTGGAGGATGAGCTGCTTAGCTTCGTCGGTAATATCTGGTGTCGACTCACAGAGGTCGAGACCAAGTAGCTGGTCAATCGCCGCTAGCAACTCCTCCAATCCACGATGGTACACTGCTGCCAGTGGCCGCGCTAGCACCCGATCAAATGCTTCGTCGATGAGTCGCAGCGCCTCGGGGGTATTCAGGTCATTTGCGAGCGCCTCACGTACTGCCCCACTTGCTGCCAGGAGCGACACATGGCCCGATTGCTCGTCACTCTTGCGCTGGTCATCATCCAGGCTCTCATACGTCTGGTGGCGCAGGCACGCCACTTCATACCACTTGCGCAGGCGATTGCGTGCTGCGCCAAGGTTTTCCCAGCTAAAGTTCCCCTCGTGCGAGTAGTGGCTCTGCAAGACAAACAGCTTATACTCTATGGGGGTGTAGCCCCGCTCGGCGAGGTCGGTCAAGGTATAACCATTGCCCAGGCTCTTGCTAATCTTCGTGCCATTAACCTTGAGGTGGTTGCAGTGCAGCCAGTAGTGAGCAAAGGGTTGGCCCGTTGCAGCCTCGCTCTGAGCAATCTCGTTGCTATGGTGGACGGGGATATGATCAATCCCACCAGTGTGGATGTCGAGCGTCGCGCCAAGGAAGTGCATTGCAATCGCCGAGCATTCCAAGTGCCACCCCGGGAAGCCCATCACTGGCGCACTGTCTGCTGGTGGCTGGTCGAGCAGCTCCGGTGGCGTGGGCCACTCCATGTCGCGCTTGACGCCATCTGGCGAGAACTTCCATAGAGCAAAGTCGCTCGCGTGGCGCTTCTCGCTATTGGGGCCAATCCGTGCCCCCGCCCGCAAGGCTCGCAGATCGAGCCGGGCAAAGTCTGCATAGGCCGGGAAGGTACTGGTATCAAAATAAATCCCATCACTCGTCTGGTAGGTGTGCCCCTTACGCTTGAGAGTAATGGCAAGCTGGATTTGCTCGTCGATATAGTCGGTAGCACGGGCCAGCTGGCTCGGCGGTGTTAAGTGCAACGCGTTCATCCCGCGGATGAAGTCATCAGCGTAGAATTTAGCAATCTGCCAGGCGGTCTTACCCTCGCGGCGCGCACCCTTCTCAAGCTTGTCTTCGCCTTCATCGGCATCGCTTGTCAGGTGGCCAACATCGGTGATATTCATCACACGCTCCACCTCGTAGCCCTCCGCCTGAAGCATGCGCACCAGGATATCCCAGTAGATATACGCCGCCCAGTTGCCAACATGCAAATAGTTATATACCGTTGGCCCACAGGTGTAGAGCGACACCTTGCCAGGCTGGAGCGGCACAAAAGTATCGAGCTGACGGGTCAGTGTATTAGCAAACTTAATCGCCATGGGCTGCCTCGCTCTCATCATACTCGACGAAGGCCCGGCTGGCTGCCTCGACGATCTCGCGCATCGCCAGCTGGTAGTCTTCATACATTCGCCAGCCCGCCGCATAGGCATGGCCGCCACCACCAAAGTACCCAGCGATCATTGCTGCTACTGGCGCATTGCTGCGGATCTTGCCAGTCAGCCTGCCATCGGGGTAGGTCTTGATAGCAATCGCCACATCTACCCCCTCTACCAAGCGCATCTCGTCTAGCACAAGCATACTGGGGTTGTATTGATCGCTGTATTCCTGGATCTCCTCCCACGGGATGTGGATGAGTGCCAAGCGGCCATCTAGCATATACTCAATCCGCTCGATCAAGCGCCCTTTGTAGCGAAGGATCTCTGGCGCTTTTTTCATAAAGTCACGGCGACGCACCTCGATGGCAGCATTGCTTGCGCCCAGCCGGGTTAGCTCTGCGACGGTCTGGATGGAGTCGGCTGTGGTGTTTTGCGTTGTGAGGCCGAGGCTGTCGCTCATAATCGCGATGAGGAGATTCTCTGCCGCTTGCTGGTTGACTGCCCACTGAGCATGCTGCGCAAGATTGTAGATGAGCTCGCCAGTCGCTACCACATCTTGATTGATAAGTGTATGGTCAAAGCTCAGCGTGCTCTCTGTCGCGTGGTGGTCTAGCACGAGCACTGGGTGTGTCGTGAGGAAGGCGCGGGCACTGGGTGCGTCGAGCACCTTACTGAGCAAGACATCTGCGCTGGTATCAACAATAATCGCCAGCTCGGCACTGCTGTCAAATTCATCAGTAATGCGATCCCAGCCGCGGATATATCGCAAATACTTGGGCACCGCCACCGGGCAATAGAGCGTCACCTGCTTGCCCATATCCCCCAGGATTTCCTCCAGCGCGAGGCTACTGCCGACACTGTCTCCATCGGGATTTTCAGCTTGGATAATAATAATTTTGTCTGCGCGTTGAACCGCGCGTATCACTTCATCAAACATCCTCTTTAGTGTAGCAGAATTTGCCAGTAGGCGCGAGGTGTGGTGCGGTAATTTTAGCAGTATTAGTGCGGAGGATTTTATGACAGACCACGAAAATACTCAATACCAACCAAACACAAATGAGACCGATCAAGCACACAAGAATAGACTAATCACAACCCTACAGCAACTCGGTACGAAATCTCTTACGTTCGCCAAACACACAAAACATACACTCCACACTGCACAACTCATCCACCGGCACGGCTTCCCTCTCCCTTCCTATGAAAAAGAAGAATCGTCCACTCCTAGAGAAATAGATACAGAGAAATAACCAAGCAAAATACCAGAGACTATACTAGCACTAACGCTCCTTAGTTGCCTGCCTGCGCCTTCTCTACCAGCTTCTTGCCGCCGCGCTCAAACCAGCGTGTATAAGTGGGACTACTGCCACTTACCCGCTCACGCCATAGGTTCATGGCATCGCGGCTGTAGCTGAGGGTCTCGATTGCTTCCAGCCCGCGGCCACGGTATAAGTTGCCCGCTGCACCCGGGCCACCATTGTAGCCAGCAGCAACAAGCTCAACGCACTCATTCTCGGATAGATTGCCGAGCGGCACACACAGCTGATCGCGCAGGTGCGCTAGGTAGGCCGCGCCAAAGGCAATGCTCGTTGCAGGATCAAATAAATCATAGTTCGTGCGCACCGGCTTCACGAATTTAGCCGCAATCTCCTTACCTGTGCTATCCGTCACCTGCATCAAACCACTGGCCACACCACTGTGCGCCTTGGGGTACCCGCCGGATTCTAGCGTCATAATAATCGCCACCAGCTGCGGCGAAATATTATACTGCCAAGCCTGCTTGGTAATCTCGCCCTGCCAGCGCTTGACGGTATCTGGCATCCAGGCGGGTAAGGTGTTGTCTTGACTCGTGAGCGCTACACTCGCAGTATCTTGTGGTGTTTTGATAAGCTTCGTCAACATGCCACGTTGCCACGCGATATACACACCACCCACCAGCACAAGTACTAACGCAGCACTCATCAGCCCCCAGCGGTTACTCTGCGCCCATCGTGTTAGCTTTTTCGTCCATTTCTTTGATTTTGCCATTGTTTTAGTATAGCAAATAAACACATATTGTTTCTCCTTTCGACGCGACACAACTTTTAATAATTCTTTAGCCTCCCTCCAGAATGCTAATAAGGATGAATCCTGGGAAGATATTAATCTTTTACGTCAGACTTGGAGTCTGTCGGTTCTGGCAGCAGAGTGTTGCACTCCACTCGAATACACTGGTAAGTGGAGAGGCTAACGGAAAACGCAGAGGTCTTGATATTTAAGGTTCTTTTGATTGACAGACTCCCCTTTCCCCGCTATGGTATATATCATGACAAATTCTCCAGATGATACCACTGCTACCCAGCAACAAAGGCCACAGGCAAGCCAGCTCCCAATCGACCCAGTCAAGATAAAAGCAATGATCGACTACTACATTGCAGAGTATCGCGAGCAGCTGCTTGATCGTGATTTGCTCGAGCAGGCGATAGCAGATGATGAATTATTCTGGCGTAGCAGTGTGTGGCGGGTAATTACTAGCCTGATTCACATTATGCGATTCTCTGATTGCGATCCCTACGCTGATAATTATTTTGATAGACAGGCCATTACCGAGTGTAGACGCTTCGCAACCGATCTCCTGCGCGACCTACAGAAGATCAGCAAGGGTATCCCCGATCTTACCGCAGAGCTCCCCAAGATTAAGCAGGATGTCTGGGAGTTTCTAGATGTCATTTTGCCAGATTCGCAGCCGACACAAGCAATGCGGTCGAGCACTCTCGAGCTCCAGCGCGATGAGTCTGGCACTGTCTCGCTCCAGACCATCCCTGCCGATCTTGAGCCACATGAGTTCTTTCATCAGCAATATTGTGAGTATATTAGAATGAGCGATACACCAGATGGAACAGCCCGCTTGCAGGAGCTACGCGAATCGCTCGATGCCCGCACCGCTGCCGCCAGAGATATGCAGCGCGATGATATCAATTTGCCTTTTTATCGCCTTCTCAGTGATGCCAATACCCTCCACTTGCGCACTCAAGATGCTGATGATTTTGCTCGTATTTGCACGATTGCGAGCCTTTGCCAGGAAATGGCCTATCGGCACTTTGGATATAACCCTGCGACAACAACACTCGCACAGGATCGAGAAGTTAGTCAATATATTTCATCAGCTCAGCAAGAACTGGGCATGATCATCGAGCTCCTTCTCAAATTCGATGATGATGGCGTAGCGAAGGCGCAGCAACTCGAACGGTATGTCATCAGCCCCTACATCAAGGCAGAAATCGATGCCGAGTATGTCATACATAGTAAGGATCCAGACGGCACGCGCCAAGCCCGTGCCTCTGCTTATGTTATTACACCCGAGGATGAAGAGTATACGCTCCACGCTGTTGTTAATTCCTTGAACGACCGGCGCTTTATCTTCGATCAGCGGATTCGTGATGCTTACATTGCCATCATTACCAAGCACCCATCAGAGCGATCTTCTTCACGGTTATTTGACGACTACTATCTTGTAAAGCTCTGTGCCAAGCATGGCGAGCAAGCGGTCGCTCGGAAGGCTGCCTGGGATATGGTGAACTATTATTTCTACCAAACAGATGAGATAGAGGAGATTCATTTCTATGTGCTTTTGCTCAAAGACGAGCTAGGAGAAGGTGAGAAAGTCAAGCAGTGGATCGCGCAACAGCTGCGCGACAACCCAAGCGCCGAACTCGCTACGCTTTATTTTGAATGTATCGGTTATGATCATGACGTATTTCGCTTTTTGCAAGAGGCCACCACGCGCGAAGCAGCATCGCCCATGGAAGCGCTTGTCCAGCATGTTGAGAATCTTAATACACTCAGGAGCACTGTCAGCGACTGTCTTTACGACTTCGTCGAGAAGCAAGAAGCCGCCGAAGAGCAGCGACGTCTCCACGCAGAATCAGCACAATAGTCTCTTCACTACACCGCGCGCCGCCCCTCGAGCGCGTGGCCGAGGGTTATTTGGTCGGCATATTCAAGGTCAACGCCAACGGGGATGCCACGGGCCAAGCGTGTCATCCGTACCGTTAGGCCTGCCTCGGCAATGTGCCGCTGCAAGAAGAGCGCAGTCGACTCGCCCTCCACACTTGCATTGGTAGCAATGATCACCTCTTCTACTGCGTCATTAGTAATACGTTCCAGCAGCTCGGGGATGTGCAATTGCTCTGGCCCTACCCCATCAATCGGTGAGATGACACCACCCAGTACGTGATACGTCCCCTTGTAGTGGCCAGTGCGCTCCAGCGCCACGATGTCGAGCGGCTCCTCTACCACAGCAATCTGCTTGCGATTGCGCTCTGGACTGCTATAGAGCGGTGAGATGTCTTGGTCAGGATCCATCAGAGCAAAGGTGACAGGGCAAGTTGCAACAGCAGTGTGGAGCTGTGTAATCGCCTGGGCAATCCCCTGGCTCGTCCGCCCATCGGCTCGCAGCAAAAAATACGCATAGCGCTCCGCCGTGCGTGCACCTACCCCTGGCAAGCGCCCTAGCTCATCTATCGCCCGTTGCAGAGCCTGAGGCAGAATATCTGCCATACTAGCTAGAACCCGAGGTTGCCAAGCCCACCCATCAGTGGCTGCATTTTCTTGGCAGCAATCTCTTGCGCCTTGGCCATACCATCGCGAATCGCAATCTCGATCCAGTGCTCCAGCTGGTGGATGTTATCCAGGTCTACCTTAGTTGGGTCGATCTTCACACTCTTAATTTTCAGCTCGCCAGTGATCTGCACAATCACTGCGCCATCGCCTGCCTCGACCTCCACGATCTCCTTCGCCAGCGACTTCTGCGCCTTGCGCAAGTCATTCAGCATCTTCATTTGGTTCATACCCATTGCCATACTTCTTCATTTCCTCCGTTTCTTGGCTGTCGTACTCGATTTATTATACATGATTTGGTGGATGGCTGGAAGGGATACTCACTCGCCCAGCACCTCTCATCCTCATTATTGATGATTGCTATCAAACGAAAAATCATCAACTGCAACCCGCGCATCAGCATGATGGGTATGGTACACCCCTTGATTCAACACACATACTTCGGTCACATCCAATACAATAAGCGCAAGATGATATCCATTTCCAGGCGAGATTACCTACCCAGGAACCTCAGCCCAGTTCCTATGGCATAATACTCTGCTCTACCAGCCATCGGTAGTTCCAGCCATCGTTTGATTCGGTTTTGTAACTCCAGAAAAAGTGGGCGTCGGCGCTGGCAAAGGCTGTTTGCTGGGCCAGTATGTAGGCGGTGATGGTCGGCGGGGTCATGGCAATAGCGGGCGGCAAAATCGCACTCCACTCGCCAATGATGGTTGGGCGCTGCAACGACTGGTGCATCTGGGTAAATTCATCCACAATACTCGCGTGCTGGTCATAATCCACCAGCGCCAAGTTGGCCACCCCAAAGCACTGGTAGTGGTGAATATCGAGCCAATCACGGGGCTGCGCCCGGCGCCACCGCGGCAGCTGGTAGGCATCACTGATAATAATGCGCGTTGTGGCTAACACATTGCGGCGCAACCGGCCAGTTGTACGGCGCGACCACAGCCGCAGCAGCCAGTGCTGCAGCCAGTTTTTGGTAAAGGGTTCGTTCAGCAGCTCAATCCCCCAGAGCTGCGGGCTTGTACCATAGCGTTCGGCAAGCTGCATGAGGATGCTGCGGGTCGCCCGGCGGTTTTTGGCCTGGTACCAGCCGGTTTGCGGCATGCGGTTGCCGCTCCCACTGTGGTCGCCCAAATTCTGCGCGCCAGGCGCTGCGTGTAAATCAAGCAAGACACGCATATGATATTTTTTGGCCATTGCAAAGCACCAGTCCAGCTGCTTGGTAGCCTCGAGGTAACCGTCCTGGCTTTCTAGCACCCAGTAACCAACCGGCACACGCAGTGCCTCGATACCGTGCGCATGCAGCCAGGCAAAGTCTGCTTCGGTCATAAATTCCTGCCGGTGCTTGGCAATGCGCTCCGGGCCATCTGGTTGCATCATCAGCTGATGCTCGTTGCTCGCATCGGTGCCTACAAAGACCGATGGCGTCATCCAGCGCTCAAGCACCAGCCACCCACCCAAGTTAACACCGCGTAATGGTTTATGCATATGCTTTATTATAGCAAAGTATAGAGCTAAACTATAATGACAAGTATGTATACCCACACCATCACCCTACCCTCCTATGGCCAAACCCAGACGCTGCGCTTGGTAGCGCCAAGCCCGGCTTATGCGCCAATTACCATCCAGTGGATTCATCGGCCAGAGGTGACGCAGTATTTGGGTGCGGATTTTTCGCAGATGACGGAGGAAGACGAAGTGGCGCATTTACAGAATATGCTTGACGACGACGATCGGTATAGCTGGATGATTGAGCGTGATGGCGAAATCGTTGGCAATATTGAGATTAACGAGATAAGAAAACTTAGCCGCAAATACGGCGTCACAGCGGGGGCATTTTGTACACTGATTGGTGATCCGAAAAACTGGGGTCAAGGCCTTGGGAGTTCTGCCAAGCAAGCAGCTTGCAATTGGGCGTTTTCTAAAGGTGGATTTGCAATAATTGAGGCAAAGGCATACGTGCAAAATATCCGCAGCTGGAGTGCGCTCGAGAGGCTTGGCTACCGGTACGCAGGAATCGAGCAAGGTGAAGTTGCGGGCGAGGCAGTAGCGTGGAAGGTGTATACACTGGCAAGGGCTGATTGGGAGGAGCTGAGTTGGGCGGCGTGGTAGTAAATGCTCCATTAAAAAATGGCTCCAACGAGCCATTATAATAAATCCGTGGTGACCTCACCGGGAATCGAACCCGGGTTGCTGGGATGAGAACCCAGTGTCCTAACCGCTAGACGATGAGGCCGCTTAGTCACTATAGCAAAAAAATCGGCCCTTGTCTAGCGATAATGTTGTAAAAAAGGCTTGACACGCCATAATCATGATGCTAAACTGATCGTGTCATGCACTTGCATGGTGGAGACAACTAACACAAACAGCACTCGATACAGCCATCGCAAGCCACGAGATGCAGGAGAACCCATACTGCATTTGTCTGGTTTGTCCGTGCTATAACTGTGCAAATTCACACTTGGCACCCGTGCGAGAGGTGCCAAGCAAAGGAGGACTCCTTGGGTATCTTACCCAGCCCAGGAGATGTGCGATTTTCACTTCCCGTGTGGGGAGTGATTTTCGTTTGGCAATGTGCCCTGGCGCGGCGTGAGGCGATCGATCGGCAGACGGAAGCCAAAGGTACTCCCCTGCCCCTCCCGCGAATGAAAGATTAGCTCGCCATGGTGCCCCAGCACGATCTTCTTTGCCAAGAACAGCCCAATCCCCGTGCCATCGGGCCGCTGCAGCTGGGCATTGTGCGCCCGAAAGAACTTCGTAAAGATCTTGCGCTGCTCACTCTGCGGCACTCCAATGCCATGGTCTTGCACGGTGCACACCACCCAGCCATCCTTACGGTAGAGTCGCACCGTAATAACATCAGCACCAGGCGAGTAGTAAATAGCATTATCGATATAATTAACGATGACTTGCCGGAGCTTATTTTCATCGATTAACAGAGGCGGGATAACTCCGTGCGATCGATAATCCACCCGCAAATGGTGGCGCTCGGCGATGAGCTGAATGGACTCAATGCTCTCTGCCACCAGCGCAGCAACATCGCCTGGATGGAAGTCGATTGTGAAGTTGCCAGTGCGGATGCGCGACACATTAAGGAAGTTGCCAATCAGCTGCACCATCCGCTCGCTACTCGTAAAGGCCTCAGTAAGGAAGGTGCGCTGCGTGGCATTAATCTCACCAGCATCGCCCTCCAGCACCATCGATATATAACCCTTCACACTAGTGAGCGGTGTACGCAGCTGGTGGCTCGCCATACTGACAAACTCATCCTTCGCGGCATCGAGCTCACGCAGACGGCGGTTCGAAGCGCGCAGTTGGCGCGTTGCGTGGTCTACCGCTTGGGTGAGCTGCTGCTGGAACTGCTGCGTGGTATTGTGGCACTGTTGTGCCATCAGCGTCACTGCGCATTGCTGGGCTATCATTGCAAGAGCGGCTCGCTGCGCAGTAGTATAAGTAGCTCGCCCAGCTGGCGGGCCCAGCACGATATATCCACAGTGATTGCCCTGCCACACCAGCCGCAACACTACAGCAATGTTGTAACGACGAAGTGCGTGACGCTTGGGTAGTATGGCGGTCATTGTGCGCGCCGTTGCTTCTTCACACAGCGGCAAGAGTGTGCCAACAGAGGTAGCGCATTCATCTGGCAAGTCAATTAGCGGCTGCACTCCATCCACCATTACCATCACTCCACACCAAGTCGGCCAGGCAACTGCCCTTAGCGCTGTGCGCACCGCTGCTACCACTTCTGCAAAGTCGGTCGCACGAGCTAGCGCGCTACCCAGTGCTACCAGTGGCTCTGCTGGTGTAGGTGTCATGCTCGATTTTAGGTGATTTTGTTCCATTTTCATGCTACACCTGCTATTATAAAGCAAATGGTTAAAATTGCCATCATCGAAGACGACCAAACCATCAGCCAAATGTACCGTATGAAGTTCGAAGCGGCTGGCTTTGCGGTGGAAGTCGCGGGCGATGGCAAAGCTGGCATCATGCTGGTGCAGCGAACTCACCCCGACATCATCCTGCTCGACCTCCAAATGCCCCACCTCAATGGTGCCGACACACTCGAGCATATCCGCGCTTACTCATGGGGTAAGACCATCCCAGTTATCGTCCTCACCAACCTTGGCCACGAAGAAGCTCCCAAAAAGCTCCAGCACCTTGGCGTCCACAGCTACATTGTCAAAGCCGAGCTTACCCCCAGCCAAGTCGTCAAGCGAGTAGAGGAAACTTTAACGGAGCGTGGGATAGCCGTTACTAATATATACGGGTAGGTTGTCTATCAACTACTAACAATACGAGAGTGGCTCTACCCCCACATGCCAATCAAACTGCTTCCCTTAAACCTCTGTTTCTTTGTATACGTTAAATTATTGGCTCACACAATCTCAAGAGTCATCTCAACGACTTTTTCAAATCTCGCAAAGCCATCCTAATAAGTCGCTCATCGTATGCCTTTGGTTCCACAATCGACAGTATCTTTGCTCGCTGCTGCTTGCTAGGTTCAAGTTTAGTCGTAAGATCGACAATTCCCTGTAGGACGCGTTGGTCGGTTTGCGTTTCGGCAAGTCGGTAGAGGTCTGGCATGATGGCGCGGATCTTCTCTCGGCAGCGGTCGGCTAGGTCGGCATTGCCGCATTCTTTTTCTGATGGTGCTGACCAGCCGTAGGCGATTTCAACAAGGAGGTCGAGAGCAAATCCGAGACCTAGTGTATTAAAGTTTCCAAGATGTATCTCGTTGGTAACAATGGTGGTTACTGGTTCGGTAGCCTGATATAGATTGCGTTGGAAGAAGGCGTTCCCTTCTATCTTCCAATATGCGTCATCAGCAACTTCGTCTTTATCGGCATGGAGCATAGTCCATATTTTGCCTGGAAGAATCTGCGGATTCTCGTTGTCAGCAGTACGTAATTGTGCCCAATCTATTTTGTATTCTTTATACACCCCAAGCTCCTTGTTCTTATTTTTATATAATACCATCCAATCCCTCAGTCTCGCCACTCCCTAGAGTGTATTCTCAGGCAGGCAGTTTGGCATCTCATGCCAGTGGTGGTACAATAGAGGCAGCACGCACCCGTAGCTCAGCGGATTAGAGTACTTGGCTTCGAACCAAGTGGTCGCAGGTTCGAATCCTGCCGGGTGTACCATTTTTGTTCTACTATCGCTCAGGTCGTTCTGAGCTTATTTTATATAGCATGATTTATGCTACAACTTACCAATATAAAAAAGGGGCTGGCGCACTGCTGACCCCTTTTTTGCTGCACTACTGCCATACACGATAATGCCTAGTAGTACGTTGACGACCGCATAGGCCCCGTTGTGCTTGTTGTCTGCCACATAACCACCCCAGCTGCTAGCAAAATCAAGAACACAACGATGGCCACTGCCGCCAAGACAAGGCCAACAATATAGGCGATCTTAAGCCCCTGCGCCCACGTCTTGTCGCGCTCGGTCGCGACGTATGGCGTGCCATTTGCATCTGCTGTGGTGTTCGTCAGCAAGAAGAAGTCGACGATACCCCAGACAGATAGGACAAATAACCCTAACAGTGAAACGATATTAATATACGGCACAACTGATGTCACCGTACAGCCCACCGCAATCCAAAAGCGGATCTTGCCCAGCTCGTCGCCACGATACCAACGAGCCAGGCCGTACTGACCCATAAACGCAGCGAGGGCAACGACTGCTAAATAATTGCGCGGTGAAGTATCGACTGGTGCAGCTGTGGCAGCTGGCACGACTGGTTGGCTGGCAGCTGGAGCTGTGTGAGGTGCTGTCTCAGTTGGTGGTGTTGGTTGTGCTGAAGGTTGTTGGTTTGCCATTGCTATTCTCCCGATTAAACTCTCTTGCTCCATGGTAATGCGTTTTTGGCAAAAAGACAAGCAAGCGCACGCGCTGCAGCAAGAAAGCTTTTTAATTCACTCCACCACCTCTTGACAGAACCCCAGGCTATCCGCTATAGTAAAAGGGCTTTGCACGGGTAGTGCAAGCGCGACATGGGCCAGTAGCTCAGCTGGTTAGAGCACCTGCCTCTTAAGCAGGGTGTCGAGGGTTCGAGCCCCTCCTGGCCCTCCATAGTATGTAGTCCTCGGTATTGCCAGAGGACTGTTTGCTATAGAGATACCTATCACTAGTATTAACCACATATTTACGAAAGGATTAAGCCTTATGCCCGCTTCATCACTCAACGGCCGCGAGCTCGCAAGTTTCATCAAGCAGCGCCAAGCCCGCCAAGTGCGCCACCTGCGCCAAGCCCATGGCATCACCCCTAAGCTGCTCATTATCACCCCGCTTGACGCATCGGGGCCAATTAACGCCTACGTGCGCTACAAGCAAGCCTACGCCGCCGATATCCTCGTTGAGACAGAGGTAGCACCAACTGCCGAGGCAAATATGCCAGCTGTGATCGACCGAGCAAATAATGACCCCCACATCCACGGCATTATCGTCCAACTGCCGCTCAACGACCCATCGCAAACAGACGCCATCGTCCGGCGCATTGCCCCCGCCAAGGACGTCGATGGCTTGAGTGGCCCGCAGGCCGCCTATACGCCAGCAACGGCACAGGCGATCGATTGGCTGCTGGCGGGTTATAATATTAGCCTCGACGATAAGCAGCTCGCTATCATCGGGCGAGGGCGGCTCGTAGGCGCACCACTAGAGCGGCTGTGGCGCGACCGTGGCTTGGCTGTGACGGTGTGTGACCGTCAAACACCCAATACTACAGAGGTCATCGCCGCAAGCGACGTGATCGTCACCGCCACTGGCCAGCCCCATCTCATCACAGCGGATATGGTCAAAGCAGGTGCAGTAGTCGTCGATGCTGGCACAGCAAGCGAAGGCGGTGTTATCGTTGGTGATGTCGACCCAAGCTTGCGTCAGCGCAGCGATGTCACTCTCACCCCAGAAAAAGGCGGCGTCGGTCCTCTCACCATCGCTGTGATGATCGACCATGTTATCCAGGCAGCACAGGCAACGATCGAAGCTAGCAAGGAGTAGCCATTGCTCACCTCTGTAGCCTAGCCGAATTTACCTCATCTCTCTCGTGTTGCTTCTATTGGTACGCAGCCGCTTTGTTCGTTTAATATATTACAAGGGCTGGCTCTGGGGTTGGGTATACTCCTTATAAATGCCTCAATCTACCGACTTCGGTAGTATCCTCGCTTGCAATGTGTTTAAACCTCGGGTGGCGTCGTTTTTTATTATCCAAATTCAGGCTAGCTCGGCTTGCAGATATATATCATGAGTGATATATTATATCTATGGATATTCGTACTGACGTTTCACTCAAACCATATTTGACGATGCAGCTTGGCGGCAACGCTCATACTATGGTCGACCTCTATACCAATGATGATGTCGCGGCAGTGTGTGCGATGGCCCGCCAGCAGCAGGCTGAGCTCTTTGTCCTTGGTGGCGGGAGCAACACTCTAGCTCAAGACAGCGGCTTTGCTGGCATTGTGGCGCGCAACCGCATCCCGGGCTTCTCGGTCGTTGCTGAGGATGATGAATCAACGACAATTACCGTTGGTGCCGGAGAAATTCTCGATGATATCGTAGCAAGAACAGTGACCAGTGGCCTGAGTGG
Organism: uncultured Candidatus Saccharibacteria bacterium; assembly: GCA_963532885.1. Lineage (GTDB taxonomy): Bacteria > Patescibacteriota > Saccharimonadia > Saccharimonadales > Saccharimonadaceae > Saccharimonas. Next base: position 371,830 of record CAUSLI010000001.1, on the reverse strand, counting down.
CATTGAGGCACTATCGGCCATCCCAGGCACAGCAGGTGCTGCACCAGTGCAAAACGTTGGTGCGTATGGGCAAGAGATCGCCGACACACTTGTCTCGCTCGAGGCGTACGATCGGCAGCAAGAGTGCTTTGTGTTGCTCAGCGCTGCCGACTGCGAGTTCTCGTACCGGCACAGCATTTTCCGGGGCCGTGAGATGGGACGATATATCATCACAAGCATAACACTCCGCCTACGCAAGGGCTTGCCGCAGCCACCCTTCTACCAAGCCGTTCAAGATTATCTCACCACCCACGCTATAGCAGAGCCTACCCCGCAAGACATTCGCCAGGCCGTCATGACGATCCGCGCTAATAAGCTACCCGACCCTGCCAAGCTCCCCAATACTGGCTCGTTCTTCAAAAACGCGATTATTTCCAGCGAGGCATTTGCTCAGCTCCAGCAGCACTACCCCACAGTACCGCACTATGCGCTGCCCGATGGGCGCGTTAAGGTGCCGTCGGGCTGGCTCATTGAGCAAGCGGGGCTTAAAGGCAGCGTCCTCCACGGCATGAAGGTGCACGACAAGAACGCTGTGGTGCTCATCAATCAATCGGCCACCAGCTACCGCGATCTTGCCGCCGCTCGTGAGGAGATTATCCGCACGGTAGAGGAGAAATTCGGCATCACCATTGTGCAAGAACCGCTCGAGATGCCAGCGGCGTAATGAGTCAAATAGTGCGTAGCATCTGCACATCATCTTATCTTTTTACCCCTGTTAATCAATAGTTTTTGTGATATAGATGCAGTCAAGCAGGCAAGGTAGATACCTATTTTTGAGTATCTTTATTTAGCTGCTTTTGCCTTATTCTCTGCCGACTTTTATTTTCTTTTCTATTGGATAACCACGAATACCATTCCTTTAGACACCCCTTTTCTTATCCTTTCGTTGATAAATCATGGGTGCAATTGGGGCAAAGTAGGCCGCGATTCAGCTCAATTCACCTTCTCACCTCTTGCACTTTTACCCCAAAACCCTTATGCTAATTGCATGAGGGTACAACGCGGGTATACAATCGTGGAAATTATTATTGTGCTGGCAATCATGCTGGTGCTGCTAGTGCTGGGCGTGGTGACGCTCAATAATGCGCAGCGCTCCTCGCGTGATACCGCTCGCACGACCACTGTTGAGACAGTAGCACGAAGTCTTGAGTCTTTCTACAACGGCGATGCAACTGGTACGTCGGGCGAGCAAGGCCACCGCTACCCATCGGCCGAGCAGTTTTTGACCTCGCTTAATGGCACAGCTATTCGCCATATCCTCCCTGGACTATCTGAGGATAGCTATCAATACCCATCACGTAGCGGCCAGCAAGCGCTCTTCGTCCAGTCGCCAAGCAATGGTATTAGCAAAGATAGTGCATCGATTGACCGCTTTGTCTACGAGCCGCGCGCCCGCGATGGCTCGCTCTGCGTCACTGCCAGCCAAGAGTGTAGCCGCTTCTTCCTCTACTACCGGCTAGAACGCGCCCCAGCAGCAACCCTAACCATCACGAGCAACCACCAATGAGGCATAGTCCAGATGCTGGCTTTACCCTAGTAGAGATGTTGGTGACGATGGTGCTGGGCGTGCTCTTTGTTGGGACACTCTATCAGCTGTATATTGTGACGATCCAGGGCGCAACAGAGGCCAATCGCGATGCCAAGGCAAGCATTGTGGGGTATGAGCTACTCCGCCGCGAAGTTGGTGATGGCACACCAACGCCATGCACAAACCGCGCAGCCAATCGCAACCTCACAACCGACCACTCGCTCGATACCGATGGCTTACCTCAGCCTGTTAGTGCTACCATCATCATTGATTGCCCCTATAGCACTACCGCACCACAGATAAGCCGTGTATCGATAACGGTACGCTACGGGCAGGGCCCTAGCCAATCGGAGGTTCGCCATGCGATTCTCAGCAGCCACTAATATCCGAGAGCGGATACAGCAGCTCATCCGCCGTATCTACCCTGCGCGGCACCAACAGCGTGGCTTTACTGTGGTGGAAATGCTGGTGGTGATTCCGATTATCGTGGTAGTGGTTGGCGTATTGGTTGCTGCCCTGGTGGGGTTGCTGAGCTCGATTGTTATTTCCAACCAGCGCGGTGCACTGACATATAGTATGGAAGATGCGCTTGACCAAATCGAGCAGGACGTCCGCCTAGCGACAAAAGTCGAGAGCAAGGCCGTCGCAGCCAACTGGGCGCAGCACTTCGCGGGCGATAACGTCTTGATCCTTACCCAATATGCCACCGACCGCAACCCCTCCGACACCCAGCGCGAGCTCATCTACCTCAACAGCCAAGCCAACCCCTGCCGCACTCAAGCTGACCTAGCCGCCAAGCTCTACCGCACAAATAACCCACTTACCGTCAAGGTTGTCTACTTTGTGCAAGGTACCACCCTTTGGCGGCGAACTATCGTGCCAAGCCAGTACGAATTTAGTGCCACCAATCCGAGCAACAACACAATGTGCGGCCAGCCCTGGCAGCAGAGCACCTGTAATTACATTGGCGGTGATTGCAAAGCGCTCGATACACGCGTGGCGAATAATGTATCAAGTGTTCGCTTTGGCTATGCAACGGGCTTTAATCAAGCGGCCAGCACCACGCCAAACGATAGCACCACCGTCGTCTCTGCCACAGTGGATATTGCCGCCCTCAGCACTGGCCAGACCATTCACGCCCGGGGGTCGATGCAAGCTCGGCGGATTAATAATTAGCCACAATCGAGAGATAGGTATTGCACTGCCCGGTTATTCTCACCATATTACACGATCAACCGAGGTGGTGGTGCGCAGTATATTGTTATTTTGGCAAATACCCTAGCTCTTTTGCCCGTATCACCACCATCATACTATCTAAAAATTTCGTTATACATCTGTGCTCAAAAAGCTTGTGTTTAATGAATGTTCGTAGTATGATCGTAATATAATCAGTAACAAGGAGGGGTAACTCTGTATGACAACAAAAACTCAACGTAACCTGCGCGGTTTCACAATTGTCGAGCTTCTCATCGTGATTGTGATCATCGCCATCCTGGCGGCTATTACCATCGTCGCTTACAACGGCATCCAGCAACGCGCTCGCGACTCAGCAGCCGCTGGCGCTGCATCGCAGCTCTCGACCAAGGTAGAGGCATGGAACAGCCAGAAGGGTGAATACCCAACAGCCGCACAGGTTAGCGGTAACCTTGTCGATGAGAAGGTGACTGAGGCCAAGATCGATCCAGACCTCAAGAAGAAGATCATCACAACTGGCACACCAAGCAACGACACTCCTGTCTTGTATACCCAGTGTGGTAGTGGTAAGGGTGCAAAAATCACCTACAAGAAGGGTGACAAAACCGAGGATATCGTCCGAGGCACCTGCTAGACTTCCTTCTATCAACAAAAACACCCGCTCTCTGGCGGGTGTTTTAGATATACGGATGTATTACTACTGCGTCTAGCGAGACACGATTATCAATGACGGCGACAAATTCCCTAACCTTCTGTCTATTCCGTCGGCACTGGGAAATCCGCCAAGAAGTGTGCAACATCAGTGCGGAGCTTAGCTAGCTCTACCTCATTATCGCGGTGGTCGATGGCTTGCTTCATCCACTCAGCAATCTGCGGCATATGCTGCGGCTCTAGGCCGCGCGTTGTTGCCGCTGGCGTACCAAGGCGAATACCACTAGGGCGAAATGGCGGCAGTGAATCATCAGGGATGGCATTAGCGTTAAGTGTCAAGCCGATCTTATCCATCGCAATCTCCGCCGTCTTGCCATCAATCCCAAAGCTCGTGTGGACATCGGCCAAGATGAGATGGTTGCTTGTGCCACCCGTCACGAGCACAAAGCCGCGCTGTTGCAGCTCCTGTGCTAAGGCAGCGGCATTAGTCACCACCTGTTGAGCATAGGCGCGAAAGGCTGGTTGGAGCGCCTCGCCAAAAGCCACTGCCTTGGCGGCAATCGTATGCATATGTGGTCCGCCCTGAATGCCAGGAAAGACCGCTCGATCGATGAGTGTCGGAATATTCTCGAGAGTCTTGGCTGGGCGCTTAAGTGGGTTACTCGCCACTCCTTTGCTAACGATGAGCCCACCACGCGGCCCGCGCAGCGTCTTGTGCGTCGTTGTCGTCATAACGTGAAAACCATAGTTAAGTGGATTCTCCGCTACCCCACCAGCAATCAACCCCGCGACATGCGCCATATCGGCCATGAGCAACGCACCAACCTCGTGGCCGATCGCCGCAAAGCGTGCAAAATCTAGCTGGCGCGGATAGGCACTAAAACCCGCAAGGATGATCTTTGGTCGATGTTCTTGCGCCATCCGATGTAGCTCATCGTAGTCAATCTCGCCCGTCGCTACATCCTTCATCTTGTAGCGAACAAAATTATACTCACGAGCACTATGTGTCACAGGCGCACCATGTGTCAGGTGACCACCATGACCTAGATCCATCGCGAGGATGGTATCGCCTGGCTCGCACCATGCAAAATACACTGCTTCATTCGCCTGAGCACCACTGTGCGGCTGGACATTAGCATGGTCAGCTCGGAAGAGCTGCTTGGCACGGTCGATTGCCAGCTGCTCTACTTGGTCGGTATACTGCTGCCCGCCATAGTAACGCCGGCCTGGGTAACCCTCGCTATATTTATTAGTAAAGACACTCCCAAGCGCCCGTAGTACATCACCAGAGACATAATTCTCGCTAGGGATGAGCTCCAAGCCTTCGCGTTGGCGCTGCTGCTCACGGGCGATGAGGGTAGCAATAGTTGTTTCGTGCATGGGTAATACTCCTTGTTTGTTGGTTATATCATGGGGTTCGCTATGCACTAGTCATCAGATCATATGTGTAGTATAGCACAGTCACCTCATATGGGGAGTTGCAGTACTTGACTACGTGCGTCTTGAGCTTGCGATAGCTCTCTTTTTCTCTAGTAGTATTGACGTGCTATCGCATCTCTTTTGATATTACTCTCTGATGTGAAGACTAGGCACTTGCTCGTGTAGTAAATATAGGCCTTGCGCACGGCTAGTTGAAATAGCAGAAAGGAGCTGATGGAGTTATTAGAAAAACTTCGCAGCCTAACCTCTGTATTTCTTTTTGCAACACGAGATGCTTGTGTTTGACAATATATCACCGATGATATATCGTACAAGCATGGGAACAGCAAAATATCTCCGTAATATCGGAACACTCATCCAAGAAACCCGCCAAGCACGCGGTATGACGCAAGCCGAGCTCGCTGCAGCACTTGGCACGAGCCAGTCGGCCATCAACCGCATCGAAAAGGGTGGCCAAAACATCAGCCTAGAAATGATTGCTCGCATTGGCGAAGTGCTGAGCAGTGAGATTGTCCGCATCAACAAAGCTGGCAAAACAAACTTCGTCATCAATGGTGGTGGCTCGCTCCATGGCGAGATTGAGGTAAAGACGAGCAAAAATGCCGCTGTCGCTCTGCTCTGCGCAAGCCTCCTTAATAAAGGCAAGACGACACTACGCCGAGTGGCACGGATCGAGGAAGTTAATCGCATCATCGAGGTGCTCGAAAGCATTGGCGTGCGCTGCCGCTGGCTTGAACACAATGACCTCGAGATCACCCCACCACGCACCCTCCATCTAGACGAGATGGATATCGCCGCAGCCAAGCGCACCCGTAGCATTATTATGTTCCTTGGGCCATTGCTCCATCAATATGAGTCATTCCAAATCCCATTCGCGGGTGGGTGCAACCTTGGCACACGGACGGTAGGGCCACACATGGCGGGCCTCGCACCCTTTGGCCTGACTGTCGAGGCAACGACCGATTACTACCAAGCAACAGCCAACCCGCATATGGTTGAGCACGCTATCGTCCTTACCGAGCGCGGCGACACCGTCACTGAGAATGTTATCATGGCGGCAGCGCTCCACCCAGGTGTCGTAACGATTCGCAACGCCAGCCCCAACTACATGGTGCAAGACCTCTGTTTCTTCTTGCAAAAGCTTGGGGTGCAGATCGACGGCATCGGCACAACGACCCTCACCATCCATGGCATCAGCGAGATCAACCAAACAGTCGAATATTGTCCGAGCGAAGACCCTATCGAGGCAATGAGCTTCATCGCAGCAGGTGTAGTGACAGACTCTGCGATTACCATCCGCCGGGCACCAATCGAATTCCTCGAGCTCGAGCTAGCAGTGCTGCGCGGTATGGGCTTACAATATGAGCTCTCCAGCGAGTACCCAGCGCGCAATGGCCAGACTCGCCTGGTCGATATTAGCCTGCACAAATCGACTCTCACCGCTCCACAAGACAAGCTCCACAGTATGCCCTTCCCAGGCATCAATATGGATAATCTCCCCTTCCTTGGTCTCATCGCCACGGTAGCAACGGGCCGCACTCTAGTGCACGACTGGAGCTACGATAACCGCGCCATTTACTTCACCGACCTCACTCGCCTTGGCGCACAAGTAGAGATGGTCGATCCACACCGCGTTTACATCAGTGGCCCTACCCGCTGGAAGCCTGCCGATGTCGTCGCACCGCCAGCCTTGCGCCCCAGCGTCGTCGTGATGCTAGCTATGCTCGCGGCCCCTGGGCGCTCCATCCTGCGTGACGTGTACAATATCAACCGAGGCTACGAAGACTTTGCTAACCGACTCAACACTCTCGGGGCGGATATCGAAACAACTTGGGAATATTAGCCGCTTCTTAGCTTGTCTTACCACGCCAATAGAGAGCCTCTCATAATGAGAGGTCTCTTGCTATATACACCATATCTTGCGCAGGCTTTGCATAAATAGAGCCTAAGTCTTAGAAAGTCTACTTACCCAGTATTAGCTCCCATCCACCAGTGTTTTGCCTGTTGGGCTGCGAAGATCGATTCTTACCTCGCATAGCATGAGAAAAAGAGTACAAAAAGCAAGAGTACACAAAACAGACACGTCAGACATACGCCTTGAACTTCTGGCAATAACAAAATAAAATTACTACTGTTTATAGTAGTAAAGCAGCATCAAACCAAAATAAAACCCCGGAATCATCCGGGAATTTATCTTGGGGTGGATAATGAGACTTGAACTCACGGCCTCCGGTGCCACAAACCAGCGCTCTAACCAAACTGAGCTATATCCACCAGACAATCGCACAGCAAATCTACTGCGCTGCTGACATGCTGTATTGTAGCAGAGATAGCGCAGTTTGTCTATTGCCTGCGCCCATTCATTTTCAATCTCGCAGCTTTACTGGCTTACCCCGCTCTCATATCTGAACATCACTAGGTCAATTTGTTTCTTTTCTCTGGGTTTCTCGCCGCTTCCATAGCGAGCCTTCCTATCTGTAATAATAGCCATCACCACACTTCGTCGAGCGGATGATCAAGAAAAAATGACAAAAGGCCAGGCCAAATTTGAAGTTAACTAATTTAGCGGGCTTTCTTGCGACGCCACAGTGCCTCAACGCACATCACCAGCCACAGGCCAAGTGCAATCGCCCCAACTGCCCCACCAAACCACACATGCCCCGCACTATAGCCATACTGATTAACCATCCGAGTGAGCAAGCTAATCGCCACGACGTCACCAAGCAGCGTAAACATATTAAGTGCAGAGAGGAGCGTTGCTTTGTATGTATGCTGCAGCTCGCTGAGAATCTTTGACTGCAAAACAATCGGTCGCACTCGCGTATATGCAGTAAATAGCACAACAGCAATGACCGCGATAATCGGGCTTGGCGTTACGCCCATCAAGACAATACACAGCGCCATAATCCACGCATCGACCCAATAAAATGCCAGTGGACGCAGGCGGTCAAACCAATGCACATACCAGCCCAGCAATGCTCCACCCAGGCTTCCCACCGCCGCAATCACCCCAAACCACTCCACAGCAATGCCGACATGCTGGAAGAGCAGCTCGCGATATTCTAGCCCCTTATTAGACACACCAGCCAAGAAGCCGGCGAAGATAAAGAGAGCAAGATTTTTCGCAGTAATGATCGCGCGAGCAGCCTGCCGTGGCCGCTGATCCTGTGCAGTTGTGCGGCGCGGTGGATGAGCAAAGCTCAGCGCCAACCACACCGTCGCAGCAAGCGACAAAAAGCCAATCAAAAATGGGAGTGTATGATGAATGCGGTATGTGAGTGGCACTACAATAATGAGCACGGTATTGCCAATCAATCCATACGTCTGGGCGCGGCCCATCACCTTGGTATAGTCGCGCGCTCGCCCCAGTGCCGTCAAAGAATCGTGCATAAAGGCCTCGATCGCACCAGACTGAAACGCATAGCCACCAAAGAATAAAACTGAGGCAATCAGCCCACCCCAAAAGCTCGGCCATACAGCATACAACAGTGGTGACACCACAGCGATGCTCGCACCAAGGATAATCGCCCGCCGATTGCCAAACTTATCGGCCACATAACCTGCTGGCATCTGCAGCGCTGCTTGGATAATAGACGAGATAACGACCATCAGTGCGAGCTCATCCAAACTCACTTTACCAACATTCACCAGTTGCACCGTAATGAGCGGCAAGTAGACACGCTTGGTAAAAATCCGAAACCACGAATATTTGACAATGTTGCGCTTGAGGAGGTCGTGGTTGGTCACATCTTGCATAAATCTCGCTGTACTATAGCATGGCTTCGCGCAGCATGTAAATGCATTTTGTATGTAATAAAAACAACCCCATCGAGATGGGGTATAACGATAAAATGGCGCCCCGAGTAGGATTCGAACCTACGGCCTTAGGCTTAGAAGTCCTCTGCTCTATCCAGCTGAGCTATCGGGGCATGGGTTTATTATAGCAGGTTTCTTGGCAGGTGTGGTATGATAAACGAAGCATGAAACACACGAACGAAAATTATCGATACTTTAGCATCATTCTCGCAGTCTATGTTGCGGCGCTACTCATCTCCAATATTGCAGCCACCAAGCTGGTGGCGCTCGGCCCACTCATCCTCGATGGTGGTGCAGTACTCTTCCCACTCGTGTATATCTTTGATGATGTCATGACAGAGGTCTATGGCTATCGCCGGGCACGTCGCGCTATTTGGACGGCCTTTGGGGTAATGCTGCTAGCGATTGGCTGCTTTACACTAGTGCGCTATCTACCCGCGGCGGCAGAGTACCACGATCAAGCCGCTTACGAGGCGGTGCTGGGCTTCTTCCCACAGATTGTCATGGCGAGCTTGCTTGCTTTCCTGACAGGGAGCTTCCTCAACTCGTACATCGTTGCTAAGCTCAAGGTTGCTATAGAAAGGTCGACAGCTATGGCTGCGCCTGCTTGGATCGACAGTAGTGGGGAGCTTATTTGACACCGTTATATTCTGCGTTGTTGCTTTTGGTGGGCAGCTTACAGGAGCGTCACTACTCAACTATATCGCCGTTGGGCTTGGCTTCAAGCTTGCTGTTGAGGTCGTCTGCCTGCCACTTACCTACCGCGTCATTGCTATACTTAAGCGACGCGAATCCGTCGATACCTACGACACCACCACTAACTTCACACCATTTCGTTTGCGTGTCTAGCGGGCGAGTTGTTCGCTGCCGCAGATTTGCATCTCTCTCAGAATATGAAGAACGTGGTGCTTTCATCCCAGTAGAACAAAAAATTGCCCGTAGTGATTATTGCAGCATGATCATTGAAGAGCCTAGTGTTTTAGGAAAAATACTAAGACCCTTTTAGTATTTTAAAGAGACAGTGGCGAGAGAAAGGGCTGGTGCTGGAGAGAAGGTTTACTGTGCAAACTCTCCTCCCTAGTCGTTATGTGAATGCATGCTATAACCTACGGAGCTCTCATCAATCGTTATCGGCGATAATACTGCGCCAAGAAATGATCCCGAAAGGCGTAGAATGTGCCATCCTCGAGGCTGTGGCGGATGTCGTCGACGAGCTTGATGATAAAGCGCTCGTTGTGGATCGATAGCAACGTCCCCGCCAGGCTCTCCTTGGCGCGGAGCAGGTGACAGATGTAGGCCGCAGTGTAGTGCTGGCAGGTGTAGCAGTCACACTCCGCCATAATAGGCGCAAACAGCTCGCGATATTTCGTCCCACGCATATTCACCCGTCCATGCGGTGTGTAGGCTGCGCCATTGCGTGCTACGCGGGTTGGGCTTACGCAATCGAAGGTATCAATACCCTGCTCGATCGCCGCAAAGATGTCATCTGGCTCCGAGATACCAAGCAAATGCCGTGGGCGGCTCTCGGGCAAGATCTCGTTTACCCATTGGATAGTCTGAGCCATCGTCTCTTTCTCCAGTGCCCCACCAATACCATAGCCATCGAAGTCCATTGCGCCAAGGCGTGCTGCAGTTTGCTTGCGCAGGTCCTCATAATTCGCCCCTTGCAAAACGCCAAAGAGCGCTTGATACGGCTTATCTGGCCGAGCAGCCCGCAGGCGCTTGACCTCTGCTAGGCTGCGCTCCGCCCACGCATGGGTACGCGCTAATGCCTCCACTTGGTATTCATACGGGTCAATCAATGACGTCAGCTCATCAAAGGCAAAGGTAATATCTGCCCCAATCCCTGCCTGGATTTGCATCGATAGCTCTGGCGTAAACTTATGCAATGAGCCATCGAGGTGTGACTTAAACATCACACCATTATCATCTACCCAGGCGTGCCGACTCGACTTCTTAGCAATCGCAATCTCTTCATCCACATCAGTGCTCATCGCCAATACCTTCTTAAAGCCCGAGCCAAGGCTCAGCACCTGGAAGCCACCGCTGTCGGTAAAGGTCGGGCCGCTCCAGTGCATGAATTTGCCCAAGTACCCGGCCTTCTCTATTAGCTTGTGTCCCGGCTGCAGGTAGAGGTGATAGGCATTAGCCAAGACAGCTTGTGCGCCCACGCTAGCTACCATCTCGGGCACCATTGCCTTCACATTCGCCTTTGTGCCCACGACAATGAAGGCTGGCGTCTTGATATCACCATGTGGTGTGTGAATCACACCAGTCCGCGCCAACGTCTGCGGCATGCGGTGAGTAATGGTAAATGAGAATGGTGCTGACATAGTAAGATTGCGTTCCCTATACCCCTTGGGGTATTTTACATTGAAATAATTATGCTTTGTGCGAGCAAAAGAGGTTCATCTCGCAAAAATCTCCCTCTATTGTACCACAAGGGCTCAATGGTATGATGCGCATTCTCTCCCCTTCCATCACTCTAATACATAGAGCATACGCATCTGCTACGGTCACTGCTCCACCGTTATTTCGGGAGACCACTACTTGAGAAAATGGAGAACTTTATACATAACATAAACAGAACTATCTCCAAAGTACCTACTATAATACCAGCAATACATCGCTGCTTATCCAGGTAGAATAGCGAGCAGATGATAGGCAATCTAACAGAGAAATGAAGACTAGGTTCACACTATGCAGCGCGCCGTGTAGGCTGAGTATGCGCTTGCTGCAGCGCCACCACGACATCGCTCTCCGCACGCTCTTGGCCTGCTGGATGCGGCGCTAAGCCTGTCTTAGCCTGCAACCATTCACTGGCAGACCGCGGCATAAGCTTTTGTACAAGGTCTGTCGCCACCATACCGAGCGTTGCAGCAACTACTTTGGCATCCTTCTTTAGCGAGGCTGTCTCAGCGTATACAACATCCTGCTCCATCATATGAATTGTATCTAGCTCGTAGCCAGGCTCATGCTGTTCTTTGCTATAAGGTGCCATAATGCCGGGGCGAGCCGTCTTGCGCGCCTCAATCCACTGCTGTTTGAGGCCTTCAGGGATATCGGGGTTAGCAAGAATGTCATTATATACTTCGCCTGTGGCTAGTGGCCTTGGCCCGACGATCGCCATCTTGCCACGCAATACTTGCAATAGCTGCGGTGCTTCGTCTACATGTGCTTTGCGCACAAGCTTACCAACTGGCCCCGCGCTACTGTGGTTATAGCCATTAGCCGAGGCAGTGTTGCGCACCGCACCACGGAGTGTCCGCAACTTTGGCACCTTAACGAGGTTATCAAGATCACTGCCATAGCGCTCCTGCACGAAGAGCGTTGGCCCATCGCCGAGCTCCTTATGCATCGCCGCAGCGGCAACGAGAGCAGCCGAGCCCATACAAACCAGCAAAGGAACCGCCACTACTCGGTCAAACCAGCGCTTCTCAGGACTTTCGTTATAGGCTTTGCCGTGTTTTGTTCTATTTTTTTGTGACATCCGTTCGATGGTAGCACAATGTTGCATATTTGTCAACAGTATCGTGCCTAGTCCTTCCTTTTTCACTTGATTTAGTGTAATTGTTATAAAGTATTGCACCCTTTAGGGCCACGCCAAACCAAAGAAGAGGCTACGACCTCTCTTCATCCAGTCTGACTCGCTATACTCTCAACAAAAACATCGCCCCCCCTTGGCGGAGCAATGCTTATTTTTTGCATCTATGGTGGCAATATACACCAAAGCTCGAACCTATTTCGAGCGTAAAATCTGAACCTGTGCAGGCTCAGCCCTCGACCCAAAGATAGCCTTATAAACCGTATTTCACAGAAAGCTCTAGATCAAATAGTTTCAACATTCCGCCTATAAGCTTTGCTAAGTTCACTTACTAGAGCTTCATCCAGTAGCTCACCAGATAGCTCCATAAAATATACAAACTTATCACGGAGTCGCTTTTGCATATCAGTCGAAGCCAAGTGATAGTAGTAACTATTCTGAATGAGGTCTGCTGCGCGGATTGATAGGGCCTCGCTACCAAGCTCAGCCGTGCGAGCAAAAGACTGCATGATGTCTTGAGTATCTGAAACTGTGAGAGCATCGACATACACTGCAACCTGATGTCCAAAGCTTTGCTCGACATCGTCGATAGTAATATCTGTATCTTCAACAACATCATGAAGAACCGCAGCAATCACGACATCTTGCGGGAAACCTCTCTCCCAGAGCATCTCTGCAACTTGAATCGAATGAAGCAATACTGGTTTGGTGTTATGTCCAGAGTCTTGCAAAGCATTCGACAGAAAGAATAAGGCTCGTTCTATTTCGTGCTTATCATATTCAAATTCTGCGATATGCGCCTTTTCCATCTTGTTTTACTCCTTTTCGCTAATAGGATTGGCTAATTTTCTATCAACTTGCAGCTCAACTATCTCTTCGTTCCCAATCTTGTCATCTAACATCGCCTGTAAGTCCCTACCATAATAGCTCGCGAGAATTACAGTGATCGGACCCGAGTGCGTTACGATTAATACGCATGCATCCTTGCCGGCTTCGTATATACGATTTACCGCATTGATAACTCGTGTGGCCATTATCTCGTTTGATTCTCCATCAGGAAATCGCACTTTCATATAACCACCCTCTACATGCGGAATGGCATCGTAGGGCAACCCCTCGTATTTTCCAAAACTAATTTCTCGCAGATCCTTGTCAGAAGTAGCCTTCTGTAGACCAAGTATGTCCGAGATGATCTGCGCAGTCTGCACAGACCTTCCAAGATCAGATGTGTAGACACGATCAATTTTCTGAGATAGCTTCTTAATTTTTAGAGCCTTACGCTCCGCCTGCCGAACGCCAAGAACAGTCAGCTTGCTATCGCGTTGACCCATGGTAATGCCGCAGGCATTATCTTCAGCTTGGCCATGCCTAGTGATGAGAAGCTTCATGGTTCCATTGTCTCATGGCTAACGTAAATTGTTGCTGTACTTCGTCGGCAGCTTCATCTGCGTTACTATTATCCTCCAGGTATGTAACAGCCCGCATAAGATACCAAGGTAGTATAGACTCAGCGATTCGACGCGGGTCTATTTGACCAGCAGCCAAGCCTGCGCAGGTTCAGCTTTTACGCTCGAAATAGGTTCGAGCTTTGGCTCCGCCAAAGTCTAGAAAAAGCCGCCCTACAGGGCGACCGTTTCCAATTTTGTTCCGAAATGGTGCGGGTGCGGAGAATCGAACTCCGATCCCAAGTTTGGAAAACTTGTATACTAGCCGCTGTACGACACCCGCATGCGCTATCCATTATATCACTTTTTTGTGTATAATAAAGATATGACCAGAGGACTCCACCATCTGCGCGGATCGAGCATACACACCAATGGCGTCGCGCGCAATACCCGCACCATCGTCAATGGCGCTAAGACGTCATCTCTACGCGTCGACCAACGTCAGCACCAATCCATCCAAGAGCGCCGTGCCAACCACTTGCGCTACCAAAGTTCGCACACCATGATGGGTTGCCGGCCAGTCGCAGCTGATAGCAGCCGTATTGATGACGAAGCACCCTATATGAACAACGAACGCCTCCGAGGCAGTGGCGAGGGGCCACGTGACCCATCAGGATCGCGACCAGGCACCGCCACCTACGCCCGCCGGCGCGACAACACCGTGCACACACCGCGCCAACCACAGCCAGCCTATAGCAAACCAGCCACGAAGCCAAACTTCCGCCCAGGATTTATGCAACCAAACCAAGGTCAATAGTCACGCGGCTTTGGCCCGCATTGCTAGAGGTTATATTCTACAAAATACTTCTAGCACTGTAAGAGTGCCACTTCTTGCTCTTAAATTTTCTCCTAAGGATGGCGAGCCTGCGCTTTCAAGCGTCCTCGAGAACCCCTTCATATCTTCGCTCTTCTTATTCGAATGCGTGGCCCATCAATAGAATGAGCACTTTCTTACTATCATTCCCTTATAGAGCTAAGGCTGATTGTTCGAAAGTGCCATACTCTTACCGCTTATACTCTGGTGGGATGATTTCATCTGCTGTTACAACCTCTGGTGCGCCATCGGTCCGGAAGGCATGGCGGGCCTGCTCAAGCGTGACGGTAATGGTGCTGCCAGGTGCTACACTGCCGCTCAGCATCTGGCGCGCCACAGTGTTCTCGACCGCTTTTTGCACCACGCGGCGCATCGGGCGAGCACCAAGTCGTGGATCATAGCCACGCTCAACGAGGAATAGCTTGGCATCATACTCTACCGCAACCGAGACCTTTTGCTGGGCGAGCGTGGCATTGACCCCCTCGAGGATGAGGTCGAGCACCTGCACCAGTTCTTCCTTAGTAAACGGCCGGAAGAGGACGATTTCGTCAAAGCGGTTAAGAAATTCGGGGCGGAACTGACCACTGTTGATGAGCTCGTCGGTAAACTGCTGCTCGAATTGCTCAAGCTTATAACCATGCTCGATATATTCGCGGATGCGGTCGGCCCCAGCGTTGCTCGTGGCAATGACAATCGCATCACGGAAGCTCACCTCACGGTTCTTGATATCGCGCAAGATCCCCTCATCCAGCAGTTGCAGTAAGGTTGCCAGTACCTCTGGTGCGGCCTTCTCGATCTCATCCAGCAGCACCACACTAAAGGGCTGCTTCATCACTTGGGCAGTGAGGCTGGCTGGGTCGTCAGCGCCATCGGCAATTAGGCGCGACACATCCTCGGGCCGGACATACTCGTTGAGGTCGATCCGGACAATCTTGCCCTCACCACCAAAGTACACATCAGCCAGAGCCTTGCTCAGCTCTGTCTTGCCCACCCCTGTTGGCCCAAGGAAGAGAAAGGTGCCAATTGGCCGATTTTGGTTGCGCACACCGGCTCGTGCTCGGCGCAGGGCGTCACTTACCACGCTGACCGCTCGCGTTTGGTTGACCATTCGCTGGTGGATGAGCGCCTCCATATTGAGCAGTCGCTCACGATCATCGGCAGTACTCGCCACACTTATCTTCACATCCATCGTCTGCTCAATAGCTTGCTGCACCGATTGCTTTGTCACAATACCATCCTCGTGGTAGCTCGCGGCCGACTCGAGCAGCTTGATGGCCTGGCCCGGCATAGCAAGGTCATGAATATAGCGCGCGCTTAGCCGATACGCCTCGCGCAGCGCTTGATAGCGGTAGGCCACATGGCGTTGCCCCTCAGTGATGACAGCTTGCTCTTGCAGGACGCGCAGCGTCTCAGTTTCGTCTGTGGGTGCTATGGAGATGCGATTGAGCGCATTGGCAAGCGATGGGTTGCGCCGGCCAATCTGCAAAAACCGCTGCTCATCCATGCTCAGAATAACCCTCAGGCGCCCTGCCTCGAGAATAGGCAGTAATACATTGGTAAGATCCACCGCGCCAATCCCTTCCTCAAAGAACAGCTGAGCATTATCCAGGCAAATGATGATATTCTTGGCAGTATACGCCTCACCAAGGACGCGCATGACGAGGTTCTCGAGCTCGCCCCGGCCTGGCGCCGCAGCGATGAGCGACGATGAGTCGAGAATGAACACCTGCCGAAACTTGAGGCTGCTCGGCAAATGCGCCGAGGCATCGAGGAGCCGCTCGGCAAAGGCGTGGATGATGGTCGTCTTGCCCGTGCCAGCCTGCCCCACCAGCACGGCATTCTGCCGCCCACGAGTGCCAAAGATATCGATGAGCTGATCAATCGCCTTGGTGTGCGACGCCACATCAACAGAGAACATCCCGCCACCACGACTAATTTGCTCACTGATATTCTGTCCAAAGCGACGCAGTAGCGGAATATAACCAAACGACCAATCGCGCGCCACCCCACCAGTGCGCCGCGGCTGATGAATCTGTGCCACCAACTGGCGCAAGTGGTGCTGCCACTGCACCGCGCCATCGAGATCTTCGTCGTCAAGCTGGAGTTCTGCCAAGATATTTTGGTAGCCAGGCACACTACGCACTAAAGCCACCATAAGCACACTACCAGTGATTTGCTCGAGCTGGTTGTACTGACGGATGCGATCGGCAAATTGCCAAAACTCGGGCATAATGCTCGGGTCGTCACTCACGAGATCCTGCATGAGCGCCGGGCTGAGGCCGAGTCGCAATGCCATAAACAGTCCATCATTGACTGAGCGCAATGCCCACGCAATATCGCGTGGTGTTGGCGTAGCGGGCAACCGACCTAGGACATCACCAGTGAGCAACCCGTCAGCTGTGCCACCACTGGTGGGCAAATGGGCAATCTCACCCTGATACCACCGGTGCAGTCCATACGGCACCACAGCTAGGCTCGCAACAAACCACCCCAGTGATAGCTCCACTGCCAGCAATGCTCCCGCCCCTGCTATAAGAAGCACAAATGGCACCCACCACCAGTGATCGAAGCGGCCCATCTGCACACCCAAGCGAGCCTTCTTAGCACGCAAGCTATCGTAATGAAAGTCGCTTACCATGGCAGCCACCCCACTATCGCAAGCCCTGCCCCCAGCAGTGGCAACACGGGCACAAGCGCCCAAGCAATAATAAAGACAAGCCCCGCCGCAGCGGTTACTGCGAGCGCTACAATGCCAAAAATAATCATAAAGCTCCGTACGATGCCGCCAATCGTCCGCGAGATGAGACGGTCAAAAAATGCCCGAATCTGCACGCCAATCGGCCCATCCACCGCTCCTGCCGATATCTGTCGAAACGGCGCAAACCACGTTCGCACCAAGAGATCAATTGAAAAATAGTCAAATACACTCACCAGCTTCCCCCATACCATCGTGATCCGCTGCCACCACCCAGCGCCATACCACCACGCAAAAAATCCAACCACTATCATACTATGCATTGTAGCGCACTAGCGTAATTTGTGCTATATATCGCACCATAAATAAAGGGTGATTCATGCTATAATAAACACCATGATTCGTATTACAACTCTTGTGGGCAAAGGGGTGCAGCGCGCAGCTCGGTTGCGCGGTGGTGGTTCGGCATTGCCAGGCCTCGTCGTCGAGAAGCTCGATCGGCACTTTCTTGCCCGTACGCTTGATGCTCTACCGCATGGTGTGGTAGTAGTAAGTGGCACTAACGGTAAGACAACCACTACCAAGATGGTTGTAGCCCTACTGGAGAGCCAAGGCCTCCACGTCTTTACTAATCGCACGGGGAGCAACTTCACCCGCGGCGTGGCAGCAGCACTACTTGAGGCGGTTGATACCCACGGCGTACTGCCAGCGGATATTGCCGTGCTCGAGCTTGACGAAGCGCATGCGGTGCACTTCGTCAAGCAAGTTGCCCCACGCTATTGCCTGCTGCTCAACGTCCTGCGCGACCAGCTCGATCGCTTTGGCGAGATCGACTACACGGCGCAGCTGCTTCACACCATTGCCATGCGTACCACAAATGGCATTGTTCTCAATGGCGACGACCCACGGCTGACGCGGCAAGAATTTACCGCTGATCTCACAGCACCAATAAGCCGCTACGGCGTCGACCCATCGCTCGCCCACCTCTTCCCAAGCGACGATACCATGCGGAGCGCCTCAGCCCAAGCTGCAGCCACCACCAATGCTGATGTGACGCTATGCGGCTTGTCCGACCAAGCTGCCACTTTCTGCTTCGACGATTCCGATCATCCTGTCTCACTGAAGCTCAAGGGTAGCTACAATGCCCAAAACGCTGCAGGAGCACTTACCCTCGTCCGTACTATTCTGCAAGATAAACTCGATACACCCGCCATGCTCGCTGCCCTCGCTCAGGTCGAGCCAGCCTTCGGCCGCGGCGAAGCTCTAACCGTCAATGGCCAACCCTGCGAGCTCGTCCTCGTCAAGAACCCGAGCGGCTTCCGCCTGAGCCTGGCGTCGTTTGACCCGCACAAGACTGCTACAATGATCGCCATCAACGACCAATACGCCGACGGCCGCGACATGAGTTGGCTATGGGATGTCGACTTCGACACGCTTCGCCCCACTGGCGTGGCAATGGTGAGTGGTGTGCGCGCCTACGATATGGCGCTGCGCCTCCAGTATGATGAGGTAGAAGCTCGGCGCGTTATACCTGGCCTCAAGCAAGCTCTGGCAGAGTTTGTCCAGGCCAACCGCGGCACTCCCTTGCGCATCTACTGCACCTATACCGCCATGCTTGCCTTACGGCGTGAATTAGCTCATTACACAGAGGTAAATGCTGTATGAAAGACAACACTATCACCATCCTCCAACTCTACCCTCACGCCATGAATATCTATGGCGACTGGGGTAATACCCTCACGCTCAAGCGACGGCTTGAATGGTATGGCTACAGCGTGCGGCTCGTTGAATACAACCCAGGCGACACCTTCCCAGCTGATGTCGATATCATCGTGGGCGGTGGTGGCCAAGACTCTGGCCAGGCCACCATCCAAGATGATTTACTCGCGATTGGCCCCACCCTGCAGCGCCTGGCTGATGATGGCGTGCCAATGCTAGTGGTGTGTGGGCTATACCAGCTGTTTGGGCGGTTCTTTAAGACCACTCAGGGAGCGATCATTCGTGGGATTGGTCTCTTTGATATCGAGACGGTCGCTGGCGAGCAGCGCCTGATCGGCAATATCGTCACTGCCAGCAGCGACTTTGGTGAGATCATTGGCTATGAGAATCACAGTGGCCTCACAACCCTCGGGCACAGCGTGCCACCCCTGGGCATCGTATCGCGCGGGGCGGGCAACAATGGCACCGACCAAACCGAAGGAGCGCGCTACCGTAACGTCATTGGCACCTACCTCCATGGCTCGCTCCTGCCCAAAAATCCACGCATTGCCGACTTCCTGATTGAGCAAGCAGTGGCGCGGCGCTGTGGTGAATTTGCACCGTCTGTCCTCATCGATGACACCTTTGCCACCAAGGCACGCACTGTTGCGAGCAAGCGACCACGCTAAGCGTACAATCGTACTCCTTGTCACTTAGGCTACAGATGGCTCATGTATAACTGCTCGCACCTCAAGCCTATTACTTTCCGACAATATTAGCAATCTTAAGCGGACTTTTAGCAAATCTGCTATACTAGATCATTGTGACAACCCAACCAAAAGCCAGCGCGTCCTCTGTTGGGCGCATCGTTAGTCTCGACCTCATGCGCGGGTGGTTTTTGATTATCATTATTCTCGACCATCTCACCTACTTCCCCAATGGCCTCACCTTCCTCACTGGCGATAGTCGTCTCGCTGTCTCGGCAGCCGAAGGGTTCTTCATTATATCCGGCCTTGTCCTGGGCATTGTGCGCGGTGCCAAGCTCCGCACGCAGCCCCTCATGGCAGCCACCCGCCTGCTCTGGAAACGGGCTGGTACGCTCTATCTTACAAGCATTATCGTGACGATACTCTCGCTCCTGATCAGCTGGTGCTTTATTGATAATAAAGGTGTCAAGTTGCCCTTGCCGCTGCCCGATGGTAATTGGCTTGACCTAGCGTGGGATATCATCACCCTCCAGCAATTCTACGGCTGGGCGGACTATCTGCGCCTGTATGCACTGTTTATTGCGGTAGCACCGGGTGCGCTCTGGCTACTGCGGCGCGGCAAGTGGTATATCGTGCTAGGGCTGAGCCTACTGGTATGGGCGCTAACACCACGGCCAGTCAGTGAACTGTACCAACCGCTCACCTGGCAGGTGCTGTTCTTTATGGCCTTTATTTTGGGCTACCATCTGCCAGAGATTATTATACGCTGGCAATCGTGGCCGCTCGGCCGTCGGCGCATCATCAAGCGCAGTATTGCAACGCTCTTCGTCCTCACACTCTTTGCCGACGCATACGTCACCTTTGTGGCACATGGGCTGGGCGACGGCTTCCACCAAGCACTTGCCGCGGCCGATACTGCACTCGACAATCAGTTCCTCAAGCTCGACCTACCACTGCCTCGCCTTACCCTATCATGGCTCTGGTTCGCTGGGTTCTTTATGCTGTTTCGGCGGTTCGAGGATCGCATCAAGCGGTGGCTGGGCTGGATTTTGCTACCATTTGGCCATAATTCGCTCTATGTGTACACAGTGCATGCATTTGTTATTCTCGTCATGCATCTCTTTGTAGCACCAGATTATTATATTAGCGATTTTTATTTCACGTCGGTCGATCGCTTTTATGAGATCCCTGGTAACTTTGCTCTGTCTATGAGCGCCGTTGCCCTCATCTATCTTGCCGTCAAGACGAAATTTTTGATGAAGATCATCCCGCGCTAACAGAGGTAAGCGAGAGAAATATCTAGCATTTTCTCCATCATATATTCCGCCAGACAGACATCCTCTATTGCATATAGTGCCATAAAAAACAGAGGCTACAGAGGCCTCAATTATCTATGGTATACCCGGCAGGGTTCGAACCTGCGACCTTTGGTTCCGGAAACCAACGCTCTATCCAGCTGAGCTACGGGTACGTATAGTGGTATTGTACCACGGATGATTATGGCTTTGCTAGTGGATTTTTTGCCAACAAATCGGTACTATAAAAGATATGAGTAAGCAACTAGCG
Source organism: uncultured Candidatus Saccharibacteria bacterium (assembly GCA_963532885.1). Lineage (GTDB taxonomy): Bacteria > Patescibacteriota > Saccharimonadia > Saccharimonadales > Saccharimonadaceae > Saccharimonas. The sequence continues at coordinate 350,693 of CAUSLI010000001.1, read as the reverse complement.
CGGCAACAATCTGCCGCACGGGTCAAGAAGCCCACCTTTATTTTTGTTAATCGACTATCTCCTCTTGCCTGCAAAGTACGACGCCATTGGTTTCGCATCGCCATTGTGGTAGCACCACTGGTGGCGATGGCGCTGTGCTGGTGGATTGGCAGCCAGCAAAGTGTATGGTTTGATGAGGCATATTCGGTGTGGCTGGCCAAACAGCCAATTGGAGAGCTCATCCGCCTCACCAGTATCGATACGCACCCGCCGCTCTACTATCTCACCCTCAAGCTCTGGGCCAGCGTGTGGGGTTATAGCGAGGCAGCCCTGCGTGCCCTTAGTATCCTCTGCTATGGCGGCGCGATGATTATTATGGGGTGTTTCGTACGGCGTTGGTTTGGCACGCGCGCCGCGGGATATACACTCCTCACCCTGATTAGCACACCGCTGCTGATGCGCTACGGCTTTGAGATACGGATGTATGCGCTGGGGTCGTTGATTGGTGTAAGTGCAACCGCCGTACTGGCACGCGCTTGGCACGATGATCGCTGGCGCGACTGGATGCTCTATGCGGTGCTTGTCGCTTTCGGTATGGGGACGCTGTATTATAGCGCCCTACTCTGGCTGGCTCAGCTGCTCTGGCTGATGGTTATGACCTACCGTCGCCAAGGCTTACAACAGTGGTGGAAGTTGCCGTGGCTCTGGGCATATGTGGTGAGCTTTATGCTGTTCTTGCCGTGGCTACCGACCTTCTTGGGACAAATTGGCAATGGTGCTTTAGCCGAGATTGGCCAGCCGATGAATCTGCAGAATTTGCTCGGCATCGCATCCTTCAATATGATTTATAAGCCATCTTGGCTGCTGGGCGTTGTGTCGTCGCAACTTGTCCTTATTATTATCTGTGCCGTTGCGTGGGCGTGGCCTCGTGCCATGCGTTCGCTACAGCACCCCGAGTTTGCTTGGCTGCTGCTTACCCATATAGGTGTGCCGGTTGCAGCGCTGGTTGTCGTGTCGCTGTCCGCACCAATGTATGTCGAGCGCTACCTTGCTCATGTGGCAATCAGCGGCGTTACTGTTGCGAGTGTTGTTCTCTATACGGCCTGTGCGGCGCTGCATCGTTCGCCACTGCGCTGGCACAAGGCTGCATCGACTGCTCTCTTGGTGCTCTTGCCAGTCGTTATGGTTTATGGCATGGTGCAGCTATCATTGCAGGGTAACTTCAACTTCCAGCGCGATGAGCGGCCCAATGTAAAGCAAATTGCCACCCAACTCGGCACCTGCCGCGATGGGAGCGTCATCCTTGCGGCCGACCCGTACATTGCCATAGAGATAAGCTATTATCTCGAGCAAGCACAGTCACGTTGCCCCATCTACATGGCCTATGTGGGTGGCCCACTGATGGGCGGCTACGCACCGCTCGAGGGGAGCACCACCTACCGCAAAGTCGCCGACACCACTCAGCCCTTTACCGATGCCAAAAAAATTAACGTCCTCTACTATAGCAGCTCGACCGCAACCACCACCCCAACACTACCCAGCGCCTACACCCTGCGCTCCGTCACCGGCGACCCACTGGTGCTGATGCAGTTTGCCCGCGATTAATAATGCTGATTATTGCTATTTCTACAGTGGTAGATGCCACCCATAATTGCAGATTGTCCCGCCATCATCTACACTAGAAGGATAAGGAGGCATATATGATCGAACAACTCAAAAGACATATTATTGGTGCGTGGTGGGTAATTATTATCATGAGCCTGTCGTTGATTATCTTTGGTGGCGTCTCGCTTGCGATGCCAGCAGTGACGCTCACTGTTTTGATGACAGTCCTTGCAGTTTTGATCATCGTCTGGGGATTGTCGCAGCTAGTGCGTGGTTTACAAGTAGCAGACGGCCAAGCCAAGACATTCCTCGTAGTGGCAGGTGCGCTGCTTATTCTGCTTGGCATAGTAATGCTGGCTAACCCTCGGGTTAGTGTGGCAACGCTCAGCTTTGTACTTGGCTGGGTGGTGATGCTGCGCAGCCTCGTCGACCTTGTGTTTAGCCGTATCTTCCCCGCTAAGAGCCGTACGCGAGCGCTCTGGCTCATGTCTGGCGTGATCGGTGTTATCGTCAGCTTCGTCCTCTGGCTCTTCCCAGTGGGCAGCGCTCAGCTTTTCGTCCAAATCGTTGGTGGCTATGCGCTGGTTAATGGCATCATTCTCCTTGCCAACGCCATTGAGCTGCGCCGCACCGTGCGCCGTCGTATGCGTAGGCATCGCACAGCCAACAAGCCAATCGACCGCGGTGAGGTGATTGATCTGTAGTATATATTACAATATTTACACCTTAAAACTTGTGTCGTTTCCCCTCCTCAACCATTCTCAGGATCGACGTCTTACGAATACCAATCTCTCAGCATTAGCGCTGCAAGTCAGATTGCCGCAGCGAAATTTTGTAAAGCAGCGAGAGAATGAAGCTAGTATAGAAAAAGGCTAAGCCTTAGGTTACAACATCGTAGCCCTGCCCTATTCATCGTTACCTTAGCCGGCAGAGTATACGGCTCGCGGAGAATAATTTGGTTTAGATCTTTATTGATGCTAAAATTTTACCTCTGCAACTCCGGCTCACACACTGCCGGTTGGGTTGGCTCAACGGCGCGGATCACATGGCAGTAGCGCAGCACACCATCGGTCGCTCGCGATTCATTCTCGCCAGATTGCACATGGTAGGCATCACATCCGCCCTCTTTGGGCTCGCTCTCTGAGCCCTTTATATGATAGACAAGCCCTCGGGTGGTGCGCGTCGTTGCCTCTATGCAGTAGGTTGCCGATGCGACGTATTTGAGTGTCGCTGTCACATTCTCACTCTTATTATAATCAGCTGGTAGCGATGTAGGATAACCATTATAAAACGTCCTGTAGGCTGTCATTGCCGCGGCAGCAGCTCGCAGATCACTCACGAGCTCCGTCTGGGCTGCACGCTGACGCCACGCACCATACCCCACGATTGACGCCGACACCAAGATCGCTAGTATCGCCACCACTGTCAAAATCTCAACCAGCGTAAACCCTCGCTTATTCATGCCTTCATGATAGCATAAGCGTTATAGAGTGTACAGATGGTACTGCTATGTTTTGTCAATACACAAGTATTCACCACCTCATGGTGTATTCACTGTCTGCTCTAGGCTACTCTATACCAAGTAGCTGATGATCTCATCTGCCACCGCAACGGCCGATGGATAGGTACTCGTGTCGATCGGGCCACCAGGTGTTAGATCGTGGCTAGCCAGCACCGCTGGGAATTGCTGCATGCTGTCCATGTCATCCTCGCCATCACGCATAAATTCTTCGAAGCTCTGAATCACCGCTGCATCACGCCCAGCACGCCGCCTGGTCTCGGCCACTCCCTTAAAGCGCTCATAGCGGAGTTCATCTGGCGCTGTGAGTACCACCGTGCGGTAGCGATCACCCAGCCGTTCCTTGAGGCGACAGGCACTGCGGTAGTCACGCAGGCCATCGAGCACCACTAGCTCCACACCAGGCCGCTCAAGTAGCTCCAGTGCCCGGTCGGCCAGTAAGCTCGGTGCAGACTCCGTCATAATCTGCAGCACGCGCAAATAATCGCTCCGCTTGCGCAGTGTAATATGATGGCTCGCGGCATATTCGCGCAAGACATCGCTCGGACGAAACAAAACAACCCCGGCACCCAGCCGCGGCATTAGCTCACGAATTGTTGATGATTTGCCGGCGAGTTCTCGCCCAGTAATATTCACAATTTGGATGGTTCGAGTAGATCTCATACCCTCTATTGTAGCATGGCATCTGCGGCAGAAATACCTCAAAAACAGCAAATTTATGGTATTTGTTCTATTTTTGGCTCATAACCTCTGTATATACTCTCCTCTATATCTGCAACTTTATTCGATGAAGTATGCGGACTGGCCACTACAATAAGTGCTGTACCCTCGCACTAAGGGGATGAATGTTCTAGAAAAGCATTCATTTTATGCAGCCAAGCTAGTAGCAGGAAGTAGACGAAGTGAACCGTTTGCTATGAAAATATAGGCACTCAGGTATCTGCAACAAAATACATTATTTGTATTTTTGTCTATAATATTACATATTATATTCTATTACCCCTGTTTTTGGGCACATTATGCAATATTGTGCGTTATTTTGCCATTTTCCTCTTCCCTTTTTGCGACCTCTGTTGTATAGTGAATGGACTATGCATACACAACAGAGACCAAACAGGGGTCATGAAGCCCCACATTCTTCACCAACACCCAAATGTGGTGATGACAAGTACCGTCACTTGGTAGAGAACTCTACCATTCAGTCTGAGTCACAGCGCTCAAAGACTAATGACATCTCACGGCGAGGCCTTCTTGGAGCCGCTGTAGTGCTAGGACTAACAGGGTTCATTGCTTTACAGTCAAAAGATAACCACGATCAGCACTCTTCTGCCGCCGAGCACCAACCCACCCCCGAAGAGCAAGCTACCCAGCTAATCGATGCCTATAGCGATTACCTCAGCCAGCGCGAAGCCTACGAAGCAGGCAAAACCACAGAAGAACCTCAACTACCAGCCAACCTGGATGGTATTACTACTCTAGCCGTCGAGGCTGGCGACAGCATCGGCACTGTGGTAGACCGGCACATCGCTACACTTACCGAAGCAGATGCATTCCATACCAAGCCCGAGCAAGATGGCGTGACTAATGCTGCATCGGCCCGCGTTGCGGAGCTCTGCCTGACCGATGGCGACACCCACTACGAGCTACAGCCTGGAGACGTCGTGACACTCGCGCAATACCAGGGTTTTGTTATACCACTGACAGTCGACCCACACGAGCCAAGCTCCGGCGTGCCACAGCACACTCTCGAGCCATAACTATTTGCGCGCTACAGCAGACCAGCCAGCCAGCCTGGCTGGTTTTGCTATAAGCAAGGTGGGCTCGCTCTTTAGCATCATAAGTGGTATAATAGCGCATGCGATGCAAATGGAGCAGGTACAAGCACTGATTTTTACGATTCGCGAGGCGGATGCCACGCGGCTGGATGACCTTGCGCACGCCGAAAAGACGGTGCGCACACTTGCCGAGCTGGCTGGCCTGCACGCACTGGAGTCTGTCTCGCATCAGTTCTCACCGCAGGGCGTGAGTGTGTCGTTGCTGCTCGAGGAGTCGCACGCCACCATCCACACCTGGCCCGAGAGCCGCGGAGCATACCTCAGTATTGCCACGTGCCGACCACTGAGCGAGGATACAATCGAGACTCTTCGCCAAGCCATTGCAGACGCATTTTATACCAATACTATAACGATCGAAAGCGCTACCTTATGACCAAACGCACCAAAGCTCGCCTCAAAATCAACGATGTCCTGCGCGGCAAGCGAACCAACTTCCGTGCGGTGGGTTGCTTGCTGTTTAAAGAAGACAACCCCGAGACCAAGCAAACCTCCTACTGGGAAGAATGGGAGCTGACGGGCCTCGAAAATTACGATAGCTGGGTGGAGTACGACCACGATAGCAAGGTTGTGTCGCTCTACGAGCCGGTGCGGTTTGCCCAGCGGCTTGAGCCAGAGCGCTTGGCTACTGGCAATGAGTTTACCATCACACTGGAGGACGGCACCGCACAAACCATTACCGTTGCTGAGGCCGGCGAGGGCACCATTATGGCTATCCGCGGCAAGAACGCCTACCAAGTCTTTGAGGGTGAGCCAATGGCCTACGCCAGCCTGCATTACACCGACGCCGAAACCGGCGCCACCACCACCTACACGGTCGAAAAATACAACCGGCGTGAGTACGACGTTTACCGCAAAACACCGCTGTCCGATGCGCAGCAAAAGGAACTATTTGGCCGGCTTATTCGCCCGCGCAACTGGCCGCTGTTTTGGCGCTGGGTAATGATCATCAGCTTTGTTGGGGCGCTGCTCTTTGCCATTTACGATGAGTTCTTTGGCCATGATGATTCGCACGGTAGCGGCACCTACCACGGGCGCAGCGTCTATGGCGGTGGCAGTGGCGGCGTAGGCAAGTAACCTAGGCGCGAAAGGCATACAGATACTATGGCACATACGCGCGTTACGCCACCGGACACCAAGCGCATCACCAGCAAGGAAAATATCGCGCTGTTTGCGGCGGCGCTCTTAGTAGCAATTGGTGGGCTTATCTACGAGCTCATCCTAGGCACGGCTGCCTCGTACCTGGTGGGCGATTCAATCCTAAGCTTTAGCCTGGCGACCGGTATTACCCTCTTTGGTATGGGGGTAGGGTCGCTGCTGGCGCGGCATATTCGCTGGCACCCGGCCACCAGCTTCGCCGTTAATGAAATCCTGCTGGGGTTGGTGGGTGGTAATTCGGTGCTGCTGCTCTACAGCGCCTTTAGCTTGAGCAAGCTGCACTGGCCAGTCTTTGCGCTGATTAGCCTGGTGATTGGCGTGCTGATCGGCCTGGAAATTCCGCTACTCGTCAAGATGTTTACCCGCTACGGCCGGCCGTCTTCGGTGGAGCTGCTTAGCAAGGTGCTCGCGATCGATTACTTTGGCGCGCTGGTGGCCTCGCTGGTCTTCCCGCTCTTCTTGCTACCCAGCCTGGGCCTAATGCGCAGCACCTACTTGATCGCCACGCTTAACATCGCCGTGGCAGTGCTGATTCTGCTGCAGCTGAAGACCTCGCGCAGGCTCCTAGCTGCCAGTGTGGTGGCGACCATCCTGCTGCTGGGGCTGTTCTTTGGTGCCAGCTGGCTGGAGCACCGCATCGACACCAAGGCCTATAAAGACCCGGTGATCCTGTACCAGCAGTCGGCCTATCAAAAGATCGTCCTCACCAAGTACAAGCAGGATTTGCGGCTGTATCTGAATAACAACCTGCAGTTTTCGAGCCTGGACGAAGCCCGCTACCACGAAACGCTGGCCGGCGCGGCGATGACAGCCGTAAAGCAGCCTAAGAACGTGCTGATTATGGGCGGTGGCGACGGACTGCTCGCGCGCGAGATCCTTAAGTACCCCAGTGTGGAGCACATCACCTTGGTGGATATCGACCCAGCTATGACGCAGCTGGCACGCACGAATCCCCTGCTCGCCGAGCAAAACAGGCGCTCGCTTACTAGCCCCAAAGTGCGCGTCGTCAACGAGGACGCCTTTTTATTTGCCTTCAAGACGCACCAGGCGTATGATGCCATTCTGATCGACCTGGTCGACCCATCGAACGACCGCCTGGCCAAGCTCTACTCGCAGCAATTCTACCGCCAGGCCGCGCGCATCCTCAGCCCCACTGGCGTGATGATCACCCAAGCGACGTCGTCGTACTTCTCGCCACACGCCTTCGCAATGGTGGCTAGCACCGTCGCATCCGCCCAGCCCCAGCGGCATATCACACCCTTTAGCATTAATGTGCCTTCCTTTGGCGAGTGGGGTTTTGTGCTCTCGACCAAGGATACAGCCAGCCTACTGAGCCAGCCGCTGCCGCCTGGGCTCAGCTACACCGATAGCAAACTGCTCGACTACGCCCTGCGCCAGCGCCCCGCTAGCCTACCCCCAGCAGGCATTTCTACCCTGCTAACGCCGCGGATCATCGATGTCTATAACCGTGATATGGCGCAGTGGCGGTATTCATAAAGAACGCTCCTCCGTGTAGAGCCTAGCTCTTCCTAGAATCAATCTGTAATCATAATTCGTTATTTGCGGGTATATAGCCTGGCTGAAACTAACCCGTCAGAGCTGTCACATTCCTCGCTTTACTCATCAACACCCACCAATTCTTCTATACTATTGGGATATTTTGCGTATATTTGCTCTACAGATCGATATATCTATGTATAACACGCGACGACGCAGACAAGCCCGCCATTATGACATCCAGTGGCACCGCCAAACCGGTGTGTTTTACCCTGAGCAACTATCAGGTACGCCAACCGCTGGTGTATCTGCCAATACCTGGCCCGAGTACATGAGTCTGATACGCCAAGCAGCTGTTGATAACCCTACCCTTCGCTTCGTCAGCCCCGAGCTTATGACGGCGGCAGGCGTGGAGCTGCCTGAAATCCCAGACCAACGTACAGTGGTAGTGGTAAATGACCGCCTCGCCGAGCTAGAGGAGCTTTCTACCACTGCGTCCACAGCGGAGTTTGTGGTGGGCACACCAGAGTACCAGCCAGATGGGATTTATAACTCACTTGTTATTATCAAAAATGGTATACGCCGCGTGCTTGAGCACAAACGCACGATTTTTAGCTCAGCCGAGCAAGGGACATTCACCGCAAGCAATGCATTGCAGCAACGGCATACTCGCACGTTATCTGCTGTGTGTGCCGACCTTGTGGGCTATGGCGCACAGTACCTCGAGCTCCCCCAAGACACTCGTGCCATCCACGCCAGTTGTTGCTGGGCGACACCACTCGAGGAGGGAGCTCACTATGCCACAGCGCCAGATGAAGAACGCTATACCAGCGCCATGACGCGCACACTCAGCAATCTCTTTGCACGCTATCCACAGCTGCAGCAGGTCATGGTCGTTGATCGCACTCCACCCAGCACAACCATCCTACCACTCAACTGTGTGGCGCGGCGGAGTACGCATAATGCTATAATAGAGCCATGACACAATACGAAGGAACCAAACTCGCCGACTTTACACCTATCGCCAAAGTCGACGCACTGCAAATCATCGACATTATCCCTGGCACTGGTGCCGAGGTACCAGCTGGCGCGACTATCACCGCACACTATACTGGTGCACTGTGCAAAAATGGCATCATATTCCAGAGCAGCCACGACTTTGGTCAGCCCGTTACCTTCGGCCTCGACCAAGTCATCCGCGGCTGGACAGAGGGCGTGCCTGGCATGAAGGTTGGTGGCATGCGCCGACTCATCATCCCAAGCGAGATGGCCTACGGCTCCGTTCGCGCTGCCGCTAATATTCCACCCAATAGTGATCTCGTGTTTGACATTGAGTTGATGGATATCAAATAACAGAGGTCATTATGTAATAAGAAGCTCATACTAGGTGAGCTTCTTATTTTCTTTGTAGATTTGCCTAAGGCGATTGATATTTGTCATTATGGACACTCCTGACACCAAGCAAATAGCCACCCTTTCCAGATGGCTATTTGCAATGCAGCTGAGCTATAGTGTCATGCTACTTCTTGTCGCTGCTTTTGTCGTCGACAACTTCGCCTTCGACGGGTTCGTCTTTGCCAGGCTTCTTGTCGGTAGCTTTCGCCTTGGCGTCAGCTTCTTCTTCGGCTTTTTTGTCCTCAGCTTGCTGCTGATAGAGCTTAGCACCGATAGACATCGTCACGTCGTCCAACGCCTTGGTAGCAGCCTCAAGCTCGTCTTTGTCTTCTGCGTTCTTGTGCTTCTCAGCTTCGGCAATGGCATCTTCCAGCGTCTTCTTGTCGTCACTCGAGATCTTGCCCTTAAACTCATCGGGCATTTTCTTTGCCCGGTAGATGGCATTCTCGAGGTGATTCTTTGCATCAATTACTTCACGCTTTTTCTTGTCTTCGTCGGCGTGGAGCTCAGCTTCCTTCTGCGCCTTCTCAATGTCTTCTTTACTCATGTTGCCAGAGTTTTGGATGGTAATCGACTGCTCTTTGCCTGTGCCTTTGTCCTTAGCGGTGACACTGAGAATACCATTGGCGTCAATGTTGAAGGTCACCTCAATCTGTGGCACACCGCGTGGTGCTGGTGCAATACCGTCAAGCACGAAGCGGCCTAGGCTCTTGTTGTCATTGGCAAACTCGCGCTCGCCCTGCAAGACGTGGATCTCCACTTGCGGCTGGTTGTCTGCTGCGGTTGAGAACACTTCGCTCTTGCTGGTTGGCACAGTGGTGTTGCGCTCAATTAGCTTAGTCGACACGCCGCCCATTGTCTCAATACCGAGGCTTAGCGGTGTTACATCCAGCAGCAGCACACTCTTGACGTCACCGGCCAGCACACCACCCTGAATGGCTGCACCAACGGCCACCACTTCGTCTGGGTTAACGCCTTGCATTGGGTCTTTGCCAAACAGTTTCTTCACCCGCTCGACCACTGCTGGCATGCGGGTCATACCGCCAACCATGACGATGTTGTTGATGTCAGACTTGCTCAGCTTTGCATCTTTGAGCGCTTTTTCTACTGGCCCATCGAGGCGGTCGAGTAGATCCTTCACCAAGTCCTCAAGTTTGGCGCGCGTCAGGCTCATCTCGAAGTGCTTTGGCCCGTCAGCATCAGCGGTGATAAACGGAATATTGACATCATACTCAGTAACAGTCGAGAGCTCCTTCTTTGCCTTCTCGGCTTCGTCCTTGAGGCGCTGCATGGCAGCGTTGTCTTTGCGCAGATCAATACCTTCTTTGGCCTTAAAGTCGTCGAGGAAGTAATTGACGATGGCATTGTCGAAGTCCTCACCACCAAGGTGGGTGTCGCCATTGGTTGACTGCACCTGGAAAATCTCACCGGTGATTTCTAGCACTGACACGTCGAAGGTACCACCACCAAGGTCAAAAACAACGATCTTTTCGTCTTTCTCCTTATCTAAACCATAGGCAAGAGCAGCCGCTGTTGGCTCATTGATAATACGCTCGACTTCCAAGCCAGCAATCTTACCGGCATCCTTGGTAGCTTGGCGCTGCGAGTCATCAAAGTAGGCTGGCACAGTAATGACCGCCTTTGTCACCTTCTCACCCAAGAAGGCCTCGGCATCAGCCTTGATCTTGCTGAGGATCATGGCGCTCACTTCTTCTGGTGTATATTCTTTATCACCCAGCTTGACGGCAACGGCATTACCCTTCTTGACGATCTCGTATGGCATGATGTCGAGATCTTTCTGGACTTCTTTGTCGGTGAATTTGCGGCCAATTAAGCGCTTAACGCCATAGATCGTGTTCTTTGGGTTGGTCACACGCTGGCGCTGGGCCACCTGCCCCACAAGGCGCTCACCTTTTTTGTTGATTGCCACCACTGATGGTGTGGTACGGTTACCTTCAGCATTGGCGATAACCTCTGGCTTACCCGCGAGCAAGTACGCAAAGGCACTGTTGGTTGTACCGAGGTCGATGCCGATAGTTTTACCCATATATTTTCCTCCTGTGCGCCCGCCTTGCCGGCAGCGACGCAATGTTGTTAGTTTATTGTTTCGGTTATTAACATCTTGTTTATTCTAGCACTCTTTAGTAGCGAGTGCCAATAGGTTTAGTATAGCGAGCTAGCACTCGGCTGTCAAGAGTGCTAATAGATTTTGCTCACCACTGATAGATCTCATCACCTGCAGCAATTGCTGCGGCTAGTGTCTCAGCTCGCCGGAGACGCCAATACGCCATTACTGCATAGGCAAAGACCGCCACACCACCGGTCAGCACCGCGTAGCCCCCGCCGCGCACAACCCGTGTGTCACTCCCTTGGATAAATATCACATAGAGCGAAACTGCTCCCACCAGTGGTGCTGCCGCTGCTGCAACCACCGCCCAGCGCGCCCGCACTACACGCTTACTAGCAAATGTCCGGGTATGCTGGCGTCGCGCCCACACTGCAGCAAGTGCCGCCACCAGCCCAGCACCAACTACCATGAGCAAGTAGAGGCGATTCGTCGCTTGGTTGGCATCGTCTACTGTTGTATTAAGCACACCAACAGCTGAGTCGTACTGACTCACTGCTGTTTCTACATCTGTCAAATAGACTGCTGCAGCCTGCGTATCTTTGCTAGCAAAGGCCTGTGGAGCACGCTCAAGAAGTATCTTGACGGCTGAGGATTTTTCCTTCACTGCTGCCGCATGACGGCTGTATTCATCGCCAAGTTGCGGAGAAAAAGAGTGCTTCGCCACTGCTGCAAAGGCTGCTGCAGCCTGCTTGGCTCGTTCGTCGATGGAATCCTTCTTGGGCTGGGAGGCATAGAGCTCACGTGTAAAGGCTTGGTAGGCTGTGCTCGCCTGCTTGAGCACGGCAATATCGGCTTGGTTAGCGAGTGGCGTTGCATGAGTCTGAGCACTGCCAACACTAAGTGTTGCTAATATGATGAGTGTTCCTGCAAGCAGCCAACGCCTCATCCCACTCACTCCTACGGCTGCCGGCTGACCCGCACCATAGCATGGCGCAGGACGTGGCCATCAAGCTTATAGCCGCGCTGCAGCTCTTCACTAATAATTTCTTTGTCACCACCTTCATCATCCATCGAGATGGCTTCGTGGAGGTCTGGATCAAACTCGGTCGTGCCAAGTTCAACCACGATCGGCTCAAGCTTGAATTCTGCCATCAAGCCATCGAGCTTCTTCGACATCGCCACCACCCCACTCGCCCAGGTGTCATTCTGGAGCTTCTTAGGGACGTTGGCGGTGGCTCGCTCTATCGTATCAATCACGGGTAGGAGCTTGCGAATTGCCTGCTGAGTGCCCGCTGCCTTGGCCTGGGCCTTCTCTACATCAATGCGCTTGCGATAATTCTCAAAGTCTGCCCGAGTGCGCTGCAAATCCTGCGTCAGCTCGCCAATCTGCTGCTCGAGCTCGGCCGTATCTGGCGCTTTCTTGTGTTTTGTCATCGATATCATTCCTCCTGCCTAGTGGTGTTGCCTGTGGTGCTGAGCAGTCTGCTCAGCCGTCTTATTCTCCATAGTATACCACGATTGCACTGCAAACAACAGTGGTCGTGCCATCATAATATCTCCTCCAGCATCACCCCGGTGCGCTTGACGAGCTCGATGGTGCGGCGGTAGTGCTGGCGCATGGGGCCTATCACACCAATGTAGCTGCGGTCGCTATAGGGCGAGCGAAATTTGCTAATGATGAGCGTTGCGTCGCTGCTCTTACCGATGGGGTTCTCACTACCAATATAGACATTGAGTGGCTCATTGGGCCGGGCTTCGCGCAGCCACGGCTCGATATTGTCAATCAAATGTGCGACCGATTGGACATGCTTACCCTCAAGAAATTCTGGCTGGCTAAAGAGCCGACTAATGCCATTCATATAGAGCTCATTGCCGATGGTAGCAAAGCCCAGGTTGCCCGTGAGCTCAACGAGGCTATCCACCGCACTGCGAATGGCTCGATCGGCCGCATAGAGATGTGAGTTGACGTGCGCTTCGATAGCCTTGGTGCTGCGATCGATTCCACTGGGGAGCTCGCTCATCTGGGCATTAGTAATGCCATTGACGTAGAAGCGGTAGCCCTTGCTGGTGGGGATACGCCCAGCACTGGTGTGCGGTGCCTTGACGAAACCCATCTCCTCGAGCTTGGCCATCTCACTGCGGATGGTTGCACTAGACACCCCAAATAGCTTCGCCAGCGTCACGCTCCCCACAGGGGCAGCGATCTCAGCGTATTGCTCGATGATGGCAGAAAGAATCGCTTGTTGCCGTTCGGTCATGATCGCATTATAGCGTAGGGTTGGCACTCTCGTCAATAGAGTGCTAATGGGCTAGTGGAAGTGAAAAGGGTTGCTGTAGCTTCTGGATATTGCGCAGCTCTTGCTACATTACGGCGTTGAGTTGGTGAGGGATAGCACATTGGTGATCGCACACGGTCGTTTGCAGGCACAGCAATGAGCGGATATACATCGCGCTCTTGCCATTGTCCGTGCGGATATTCGCGTGGTGGTGAGAGTATGCCACGGCGAGTCACACGACAAGCATGGAGCATATCCAGCGTTGTCGCAAGTATACAGACGTTTCCCAGTGCCTCTTGCACTCTCGGGAGGTCGGCAATTTCGTGTGCTAGCTCCAGCCCATCACGAGCAAGCGTATAGCCATACCCTCGCTCTTGGGTAGAGCTATACCACTCTTGGATCGACCGTGGTGATCCAGCTTGCCGGCGGCGTATCACAGCGAGCTACCCTCCGCTCCTTGGCCGTCAAGATCGCATCGCAGGAGTGACGGTGACATACATGCAGTGATCTTTACCTCTGTTACCTTGCCATTTCTTTCTATTGTTTCGCACATTGAGGCGAGTCCTTCACAATGCGCAATGAGCCGACTCAGTTCATATCTTGTCTGCAGATTCTCCTGTTTGAGCCTGTCCATAGCACGCATAGTATCTCTTCCTTGTTCGGGATCCCCATCTTCTGCAGTACGGTTAAAATGGCCCTTCAAAAGATCATTATGCTCCCAGGCCACCGCCGCTATCTTGTGGCGCAGCTCGGCTGCTCGCGGGCAGCCATAGCACTGCTTGGGGATATAAGAAGCCGCAGATATATCTGGCTCATCAAGCCCCTCCACAATACTATTAAATCCTCGTTCTCTGTCTAATGCCATTGGTGTGTTCTGTATATTCCTCTGTAGCTATTTATTGGCAAAATAGGCTGCTATTGCTCGGAGGTGTCTGATTCGGACAGATTCTGATTACCTCTGCTGGTACGATCGACTGCTGTCACTTCGTAGTTTTCTCCATCAGGTATAGTAGATGAGCCACATACCTTTACGATTATGGTTTTATCTTCACTCGTACATTCTACAGGCCCAGGGCAATCATCATTTTCTTGCACCGACTGCCGCGAGCAAAGTATATCAAGTATATCGCTATAATAATTGTATTTTGCCGCTAATTCCTTCCGTATCTCACTTCGAACTTTTTCCGTCTGCTCTGAGTTTTTAAGAACATCATCTATCTCATCCTTAGCTTTTCCATGCGCCTGTAAGTATTCAGTTATGTCTTCCTGATTTGCCCGAAACCCCGTGTTGGCGAGCGCCTTGCGAACTGTTTCTAAAAGCTTGATTGCATCTCTTATCTCTTGGTACTGCGGACAGTCCCAACACTGTCTGGGAATTACATCATTATAATCTGGGCCAGTACCAATTTGTCTGGCAATATCATCAAACTGCTCTGTCACAATATCAGGTAGTGTAACTATTTTTTGCCTTTTTGTCAATCTGAGTAAATTTGAGCTGTTAAAGCTTTGGCAGTTCTCACACCTCTCGTTGTCATCACCCCTCTCCTGGAGCATTAATAAGGATGAATACTATTTGCGAGTATTCAAACCCTAGTTCTGAAGCCAGAATTAATTATTATAATCGATGGTAGCTCTATCAGAAGATGGAGTAGTCTATCTCCACTCACCCGCATCAGAGTAGAAACAGCGCAATAGCACCGAGCATAACCTACAAATCTGCGACCATTACTTCCCACTGCGTGCCCGCGTGAAGCGCCGGGCGGCATCGGTGGAGAACATGAGCACGATGACAATGTTGACGCCAATGAAGAGCAGCGTGCCGGCGGCCGACCACGTGACTCTGCCGATCGTTAGCCCAAATGAACTAATCACCGCTGCGAGGCTGGCGATACTCATCAGCAAAATCCGCGAGCGGTCGCTGCCGCGGAAGGTTAGCCCCGCAAGAAAAATCACGATGCCAATCCACGTTGTAGATACAATGGCTGAGATAGTCGCTACAATATGCGTCGCACTCTCAATACTCTGCAGCGGCAGGCCACTCTCGTGAAAAATCCGCACCACCTCTATGCGCAAGTGGCTAAAGTTGAGAATCTCGAAGAAGGTACTCATTGTGGCCACAGCAATCGCCAGGCCAATCATAATAATCCCAAGGGCGATCTGTGGTGGGCGGCGGCTCAAAAATTGCGACATGAGGGTAGCGTGTTCATCAGGCATAGTCTCGTGCGTCGTTGCGTCGAGAATCAGATCGGAAGGCACGTCCTCGTCTTCGCTTGCCTTGGCACGGACGCGGCCAAGCTCGATGACAGGCAGATCGCCATCGGTAATAATGTTATCTCCACCCCCGTTGCGCGAGTGGTAGCCCGTCGAGAAATCCTCTAGTACCGTTAGCTCAATCGAACGAAGCGCACGCGTGACTGTCTTGACGACATAGTCCCGCTCAATGTCGGTGTTTTCGTCGATCTTGTGCGTCACTTGCAAGGTAAAGATTGATAGCCCCACACTCTTGTCGTACGTACCAGCCGCGAGCCAGTCCACCTGATGCCCGCCGGGCAGCAACCACCCCTGGGGGCAGCGCCAGAAGCGTACGTGATGACGCTTGCCCGGGTTGCCATCGATCTCCTGCTGGTAGGCAAAGTCCTGCTGCCGGCCAAATAGCACTAGGGGCGAGACTGGTGCATTAGGATAGCTGCGGCGCGTTAGTGTGGCGAGGATAATCCGCCACGACGAGCGCACCGTCACATCATCAGCCAGCGCCCAGCCAGCGGCCGTCATGGCACGGTGGAGCTGAGCTTCGCTGCCGCGAAAGGCGAGATTGACTGGGTCGCCAAGGAGACCATCTGGGGTGCGCGTCCGGCCAATGAAATAATTGGGCACATAAATACTACTCAAGATGCGGTGCAAGCGTGGCAACGCAAAATACGCCGTAATCACCCACACCACCGCAAAGAACCCCACCAACCACCAGCCACCAGTGTGCCAACCCTCGCGCCACACCAGCCACACAAACCAAAACGATGCCACCCCCGCAAAAATAAAGAACCCTTGATCGACCAACGCCGTGGGCGACCACACTGGCCGACGCAGCGCCAGAGATGAGCGCTGCTTGTGCTCGGCATCACCTAGCTCAGCAGCAGCGTGCGTGGCTAGCTTACTCATACATGCTCCGGATGCTCGCGCAAGAGGCTATCGAGCAAGTCTCGCGCCGCCAAGCGCGCTTCGTCATCCTTGCGATTATACACATCTGGCTTGGAGGCAATCGCTCGCACAATGCGCGCCGTCTCGTCGATATCATCGTTGATGACGAAGTGGTAGTATGGGACTTCGAGCGCGTGGGTGATCTCGCGAATTGCACTGGTGTAGCGCTTGGGCCACTCACGATCAAACTCCGCCTGCGAGGTATAGCGTACACTGAGGCGCCGCTGCCATTCTTGAAAGTTCGGTGGCAAGAGGAATATCGCGACCACGCCTGGGGAGAGCTTCTTATACTCATCAACGCCCTGCACATCAATGTCCGTCACAGCAATCTTACCCGCATCGCGAATATCCTGAATCTGCCTGACCCCTGTACCATACAGTGTTCCATGGACAAACTTTGCCTCTACAAAGGCACGGCTTTGCAATAACTCTGCGGCAGTTGCTTCATCGATATAATGATAGTCGACTCCCTTTTGCTCCCACACACCTTTGTTTTGGCGAGGCTGACGGGTGGTGTACGAGACAATATCGGCAAACTCGGTGCTCGCGAGCAACCGCTGCTTGGTCGTATCCTTGCCTGCCCCAGAGATACCAACGAGCAACACAATCCTCGTGTCGCACACAAGCTGGCGCACTGCCTCGGTCGGCTGATACTGTTCGATAAGTGATTGAAGATTCGTCATAGTCATATCATATTTATGATAGCACATCGTAGAGAGTGGTTTCTCACCCGTGGCGTAAGAAGCTAGCTATTATTCTTGATATTGTTTAAATCTATCTGAAAGTAGTCTTCTAGGAACTCTTGGGAGTACTGATCGATATCTGTCATATGTCCTCCGATACGCACACAATCAGGCATCCCCATATAATCTGGCTTCGTTACAGCGTGATATTGCCGATGCGCAATAATCAATGCTGGTTGGAGCTGCTGCTCAGGTCGAAACTCATGATGAATCATTGCTGCAATCTCCTCTTCTCTACCGCGCGTTTGGTATGTCCACCGGCCACGGGCAATTGACTGTGCCGTGCGTCGTGCGTCCGCATAGTGACGAGTAAAATGCACTGGCACGCCATCAAGAGTAAGCATATCGTTGCCATTGCTCAGTTCTAGCGCAAGCCGCGCTAAGCTCACTGCTCGCCAATACCGATAATCGCTCTCTCTCTCTCTGCAGGTGGCACATTGTCATACACGAGCGCTCTGTCTATATCGGCCACCAATCGGT
This sequence comes from uncultured Candidatus Saccharibacteria bacterium, assembly GCA_963532885.1. Lineage (GTDB taxonomy): Bacteria > Patescibacteriota > Saccharimonadia > Saccharimonadales > Saccharimonadaceae > Saccharimonas. The sequence continues at coordinate 332,946 of CAUSLI010000001.1, read as the reverse complement.
CATAACGTATCTGCACTTGCACACAGCTCCTGTTAGTTGTTAATCTCGCTTGAGCATTACTGTAAAGGCTTCGCTGGGGATATCGACCTTGCCAAAGCGTTTCATACGCTTCTTGCCACGAGCTTGCTTGGCAAGGAGCTTCTTCTTGCGACTCACATCACCGCCGTAGAGATAGCCAGTGACATCTTTGCGGTAGGCACCAATATTTTCGCGGGCAATGAACTTCCCACCAATCGCCGCCTGCAGTGCCACCTCAAAGCTCTGGCGCGGCACAACATCCTTGAGCTTCTTCACCACCTCGCGCCCCAACCGTTGCGATTCCGAGCGGTGGCACATCACACTCAGCGCATCGACCATCTCGCCCGCCACGTAGAAATCCACGCGCACCAAATCTTCCGGCTGGTAGCCCGCTAGCTCGTAATTAAACGAGCCGTAGCCACTGGTGACTGACTTGAGTTGGTCATAAAAATCCGTCAGGAGATTGGCCAGTGGCGCCGCAAAGGAGATGAGGGCACGCTCGTCGATGTAACTGAGGTTCTTTTGCCGGCCGCGCTTGCTAACGATGAGCTGGATCACCGCGCCGATGTAATCTTGAGGCACAACGATCTCACCATCAATCCACGGCTCGCGAATCTCCTTTATCTGAGCGGGGTTGGGCAATTCGCTAGCAGACTTGATATCTAGCTCATCGCCATTAGTTAAGCTCACCTGGTAGTCGGTACTTGGATTGGTGACGATGAGGTCTAGATTATACTCGCGCTCGAGCCGCTCGCGAATGATATCCATATGCAAGAGGCCAAGGAAGCCAATCCGCACGCCATAACCCAGCACCGGCGAGTTCTCTGGCTCGAACTGCAGGGCGCTATCACTCAGGCTCAGCCGCTCAATTGCCTCCTTGAGGTCATTGTAATCTTCGTTGCTCACCGGAAAGAACCCTGCGTAGACGAAGGGCTTGACTTCTTTGTAGCCAGGGAGAGGCTGGACGGTTATTAATGACATATCAAGCTTATTATAGCACCTTGCTGGCACGACGGGGATACATAGCTCACAGCTTACACACTTCTATCTAGGGTGTCTTGTGTTTTATATGTTTTATATGTTCTAAAGTCTTTTCTGTAGTATAGCGATGAAAACCAGAATTAAGAAGATCCTCTGCTACTACAGGGTCAACGTGGCCGCCCTCGGTAAGGCGACTAAGGCGCACACTAGCCTTTTCAGCATTGGGATCTGTAAGCATTGCTTCCTGGGCTGACTGTGGACGAGCTGCTCTACTCATCTCATCCTCGGCAATAACAGGATCCATATCACCGGTTTCTACCTTCGCGGCTAGCTCAGCCGACAATTTACCAAGCTGTGCATCCCTTTGATCTACCCCCCCCCTGAACTTAATAACATTTCCGCCAAGACTGATAATATCCCAAGAAGCACTTATATTTCTTAAAAGACTACGCTTTTCTTTCACAGTACGATACTCCACAAATAGTTTATAATAGATCTCATGATACAACTATTATTTATCAATGTCAATAGTATTATCCTACCCTATGCCTAACATTTAGTCGCTTCTTAAGTTGAAGGAAATAAATTGGATATTACTTTTCGCACAAAAGCCGCCTTACCTGCCGTATATGCCTCTCTGTTATACCGATACTGCTGCGTCAGCTCATGTTTGAGTTTGGTATATTTCTTACGTAAGACGCGACTACTCCGCAGGTGATCACGAAAGATAACCTTCGGCGATGGCATCGCCTCTGCCTGCTCGACATGGAGATGGTACTTCTGGCGTAGCGGATCATCCACGTCGTATCCTTTGCCAAACTCCATTGTCAGTTCCGTCTCAGCATTAGTCATATTTTCGTAGCCAAGCGGGCGAAGCTGCTCCACCAGCCGCTGCTTCGCCCGACTATCGAGCTTTTTCACAAGGAGTAGGCTATCTATGATTGGTTTGGCTGCCAACCCCGGCACCGCTGTGCTACCAATATGCTCGATGGCACGCACCTCATCACCTAGCGCACCACTTACCCGCGCTGCCTCAGCCATGAATAACTGTGGCCATCGTTCATCATATGGTACCACCTCTATAGGAAAGAGCTGTCCAATTTCTTCTGGTGTCATGGTGTCGAATGTGCTCATCGTGGTTATCTCTCTATGTGAATATATTCCCCTTCATGTAGTCGCACTGTTGGCACCGCAGGAAACGCCGCCGCAAGCGCATCGGCACTTGCAACAGTACGCCGCTCTGCAGGATTATCGGCATTATAGTGGACAACAACATTCATTGGTAAGATGGCCGAACCAGTATCAATCCCTTGATGACTCAAAAAATGCCGTGCAAGATAGTTCGCTCCAGCTGATGAGCCAATATAAACTTTGCCACGCAGTAGTCGTTCTACCTCTGAGAAGTCATGAAGTTCTTGCAAAAGTCGGGTTGTTCTACCACCGTGAACGTAGATAATATGAGCGCGTCGAACTTGCTCAACAAAATGGCTTTTGCTTGCCAATTCTCGTTTCGCTCCAGGAAAATATTGATTATACCAGCCCGCCCAATCATCAAACTTCTGTTGCCATTCTCTGTGTGGGCTAGCAAAGAACACATCAAGAATCTTAAGTTCATCTTGCCGTCCTGCAAAGAAATCTTGCAAATAGCTACCAAAATTACCCACCCAACGCTCTGCGCTACCGCAAAGGATATATGTCGTTTTTGTTAGCTTCACTTCCTATCGCCTTCCACCATCAACTGGTATTACGGTGCCCGTTATATACCTTGCTGCATCACTCGCAAGAAAGACGATAACTCGTGCAATGTCACGAGGATGAGCAATACGACCAAGAAGAATCTGCTTTTTAGCGTCTGCTATGACATCGCTTGGGAGACCTTTATTCATATCCGTATCTACCCAACCAGGAGCGACACCATTCACTCGTATATAGGGTGCATACTGCGTAGCAAGTGTCTTTGTTATTGATTGAACCGCCGCCTTGCTAGCAGCATAGTCTATATTGTCAGGATAAAAATCAAACATCCCGGCTGTCGATGCGACATTGATTATAGATCCTTGGCCAGCAGTTTCTTGTATTATACGCCCAAAGATCTTCCCCGACAAAAGGACACTATAGACATTTGTATCAAAAATCGTTCGATAGTCCGCAAAAGTATGCTCTTCATATGGTTTGTCAATAATAATTCCTGCGTTATTAACAACGATATCAAGCGACGAGAAAGTACATTTTATACGATCCGCCATAGCTTGCACCGCAGCTCCATCAGATACATCAGCCTGAATCGCGATAACCTTCACTTTGTAACGATCACTCATCTCATGAACTATCTTTTGTACACTATGATGGGCGGATGATTTATAATTCATAACCACATTTGCCCCAGCATGAGCAAACTCCTCAGCAGTTGCACGTCCGATACCTCTTACAGCTCCCGTTATAAGTACTGTTTTGCCCGTCAATCCATCCATTACTATGCTATATCTCCCTTATTTCTATCTATGAAATCATTATCGTACAGATACCGCAATAACACCATCGCAATTCTATCTTCGCGCATGTCACCTTTCAAAGCCATTTCGCGCACCTCATCATACGAAAACCACAGGTCTGTCTGAATCACTTCGCCATCCTCAAGTTGCTGCCCATCATCACTTTTTATAAAATTCGTTGCAACAAATGTATATAAATCCCACTTCACCGTCGCACCAAGTGTCGAGGTGTGAATAAGCTGCGGGTCGACAATCGTGTAGCCCGTCTCTTCTTGCACCTCATGCACAGCCTTCGTCGTCGCGACTTGAATTATGTCAACATGCTGGGCGCGAGCAATTTGGTAATCGGCACGTGAATCAAACACCTTGCCTCCTGGCAGGCGATAGTCATACCCATCCAGCTCATGACGAAATTCGCGGGTGAGCAAGATTGTACCACTGTTTTGATCATCAAGTATAATGCGTACGCCTGGCGCTCGCACCACCCTTTCCCAGCCCTTGTCATTATGTTGGACATCAAACATCATGCCCGCAAAAGCTGTGTGCCAGCCCATTTTTGCTTCATCTTCACCGTTATGCGCTGTGCCTTTTTCTGTCAGGAATCTTTCTTGCGTCATATCGATCCTCTACTAGGCAGCAGTTTACCGCTCTTCTATCATCTGCACCACACCCGTCTCGCTATACCGCTGGTAGGCAGTGAGAATCTGGCGTGTAGCATCATTCGTATTGAGCTGCAATGCTTCATCTAGCGAGAACCACTGGCCTGTCGCTACTTCCTCAGTATCGGTGTGCGATGCCTCGCTGTGCCATTGCTTGAGGCAAAACACTACGGTAAAGGCTTGCGTGTCACCATCGGGATAATGATATACCCGTCCTGGGCCAGACTGCGTTGCAAAGAGCTCGAGGTCGCTGGCGTGCGCAGTGATTCCTGCTTCTTCGCGTAGTTCGTGCAGTGCCGCGCTGGTGTAGCTATCGCCTTCTTCGACGTGTCCACCTACTGTACTCCATCGATCAAAGGCTTTGGCGTAGATGAGCTTGACGCGCCCTGTTTCATCAACAGGCAAGACATCAACAGTCGTCGTGAGTAATTTCTTATCCCCAACCTTCTGGCGCAACTGCCACACATACGACCCAACGTACCCCATATTCACACTCCCTTCTCTGCCGCCAGCAGATGATCAATGGTACTTTCTATTATGATTTTAGCATATTCGTTGAGGATGAGGCGGCGGCCACGGTCGGTTGCTACCCACGTGTCCGCTCTTAAGGTTGGGCTTGGCTCAGGGCTTGCAGTAAAGATCTCTACTGGCCACGGCGCAAACTTATACATATTCATCTCTGCACGGCGAACATTAAATTCGCTCGTCACCAGTGTAATGCGCTGTGGAAACCATAACATCGCTTCCCAGCAGTCAATACTGCGCTTCACATTGTCTGGGATGGATATCGATTGATCTTCGATGATGATATCTCTTGCCGGGACACCATGGTCTTGAGCATACTCCGCCATGCGCCGAGCTTCGGCCATAGGAGTACCTTTGCCGTAGGCAACTGCCCAGCGCGGCGAGGCACCAGCAATCGTTATTTTGGGAGCAACACCAGCATGATACAACCCCACTGCAGTGGCAATTCGCCGATTCTCTGCCGAGCCAAATACCAGCATGACATCTGACCGCCTTGGTGGGTTACCCTTTGCGAGCACCTCGTAGAGTGTAGCAGCTTCGCTATGATGAACATGCTGAGCCAAATAATCAGCTAATTGCGCTATAAACCGATGAAGCTTCGCTATAGTATCATCAAAATTGTACACCGCATAATGATCAAAAACAGCTGTATCGATACCAGCGTTATGTGCAATCCGCTTTAGCTCCGCAAATAACCACGGCCGTGCGTCAAGATAATCCTGGTGCCGAGCTAACCGTGGCGATTCTTGGCGTATCATTGTGCGCAGTTCACTGGCTGATGGTAGCTCCACACTACTCGTTCGCACGAGAGTCTCCTGCTTGCTGGAGGGTGCTGGCGAGCAAGGCCCAGGCAGCGAGCATGGCGTAGTTGGTGATTGCGCCAGTGGCGACCATGCGGTGGATGGTGGCAATTGGCAGCCACTCAGAGATAATTTGCTCGGTGTCATCCGGCCGGTGCTGGTGGTTCGTCCCTGCATACTCGCCGTAGACCACATGGAGCTTCGCACTGGTGCGACGATTATCGGCATAGAGCCAGCCACATTCCCGCACATTCGTCATGGCAATGCCCGACTCTTCAGCCAGCTCTCGCTGCGCCGCCGCACACACATCCTCACCCGCCTCGATCTTCCCGCCCGGGAACTGATACAACACCTCATCCACCGGGTACGAATACTCTTGCTGCACCAAAATATTATCACCTCGGCGACACACCACGATCACTCCACCATGCCCACGGTAGGGATAATGGATATATTGGATGGTCTTTCCATTTGGTAGCTCTACTGTATCTTCTGCAATGGTAAGCCGAGGATGTCTCAGCAAAACACGAGAAGCCTGTTGCCGCCATTTTTTGAGATTATTCTTACTTTTCTCATTTCTTGAGGTCATAATTCAATTCTAGTCCTATATAAAATATTATCATTTTGCGAGACAATCTCTTTATCTATTCTGTAGAGGTCTGTAACAGCAACTCCACCCAAAACTATCGAGCGCCTAATTTTGGCGTTAGCGGATAGCTCAACATTATTATCAATAACATTCTCCCCGCCGCTCAGCCTCATATTGTTTAGATAGTACCTACGTAGAGTGCCAACATCATCCCAGTAGCCAGATTCATGTAATTTATACACCGAAGCCTGCCCCTTGTATACGTTTGGTGTTATAAAATCTTGAAGCATGCTCCTGGTCTCTCCTGCCCATCCTTGCTTTTTCTCCATAACAGCCCATTCTAGCATAGCTTTATTACGGATAATATATATACCAGAAGAACTTAGTGTGAAGCTACTCCTGTCTGTAGATATATCAACAGCAATATTTTCACTGAATCCAACATACTGCCCATAGTCCTTTGGAGGAACTAATAATATCGTAACATCATTACCAAGATTCTTATGTGTCAAATAAAAGTCTTCTACATCTAGACCTTCTATTATGTGGTCTGCTGGCAATATTATGGTATCCTTCTCAATATCATTTTCAAATAACTCATCGGAAAATTCTATCAGGGAAGCAGCGCCCATAATATGCCGATCTCGAAAAGTAGTAATTTCACTATTACGCGTCGCAATATGGCCAAGAAGAGGCTTGGTGTATTCTTCATCCCAATGAAGTGTCATATATGTTTCGTTAGTTTGTTGGGCGATATCAATAACACTATCAACCACTCTTTTGCCAGGAGATCCCATAGGGAGCATCGCTTTCTGTTGAAATAGCGTGTGCGGATAGAGTCGTGTCGCATTTCCTGCTGTTGGTATAATAGAATTTAAATTTGTTAGCGTTTCTCGCATAAAAGCAACTCTCTATATTCTTTCATACAATAATCAACAAAAAGGCTTATGTCAAATCTACTCACAGATCCTGGACCATTCTTTGATATCTTCTCACTCAAGTTCTTCTCTTCTATCAGCTTTCGAATTGCTTGAGCGAGAGACATCTTATCTTTCGCAGGAACCATAAGGCAATTATAATTATTTATTCCTATTTCATTAAGCCCGCACACATTTGTCATTACCGTAGGACGTCCTGCAGCCAATGATTCTACTGCAGTAAACCCCAAGCCTTCGTAGTGCGATGGGATAACAACTATCGAAGATGATCTATATAAACTAGGCATATCTGTTTGGCTAACCATTTTGTTAGATATGTGGACCATATCAGCAACCGTCAATTCTTTTCCAAGGCGTAGCATTTTTTTAATAGCCTCAGCATCCTTGTTGTCATTGGATTTAGTGAAAAGCATATTCACTCTATGTGACTTTGCAAGAATAGCTAATGCTCTTATGGCATCAAACACGCCTTTTCTCTTTGTAATTCTTCCCGGCAACAAGACAATTGGACCTTCATTGAAAGAGTGCTGGTTGTAGTATTTATCAAGTATATCGCGACCCGAATGTAGATTTTGATAAAACTTTTGCATATTTATTCCATGATACGCAAACCTGAGTATCTCTTTATTTGCTCCTAACTCTATAGCCATGTCACGACTCACTCTACTGCCCGCGATTATTCTGTCATATCCTTGCATTTTTATAATCTGACTAGCTAGATTCAGATCTAATTCTGGCTTATTGTAGAACCCTATAGCTCTCTCACCTGAATTTGGTGCATTCCAAAATGTAAAAACTACTGGCGGTAGAAAACTTTTCCCGGCTAAAGATAATAACAACATAGGCATATAGCTAAACACATGAACAATATCAAAATTATCTCCACATATAAGGTCATATATACATAAAGTGGCCTCTTTAAACCCAGCACGGCCAGTTGCAAAATCTTTATACTTAAGCAGCCTAACAACTCTAAATCCTTCGTTAAGCGAATCATCATATGTATTATTTTCATCAATACAAACTGTAACATTATGTCCGCGTTGAGCCAGTTGTTTCGCGATATTATATGTAGCAATACCACTACCTGCGAGATCAGGATAGAACTGTCCTGCAATTAATAATATCCTTAATTTATTTTTCATACATTTCATCCCTGATAGTGCTATATAGGTTAGCGCCAAAACCTGTCATCGTTGGACATGCCTTAGAGAAGACATTCCTACCTCTTCCGATAATATAAGCAGCTGCAACAGGACTATTGTTCATATACTCTTTCTTTGATGAGCACCTGATAGTGATCAAATCTTTATTGCTCCCATATATATACAGATTCGACAGATTTACATCTTTGTCATAATAACGAATACCGCTAATAGTATTGCTAAATTGCCAGACACCGTTCATGTCTTGTTTTATTTGCTTGCTAGAGGACAAGACTTTAAGATAAAATAATCCACTACTATTGTTCCATACACTTGAGGTGTCTAGCATATCCAAAAGAGTAACTTTATCTTCGCTTGAGCCTAGCTTCATTATAAAATAAGCAAGAAGTAGAGGTGTGCGATTTAAGAAGATTGAATTATACGCCTGATAAGGCGTAGTACCTTGGATTCGTGGATTTATCTCTGTTATTTTTAACCTGTTATGCTCTCGCCCAGATACTAAAAAATCCAATCCAACTATACCAGTGTAGCCATATACCCTATGCAAAACGTTTCCTACAGCAGTTGCTATCTGCCTATACTGCATGTTTATATCAGTAGGCCACTCGATAGTCCAATCATTACCAATACCACAAAATCCTCCCGCACGAAGTATATTAGCCTCCATAAGTTTATGAGATAATCTATCAGTATACACCCTACAGCCATCAGCGGTAGGCATTATAAGTGCAGAACCGTTTGCACTGTACGCGTGTTCTATATACTCAGATGCTTTCAGCTCATAGCCACTATTTCGATAAATAGCCTCCTCGAGGTCTTTTGTATTATTGACAATACTCGCTCCAACTCCACCAGCAGAAAAGTTTTGCTGTAAAAACAAAGATCGACAACCGCCGAGTCGTTCGCAAATACTTTCGAAAGTGTCACCTTCTAATATTTTTGTAGACTTTATCAGGTAGTCTTCAATATTGCAGGTAGGTTCTACCTGCTTGAATATGCTATTGAGAGTATTCTTCTGCTCTAGAATCTCGTATAGATAACTCGTGCAAGGCGAAACTACTGTTACATAATCACTTGCATTATTATTTGAAATAGCCTTATCAAGGGACTTGTTCGGGGAATGTGTAACGATAACTACTCTCTTGTGCGCTAATTTACTCTCTTTTATACGATCGTCAACTTCCTTACTAATAGTATTTTGAATGCTCATAAAATCGAGTAAACTAACGTCAGGTGTGATGATACTTTTCGCATCTATATCAAGACCCAACAAGTTTAAGGTATGTATAACCCTTATCTTATTTTTTTGAATAACCCCTAAATCAAGCAAAACCCTACAAAGGTCGGCTCTATGACCAATAAACCATATTTCATCAAATCGAGCAAATAACCTCTTACATATCTCAATAGACTTTAAGGCTTTATATCTTTCACCTGTCATATACTATTCTTTCGTCATATATTTCTTGAGCGTCACCGTATCCCCCACCCGCGCCTCACGCGTCGTCTTCAGGTTGGTGACGATGTAGCCGATTTCGCCGGTGCCAAGCAGTGGGTCAGGCTGCATGGTTGGGCTGAGGTGCCCTACTTCCAGGGCGAGGCCGCGGGCGCCGGTGGCCATCATGGTGATGTCCGCACCTTTCGGTATCGTGCCGTCTACCACGCGCACATAGAGGATGACCCCGCGGTAGTCGTCGTAGTAGCTATCAAAAATCAGGGCGCGGGTTGGTATACTCGGTGTCTTGCCATCTTGCGCAGCCATGCGCTCAGCCTGCACCGCCAGTGGTGATACTGGTGCCGGAATACGCTCAACGATAGCCCGCAGCACCTGCGGCACATTCTGCCCAGTCTTGGCTGAGATATGGATAATATCGCTCTCATCACAGCCCAGCAGATTAATCACCTGCTTGGAGACGCGCGGCACATCAGCCGCTGGCAGGTCAACCTTGTTGAGCACTGGGATGATGGTAAGGTCCTGCTCCATCGCGAGATAGACATTGGCCAGCGTCTGCGCCTGAATCCCCTGGCTGGCATCCACCACCAGTACCGCACCTTCGCAGGCCTGCAAGCTACGCGATACTTCGTAGCTAAAATCCACGTGGCCGGGGGTGTCAATCAGGTTGAGGTCGTAGGTGCCAGGCTGGGGTGCGGTATTATCGCTTTGGTTTAGTTTCGATGCTGACCCGCTCTGTGCCTGCGCACTGGTAGGGTTTGCATCCTCCACACCATACTCATACTTCATCCGCACCGGGGCGAGCTTAATGGTAATTCCCTTCTCGCGCTCCAGATCCATACTATCCAGCAACTGCTGCTTCATATCCCGCTTGGTAACGGTGCCCGTCAGCTCCATCATGCGGTCGGCCAGGGTGCTCTTGCCGTGGTCGATATGGGCGATGATGCAGAAATTACGGATATGTTCCATACGCTAGCGTTTCCAGTTCCAGCCAAGGTTAATCCGCCCAAAGAAGATCTGCCGCAGCCGATTAAGCACTGGCTCGACCTCTTTAAGTCTCAGTCGCCGGCTGAACCATATATAAACTGCAAAGCTCACCACTGTGATCATAATAAATTTCGGGAAAGCAAGGAAGAAACTCTTATCGTTCGTGCCGAAGGGGATCATCACCACACTCAGGTAGGCAGCCAAACCAGTTGGCACTGCAGCAATGACCATCTTGTAGATGCTGTTGACGAAGCCACGATCAAACAGCCTCGGCATGCGCCGCCCCATGAAGAAGAAAAGGATGATCACCTCCACGACGGCAGTGATAGACTGCGCCCAAGCCAAGCCATAGCCCGGGTTTTGGTTCTTTGACCAGAGGTTCACCAAGATAATCGCCAGGATAATATTAAACCCAATCGCAAAAAACGAGATATAGAGTGGCGTCTTGGTATCTTGCTGCGCGTAAAAGCTACGGGCTGCAATATGATAAATCGTGCGGAAAAATATCGTCAAAACCAGTACCCCAAGAAAACCGGATATCACTGGGTCACCCCCGTTGTGGATAAAGCTCACCACATAGCCCCGTGCAAAGTAGGTAATGACCGCCACTGGCAACGCGAGCCAAATAATCACCCGGATCATCACCTGCAGTTCTTTGCGGAAGAGATCCTCGCGCCCTGCCCCCAGGTGCTCTGTCATTTGCGGGAAAGCTGCGTTACTAATCGCCACGCCGATCAAGTTCACAGGCATCAATGACAATGCCGATGCCTGCTGGTAGGCTCGGACCGTCCCGTCGGCCATACGCGAAGCGAGGTTTGTCTCCACGAGGCCATTGAAGTAGTCAATTCCTTGGTCGAGCGAGCGCGTCCGCAGCAAGCGCAGCACCTGGCGAAAGCTCTTGTTTTTGCGCTTGATCATAAAGCGATAGTCGAAATCTAAACCCAGCAGGCCAATCGAGCTCACAATCAGCTGCAGCACCGAGCCCAGCACCACACCCAGCGCCACACCCATAATGCCACCCTCAAACACCTGCCAGCCAAAGATATTGATACCGTTCGTAAAGAAGGTTGCACCAATGATGATGCCAATATTGTAGATCGTTGGCGCTAACGCATAGAAGGTAAAGCGCCCAATCGCCTGCTGCATGCTCGCAATGACGGTAGAAATAGAGAAGAGGAATGGATTGACTGCGATCACGCGCATCATACTCACTGCCAAGCTTCGCCCCGACTCGCTAAGCCCCGGCCCCACCACGACGTTCACCAGCGGCTCAGCAAAGATCATAATCAAAATACTCGCCGCTAAGGTCGTGAGCGCTAAGAAGTTGATCAAGCTCGAGCTCAGATCCCAGGCAGACTGCTTATTGCCGGACGCTAGACGCTCATTAAACACTGGTATAAAGGACACACTCAGCGCCCCAGACACCAGCACAAAGAACATGAAATCGGGGATGGTAAAGGCTACAGTATAGGCATCAGCACCCACTTTGTAGGTGTCGTAGTACATACCATTAATAAGCCGCTCACGATACATCCCCAAGACGCTCGACAGCAGCGTCGAACCCGCTAGCAGGGCGGCAGCATTCTTGATATTTAGTTTGCTATTTGCTTTGGCGACGACTGAGCGGACACGCCGACGATTTGCTCCATGTGCCACTGATACCTCCCTGCTCCTAGTGGAGCTTGGCCTCCGTTGGCAAAGTGGCATCTGCCATTGCAGCCTTAGCTTCGTCTTCTTCTAGTGTTTCGTGAACAAGCAGCTCATCTTTGAGCTTTTCAAGCGCTGGACGGTTGTGCGAGAGGACAATCTCAGCACGGTGAGAAGCTTCTTTGATAAGCGCCTCTACCTCGTGGTCAATCGCCTCAGCAGTCGCATCACTATATGGCCGCTCGTGAGTGATCTTGTCGAACACCATGCCGCCATTGTCTTCGTGGAAGACTTGGTCGCGAAGCTTTGCACCCATACCCTGCTCAATCACCATATCGCGGGCAATCTCCGTCGCTTTGCGCAAGTCGCTGCCTGCCCCAGTTGTAATGCCGTCATCGCCATAAATCAGCTTCTCAGCAATGCGCCCACCCATTGCTCGCGCTAGAATGTCCTTAAACTCATATACATTGGTGTAGCTTTTGTCTTCTGGAGGTAAGAACCATGTCACGCCGCCCGTGCCACCACGCGGAATGATGGTTACCTTATGCACCGGGTCACTATCAGGCAAGACATGCCCCACAATGGCATGACCCGCTTCGTGGTACGCCGTAAGCTCTTTCTCATGGTCGGTCATTACCTTGGCTTTGCGCTCGGGGCCAATCGCCACCTTTTCAAAGGCCTCGGTCAGGTCTTGGTTAGTGATCGTCTTCTTGCCGCGGCGTGCGGCAATAATTGCTGCTTCGTTGGCCATGTTTGCGAGGTCGGCACCACTGCTACCGGCTGTCTTGGCGGCGAGCTTGTCGAGGTCGACCGACGCATCAGTTGGCTTGTTCTTGAAGTGCACCTTGAGGATCGCCTCACGGTCTTTGCGCTCGGGCAGACTAATCGTCGTATGGCGGTCAAAGCGGCCTGGGCGCAACAGTGCTGGGTCGAGCACATCGGCCCGGTTGGTTGCCGCCAGGATAATCACGTTTGTATCCGCCTCAAAGCCGTCCATCTCTACCAAAATCTGGTTCAGTGTCTGCTCGCGCTCGTCGTGGCCACCGCCCATGCCAGAGCCACGCTTGCGCCCCACAGCGTCAATCTCATCAATGAAGATAATGGCTGGCGCATTCTTCTTGGCCTTAGCAAAGAGGTCGCGCACGCGGCTTGCCCCCACACCAACAAACATCTCCACAAACTCTGATCCGCTAATGGAAAAGAACGGCACATTAGCCTCACCCGCGACCGCGCGCGCCAGCATCGTCTTACCGGTACCAGGGTTACCAACAAGGAGAATCCCTTTAGGGATCTTAGCGCCGAGGCTCTGATACTTCTTGGGGTGCTTAAGGAAGTCCACCACCTCTTGCAAATCCTGCTTGGCGTTTTCATTACCCGCAATGTCATCAAATACTACCCGCTCTTTATCAAGGCCATACAGCTTGGCCTTACTCTTGCCAAAGCCCATCGCTTGGCTATTCTGCCCCTGAGCTTGGCGCATCATAAACATAAAGAGAACGCCAAACAGCACGACCGACAGGACAATCGGCGCAAGATTCCAAAACAGCAGCCCTGTCTGTGATTCATTTTGCACCTTTACCTCTGTTTTGTCATGTTTGAGCCCTTGGGTATAGATAGTGCCATTTTCTTTGAGGCTGCGCTCGGTTGGCTTAGACTGGCCTTTGGGTGTAACAGTCAGCTCATTGCCTTGGATCTCTATCTTGGCAATCTTGCCATTATTTGCCCGGTTCACCACGTCCGAGAGCGGCACCTCCTTGAGGTTGGCCTGCGGCGAATTAATCGCCCAAAATGCCAGCACACCCAGCACCACAATCGCCCAAAACAGCCCTAGACGCAGGGCATTGGTCGCTTTCGACGGTTTTTTATTCATCAGGGAACTCACTCCTTTCGTTCGCTTGCATTCTCACACAGTAATCTGATCTATTGTACCACTTCTACAGTGAATTGCCGAGGGCCAAACTGCAAATACACTCCATCGCCCACCACATGGCGGCTGCCTGGGCGAGCAGTCTTGATGGCCAGCACTGCACGCTCGAGCCGCGGGCGGGTTGGGCGCGGCGCACCCGCCCACATGATCATCGCACCCAATAGCTCCTGCGCGCTTGCTTCGTCGATCATGATCAATCCATGGCGCTCAGCCGCAAACTGCGGTAAGAGATGCTGCACTTCATCATTAATCGTATGGCGCAGCGCAAGTTGCCGATGTCGCAACGAGGTAATCTGCGCCGCCTGCTCTGCCGTGAGGAGCCGCTGAATGCAGCGCCGCAGCCGATTGCGTGTGTAGCGGTCACTCGCATTCGTCTCATCCTCTACCCATTCCAGGCGATGAGCCAGTGCATAGGCACGGATATCTGCCTTGCGCCAGCCCAGTAGTGGCCGCTCCACCCCGGGGCGGTTCAGCACGGCCAGCCCACGCCATCCCGTTCCACGTACTAAGTTAAGCGCCACTGTTTCTACTAAATCGTCCAAGTGATGTGCTGTTACCACTGGTGCTTGGTATTGCGCTGCTGTATCGAGCAAAAAATCATACCGAGCCTCTCGCGCTGTCGCTTCGCTCGCATTCGGCCCAAGCTTAAGCTGAGTAGACACAAAGGGTAGTCCATAGCGCGCCGCCAATGCCGCCACAAAGCGCGCATCTGCTGCCGATGCTTCGCCCCGGATTCCGTGATCGACATGCGCCACAATCAACGGCTCCGTCGCCTGCGCCGCCATCACATCCAAGAGCACCACACTATCCACACCACCAGACACTGCAACAAGATATGCCATGGCAATAGTATATTCATTTTGCCAAGAGGAGTAAATACTAGTTTTATTATGCGCAATATGCTAGGCGCAGACACAAAACAAGCCGCCCGGGAGGAGGAATGGCGGCTTGCATGATAGAGGAGGAGGTAGCGTGTGCTACTACAGGTAGTATGCCCCGTCTTACTTAAATGGAGCTGAAAGTGGACACTCTTTGCTATTTTAGCAATACACCGATGCAAGCCAGCGTGGCAGAGTCTTCACCAGTGAGCTTCTTGTAGGCTCTAGAGTCTCGCAAACTTCTTCGTAATATACTGCAAAGCAATAGGCCACACCCTATGCAATTTGCACCATTATATTCTCTGTTTTTATGAAGAATGCGGTAATATATTCAATTTTTCTTTTTCTCCTAATCACCCAGGTTTTAGCAATTTCTACTCTTTTCCTCTATATCGCTCTACTCTCAGAAGTAGCAGAAAATAAAAAAGACTAATCCGATGGTGTCGAGCTATAAGCTCAAACTCCTAGGTTATTAAGAAGACGAAAATACCTCAGCTACAAAAACAGATCTCTCTACTTACGCGACAGCTTACTTGCCGCCGTTCGCACTGCCTCGCTCCACGTCAGGAAAACGTGTGGGAGCTCTGCCAGCTGCTCAGCAGTGAGGTCGTGCTTGATGGCGAGCGTGACCTCTTGGATGAGCTCGCTAGCCCGCGGTGCGACGATCGTTCCACCCAGCAACACCCCTTGCTTGTCACTAATCAGCTTGACGAACCCCTCACGGAAGTCACTTGTATTGCTGCGAGCAATCATCCCGAGCGGCACCAACACCTTGTTGATCTTAAGGTCGCGCTTGATACAGTCATCTTCATTAAAGCCCACACTAGCTACCTCTGGATAGATGAAGGTAGCGCGCGGCACGAGCTCGTAGTCGAGTGTCATTTGCGACTTGGGGTGGAGGATGTTGTGCGCCGTTAGCCGCCCCTCGCTCAAGACGGTGTGGGTTGGCACATCATTGCCCAGCACATGGCCCGCCGCATAGATATGCCTCACATTGGTCTGGAAGAATTGGTTCACCTCAATGCCATCATCAGGCGAATACGCCACCTCAGCATTATCAAGCCCAATATCAATGGTCGGCTCTGGCTTGGTCGCCACCAAGACATGCTCTACCTCCATCGTCCGCTCAATACCGCCACGGATATATTGGACGATTACGTTGCCACTTGGGCCACGCATGAGGGAGCGAATCGTCGTTTGTGTTAGGACTGACAGTGGTTGGTCGCGCTGCAGGAGGCTGCTCACTGCCTCACTCACCTCTTCGTCCTCGGTCGGCAAAATGCGCGATGACTGCTCTGCCACCGACACCGTACTACCAAAGGTCGCAAAGAAATGCGCCAGCTCAATCGCCACCGTCGTCGCACCAATGATCAACAGGCTGCGAGGCGGGCGGCTCAGCTTGAGGGCAGTACGCGGTGTGAGCCAATCGATCGTCTCGATACCTGCAATCGCTGGCTGGGTCACATGCGCCCCTGTTGCGATCAAGATATGCCCCGCCGTTACTTCATGATCACCAATTGTCACGGTGTGCTGGTCGCGCAAGATACCCTTGCCATAGAATGTGTCAATCCCTTGTTGATTATAATAGTGCTCATTATCACCCGCGCCAGTCCGCTCTACCACTGTGTTTTTCCAGTGCTGGATGGCCGGATAGTCAAAATCAACTCGCGATGTATCGAGCCCAAACTGGTGACCCCGCTGGATACGATTGTAGAGCTGTGCCACGCCCAGCAGCGTCTTGACAGGGATATCACCCCAATTGGGTGTTTCACCACCAAAGGTGTCTGCCTCAATCAGCCCCACCTTCTTATCTGCCCGGGCTGCCACCAACGCTGCAGTACTGCCAGCTGCACCACTACCCAGCACCAACAAATCATAATCGTAGCGTGGTCGTCGTATCATGTGGTGGTTCTCCTTAACTCCTGATTGGGCGTTTTCTCTATTATACCACTGGCCTGGGCAAAAAAGAACGCCAAAACACTCACCCGAGCCCTAGCCTTCTTGCCAATTCTCTGCTATAATGCGTCATGTTTGGCACCGTAGCTCAGCCGGTTAGAGCGCAGGACTCATAAGCCTGAGGTCACTGGTTCGATCCCAGTCGGTGCTACCAGATATGATAGGCGGCGTGCGATAGGTGCGCCGCTTTATTTTTTGCTTATAATCGCTATCTGGCTCCAGTGTATAAGTGAATACTATAAAGAAGTATTCAGTCTTGGGATCGAGACAAAAAGCATGCGAGGATAGAGAGCGATGAAGCGTGGAGTGCCAAATCACACATCGTATACATCATCCCCTATAATCAAAAGCACCTCAGGTACATCGCCCAAGGTGCTTTTTGGTCTTTTTAGAGCTCTACCTTTGCTAATTTGCTGTGGCGCGCGGCAATGAATGCCCGCAGCTCTGCCATACTACGCGACCGATTCCAGGTGGCGAGTATGGTTTCTTTCGTCTTTTTTCGCATATCTACCCTCTTTTTTGTGTTGTCATTATCGACCTACCTCGATCCTAGCATATATACGAACAAAATGCAAACAAATTATTTCTTATTTTAGTTTTTCTTATTTATCCCTGTTATCTCGGTATCCCTCACCATTCTAGGGCAGGTGAACAGCGCTCACCGGTTCATGCCTGAGGTGAGACTCCACCAACTCGCATAGCACTCATGGCATACTGCTAACCATCAGTAGTAGGGCTAATAGGGTGCTGAGACCAGCGCCAAACTTGTTCTTCTTTCCACCCTCCCAAGACACCAAAGCAAAAACCCTACCGTGTGATAGGGTTCTTACCTTGGTTGCGGGGGCAGGATTTGAACCTGCGACCTGTTGGTTATGAGCCAACCGAGCTAACCGGGCTGCTCCACCCCGCGTTACGGTTCTTATTCTACCAGTGATGAATGCCAGTTGTCAAGGATTTACCACCTGAATGTCAAGATTTCCGCTCCCCCGCTTGTTATTTATCCTTTTGCTGAGCCTGCTCGGCTGCACCACCAAAGAGGAAGGTCACCCACTGCTCGAAGTTGCTACTCTGTGCATCGGGGTTAGTGGGCTTGTCGGTTGGTGGGTCTTGTGCTTCGGGGCTGTTCTTGGGTAGCACAATCACCTTCTCGCCAGGTGCCACTAGGCCAAGTTTCTCACGAGCAGCAAGCTCTTTATATTCATCACTCTCGCGGAAGTTCTTTTGGTATTGCAAGGTTTGCGTCTCGAGCTCGGTGAGGACAAGCTGCCGCCGTTTCGTCTCTAGCTCGCGCTGCTGCGTATAGTTCTGCTGGAGACGTGCCACCGACTGCCAGGCAAGGTATGTCGCAATCACGAGCGCAAGCGCCAGCACAATGGTATTGAGCTGGAGATAATCATGCTTAATCTTGTAGATGATGTGACGCTTGGTAGTGTCGCTGAACACAAACTTCATAGGCTTCTATTATACCGTAGACCGCGCAGTTGCTGCAAAAGCTGTGGTGAATAAAAAATACGCTGTGCACCACAATTTTTGCCAAAAACCGCTCATAGACTTGCCAGGTGTCGACCTCTGTGCTATAACCAATGCAAGATGACATACAAACAACCTTCTCAAGAGGCTGCTCAACAACGCAGCCCAGAGTCTTTAGTATCACCAGAAACGGTAATAGGATCCGCCACTGCAATATTAGGACGTGCAGCATTATTACTACAAAAAAACGGCAAGCAAGGAGATCTCTTAGCCGATTTAATGGGTGATGGATTGCCAGCATCTTCTCACGCACCAGACGCCCCACCCCAAGCACAGGCTGAGACACCCTCACCTTGTGAGCAGTCCACTCAGCCAACACGCGAAGACCTCTACGCTCTCCAAAGAATCATCAATAGCTACGATCATCAGGTTGCACAGCACCCACGAAGCAAAGCACTCAAAGAGAAGCGTGCCGCAGCCTGGTATAATCTTGACATTGCTATTGCCAAGACGCTCGGGATAACACCAGAGCAATATGCCCAGGCATACACCAACCGTGATGCGCAGTTCGATGCGATTGTCCTAGAGCGTATGCGTATCCGCCACGAAGTGAAAGAAGCAGCACGAGCCACTCACCCATCTCAAACCGCCGCTCAGCGTAGAAATAGACCACAGCAAGAGGAACCAGAAGGCATTGATCGGCGCTCCGCTGCTGCCGGCGAAGACGTCCGGAGCCTTAGTAAACTCGATTACTAGTAGCATATACGCCAACAATACGGTATAATGTGGCAAGTGGATCTGGGGGCGTAGCTCAGTGGTCAGAGCAGCGGGCTCATAACCTGTTGGCCGCTGGTTCAAGTCCAGCCGCCCCCACCATTGCAAAGATTAGTCATAGCACGCCCATAGTGGCGTGTTTTTAGTATATGCAAACGGTATAAAATTATTTACCTCTCGGTACGCAGCGCCACCAGCATCCAGTTCTACAAGTGTCTTTGCCTTGCTCACACCTCCTCTCATACCTCTCTTGTTGCGAACAACGCAAAACGAGAGAAAAACCCCGCAGCTCACACTGAGCGCCGCTCTCTAGCGCTCTGAGTGGTGCGAGAGCGTGCCTCTCCATACGAAACTTAGTTTATCGTCATACGGTATAGGCTCGCGGCTTACTTCGTCTCATACTCTACTTGCTTTGCAGCCCTCTCTTACACTAAGTCAACAAAAAAGACCCTTCTGTTACAGAAAGGTCTTTTTTTCTATATACACGTGTCCGGGTTATTTGGTTGCTTTAGCAGCCTTCTTGGCGGGCTTTGCCGCGTCTTTCTTGGCAGCAAAGGGGAATTTGTTACGCGAGTGCTCCTTCACGTAGTAGCCCTCAGGCATGTCACACGGCTCACCCTTGCCGTTGTTTGGTGATTTGCAAAAGTAGTAAATCGTCCGCTTTACGCCACCGCGCAATACCGCATCTTTTTGCGTGTGCAAGTAGTATGTAGTACCATTCGAACTAGTATATTTGTAAGCCATAGTGCTCCTCCTATTTGATCTTACAAAACCTAGCCTACATGCTCATAAAATGGATGTCAACACTTTGGCAGCGATTTTTTACAGAGATGGCGACCATAGACGCGCGATTTTGATTTTTGCTTATGGTTATTGTGTATGATAGATGTTGGTACTATTTTTGTACGATAAACAGGGGTCAAGCATAAATTTTATGGAGCACCGAGCGAACACTCGCTCACGACCATCTTGCGTGTTGTACGTGTTGTAAATTATGTTGTAGTTTTTTATTTTTTGGCTATTTATTTTGCTGCTCGATACTGAATGCGCAGCATAATCCGCAAAATAATCATCCCCACAATACGCCCAAGAATGGCTGAGATGACCACGCCAGTGAGGAGAATCGTCCAGCCGGCAAAGTCGGGTGACCATAGTGGTGCGCTGAAGTTGTAGTGGTAGAGACTGGTGTCGGGCATCTTGGCAGTTTGGAGGCTAGCATTGGTGCTACTAAGCTTGCCCAGCTCTTCGTAGACGCAGCGTACATAGTCGATCGACCAGCTATGGAAGCGTGGCTTACACACTGCATCAGCCTTGGCGTTGGCGGTTTGGCCAGCGCGGTTGGCAGTGCTGATCGAGGCGTTGAGCGCAGCCTTGGCGTCGCGATTGTATTGCTCCTGCAGGTAGATAGGGCCAGTATCGGCATTCATATGAGCAGAGGCATATTGCTGGAGGTCGGCAATGCGCTGGCGGATTTGCTCCATATTACCTGCCTTATCTGCCGAGAGCACTGCCCGCCGTCGCTCGGTCATCCCGACATTATTGAGCCGCAAAAAGGTGGCAGACAGCACAAGCAGCACCATAAGTAGCAGCACCAGGTGCCACATTTTGATGCGCCGGAGTCGCTTCATCGAGCGCTTGACTTGCTGTTTGTTTGCCATGCTATGTACCCTACGTATGCCCACTTATGCTTTGGCTCTAGTATAGCATAACCTCAATATTACACCCAGTAACGCGAGGTAGATCTATTGCACTCCTTAGCTACCTCTGGTGGTTTTGTGCCAGAGGCGGTACAATGGAAGGTATGAATATCTACTTCTCTGGAATCGGCGGCGTGGGCCTGGGGCCACTGGCTGAGTTGGCACACGACGCAGGGCACCGTGTGCTTGGCTCGGATAGCCACATTGGGCTTGAGACACAAGAACTCGAGCGGCGTGGCATCTCCGTCTCACAAGACCAAACAGGCGAATACCTGGCCTATCGCCATCAGCAAACCCCCATTGATTGGTTTATCTATACTGCAGCTTTGCCGCCCGATCACCCTGAGCTCGTCTTGGCACAGCGGCTTGGCATCTATACCGCTAAGCGTGATGAGCTCCTCACTTATCTCATCAACGAGAAAGACCTCCAGCTCATCGCCATCGCTGGTACCCACGGCAAGACGACAACAACTGGCCTGATGGTGTGGGCGCTGCGTCAGCTGGGCGAGCCCGTGAGCTACTCGGTGGGTACAACACTGAGCTTTGGCCCTAGTGGGCACTATGTGCCAGGCAGCCGCTACTTTGTATATGAATGCGATGAGTTTGACCGCAATTTTTTGCAATTCCACCCCCATCTCACCCTACTGACCTCTGTTGACTACGACCATCCTGACACCTACCCCACCAAGCAGGACTACACCGATGCCTTTAGCCGCTTCCTCGAGCAGAGCGAATATACTATCATGTGGCAGCGCGATGCCGATGCAGGCGTTGTGCCACCACGGCGACGGGCGCGTGTCTTGGAAGATGAGGACGTGCAGCAATTTACCCTCGCAGGGGCACACAACCGAGCAAACGCAACACTGGTAGCAACGGCGTGCAAGCAGCTACGGCTTGGCTCACCCGAGCACATTCGGGCGGCTATCAATACCTTCCCGGGGGTGCAGCGACGCTTTGAGCGGCTTGGGCCTGGGCTGTATAGCGATTATGGCCACCACCCGGTAGAGATCGCCGCAACGCTGCAGATGGCACGAGAATTGTCCGACCACGTTGTGTTGGTATATCAGCCACATCAAAACGTCCGCCAGCATGAGATCCGCCAACAATACACCGATTGCATGGAGCGCGCCGAGCAAATCTACTGGCTGCCAACCTACCTCAGCCGCGAAGACCCAGCCTTGCCTATTCTCACCCCACAGCAACTGACCGAGCAACTAACGAACCGTAGCAGCGTCCACTATGCCGAGCTCGATGATGCCCTGTGGCACGTCATCCAAACTGCCCGCGCTGAGGGCAAGCTTGTGCTCTGCATGGGCGCAGGCACAATTGATGGCTGGGTGCGGCAGCAGCTCGCGCAAGAGGGGTAAATAAACACCTCAAAAGTATTGACGAGTTCTCACACCGCCACTGCTATCCACGAGTGGTGGTTGTGGTGAGTTGTAGTGGCCTCAGCCAGGGTGCGACTCACCGGTCGTCCCCACTGCCCTGCAGCTGGCCGCGCTGCTGGCGGCTGGCGAGCTTGGCGTTGTTGCGCTGAGCGACTTCCTCAAGACTCGAGCCAAGCAGATGCGCCACCGCCGTCACATACCACAAGATATCGCCCAGCTCTTTGATAATCGCTTGCTTGTCTACTTCTGTTATCTCACCCTTCTGGTCGCGTAGGAGCTTCTTGAACTTCTCAAGCACTTCGCCCGATTCACCGCCTAGTCCCAGCACCATACCCATCAGCTGGGCATTAGCATCGCCGTAGGCATAGTCGCTGCTCAGGGTGGTGATTGCTTGCTGTGCGTAGTCGTCGATCTTCATATATCCTCCTTGTTATTGATCTAAAACGTCGTCAAATTCCTCAAAAAAATACGGATCGCGAAAGAACACCCGCGCGACAATCTGCTCCACTGCTGGCGCAAGCACGTACTGCGCCAGCTTGTGTGGGCGTGCCCAGACGAGCCATTCGTGCGGAGTGATATCATCAGTCGCCCCATAAAACACATGAGCAAGTGTGGTTGAGAGAATCGCTTTGTCTGCCCAAACACGAATATAGCACTCGCCCGCATGCTGCAGTACTAGGTCCACAGCACCAAGCTTTTCCGCCGCTTCACGCTGAGCTGCCGCCTGGATAGATCTGTCATCGATGTGGAGTTTGCCATAAGGGAGCGTCCAGGTATCGATGTAGGGCTGCTTGGTGCGCTGCTGCAGCAAGACGTCTCCATTGCTATTTTGTACTACGAGCATAGTCACAATCTTGGGCTGAGTACGAACCAGCATAGTGTCTGTGCTCACCCGATCGACATACGCCAAACCACGCGGCGCCAGGCTATAGCCACCCGGCACTTTTTGGACAAGTTGGTGCTGGAGCAGCACCTTGAGATGATAGCTAAAGAGATTGGTATCCACCCGCGGTGGGCGCAGATCACGAAAGCGAGCCACTTTGCGATAGCACAACACACTGAGAATCCGCCTTTGGATATGGTGGTTAATCGTATTTTGCTCAAACATATTTGACTCAAATTATCCTATCTATCCATATTTACTATAGCACGCTATGGTAGTGATATGAATAACCTGCCATACAATAGTCACCACAATAATAACCAATATAATCACACGTCAACGACTTCGCTGCCAGAACACAATTATCCACCACACATATCACGTGAACGAGATATCACACCATCACCTATCCAAAGCCAACTATGCCATATTGCACTGCAGAGTATGGAGATAAGCTGCGATTTGGCCGATGTAGTGCGCGTGCCACGCCAACCCAGTGGCGAGCGCGAGAATGACGCAGAGCATAGCTGGTCGCTTGCCGCCCTTGCGCCAGAATTACGCGCCTGTCTCTATCCGCAGTTGGATAATGATACGGTGCAGCAATTTGCAACTGTCCACGAGCTGCTCGAGATTGCCACTGGCGATGTCGCAACGTTCGACCTTACCCCTGTGCAACTTTCCATCAAGCAACAAAACGAGCAGCAAGCAGCCCACACATTATTACAGCGTCTTCCGCCCGTTATGCGTCAGGGGCTAGAGCACTACGAAGCACAAAACACACCCGAAGCACGCTTTGTACGAGCAGTCGATAAGATTCTTCCAGTAGCGATGGATATTGTTGGGCAAGGGGTGCGGGTAGTCGAAGAGGACTATGGCATTAAAAATCTTGCTGAATTGCAAGCAGCACACGACAAGCTCATCGAGAGTTTCACTCAGCGATTTGGCACAGAATTTCCTGAGCTTGCTGAGCTGTATGCAAGTCTCGCTTATCATTTTGAGACATGCTATGCACAAGAAAAATCTGCCGACATGATGAGTTCTCACGTCCCTGAGCGTCCCAATCAACTCAAAGAAGTTGAGCGTAAATTTTTAGTCAATTTTGATAAGATACCAGCAGATATTGACTCATATGATCATATCGACATCAGTCAGGGCTATCTCGCGCACAGCAGCGATGGATCGGAGACACGCGTCCGGCGTTTTGGTGATGGGCAACGTTTTGAGCTCACAGTAAAATCGGGTGGTACTGTCGTGCGAGATGAGCAAAATATCATTATTAATGAAGCAACCTTTGCTTCGCTATGGCCACTCACCAAGGGCAAGCGCATCGAGAAAACACGCTACTATGTACCCTACACCGACCCTGATAGTAACGAGCATACAATCGAGCTTGATATCTACCACGGCAACCTTGAGGGGAAGCTCATCACTGCTGAAGTTGAGTTTCGTGGCCGCGAGACCGAGGCGACACTACGTGCTGAAACATTCTGCCCTCCCGAGTGGTGCAGCACAGATATTAGTTATGATCAACGCTACAAAAATAACGCACTAGCGAGCCAGCAACACGGCATACTAGAGCTCAGTCAGGTGAGTATGTAATCTTGCCACGGAATGGTACTATTGGCTATTACCGGTCGTCGCTCGCACGCAGCCAATCGCTTTCCCCTCACTCATCCAGCGCTGTTCGTAGGCAGTGAGCGTCTTGTATTCATCAGGTAGTGACGACTCGTGGAGATCGAAGGATAATTCGCGAATCGACCACTCTTGAGTAACGAGCTGCTCCAGGCTCCAGCAAAAGAAATCACGGTCGTCATGCTTGAGTAAAAGCGAGCCACCAGGCCGCAACAGCTGCTCGTACTGGCGCAAGAATGTTGGGTGAGTAAGACGCCGGCCAGCGCTGCGCCGCTTGGGGAATGGATCAGGAAAAGTCACCCACAACTGCTTGAGCGAGTGGGCGGCAAAGAGCTCGCCAATCTGATCGGCCCGAGCCCGTACAAACAACACATTGGTGATGCCACGCTCGAGCGCCGCGTACGCTCCTTTTTGCAAGCGATCACCCTTAACATCCAGTGCCACAAATACCTCATCCGGGTGCTGTGCCGCTAGTTCCACACTAAACATCCCGGTGCCAGCACCGACCTCGAGCACCGTCGCACTCTGCCGCACCTCTGGTGCTGCCTGACACCATTCGTCGTACTCGTAGCAGTTAGCAGCGTTATGGAACTTAGCAAAGCGATATTTCTTGCGTTTGCGAGTGATGATAAATTGCTGAGGGTCAAGATACGTCATGAGTCTATTATACCTGAATCACATGGCCTCTTTCGCGGGTGACCCCACGCTCCACGCTATTCGGGTGAGATGTGAGAATTCACTATTTGTCTAGCATATTTTTCACTCGAGTAGTGAGAACCGCTCTAAAAAATGTTGTAATACTTACATTACTAGGTAAGCTTCTAACTTTTTCTCAGGTTATTATGCCCTACCTGAGCCGCTCCACTACCCCATCAGATAGCACCCGCACCAAGCGCGATGGCGGCGTATCAACCGGCACAGTGCCACCATCATAATAGCAATCGACGCCGTCACCAAAGTACGCACGAGCTTCGGCAATAGTGCGGGCGGGCGGCTGCCCCTCGAAGTTGGCGCTGGGAGCAATCAACGGGCCAGTTTGGCGCAGGACAGCTTGAAGCCACGGCAGCTGCGGCTGGCGATAGGCCAGCATATCATTGGCACGGCGGAGCCACCACGGAGCATGGGGCGAATCGAGCAAGATACTCGTGGGCTGAGAAGTATCAAGCGACGGCAAAGCGGGCACATCGACATAAATCTGGCTGGCATCGGCCACAAGAATAATCGATGATTTATTGCTATCACGCCGCTTAAGTCGATACACCCGCGCTACTGCCGCTTCGTCATCTGCCCGGGCAACAATGCCATACAGCGTATCAGTCCGGAGTACTGCCACGCCACCACGCTGCAAGGTAAGCACAAGCTGGTTTAATTCATCACTCACATCTGTTATACTACCATATTATGAAGCCAATTACCTCACCCGAGCTCACTGCACTAGAGATTATTATCATTATTGTCGTGGCGATTGCACTGTATTGGGTGGGACCACGCGTGGTGATGTGGCTGACACGGCATGCCTTCGTTACCACATATCAGCGCACGCTGCCCAAGAAGGATCTCGAGAAGCGGCATAAGACGCTGGGCGGGCTCTTCGCCAATGTGTGGCGTATTATTGTGGTGGTGATTGCGGGCTATGCTATCTTTACTCATTTTTTCAATAATGCAGCTCTTGCGCCGCTGTTTGCGAGTGCAGGAATCATTGGTGTGGCCTTTGGGTTTGGCGCGCAGTCACTCGTCAAAGACTTTCTCTCGGGAGTGTTTATTATTAGTGAGAACCAGTATCGAGTGGGAGACATCATTGAGATCGATGGCTTTGGCGGAACAGTCGAGCGGATCGGCGTTCGCTCCACGGTGATCCGCGACGTCGAGGGCAACGTCCACTTCTTCCCCAACGGCGTGGTGCAGCATGTTATCAACAAAACGATGGGCTATAGCAAGGTGTACTTCACCATTACTGTTGCGCCTGATACCAACATTAGTACTGCGAGCGATATCATCAATCGGATTGGCGAGGAAATCTCCAGCGAGGAAAAATGGCAGCACAAGGTAATCGAACCACCACACTTCGACATCCTTGGTGACTTCAATGCGTCGTCGATTAGCCTCGTCGTCTCCGGCAAAACTCAACCATCCGACCAGTGGGCCCTCACGGCCGAGATGCGGCGACGGATCCTGCGTGAGTTCGAGAAGGAGCACATCGAGCTCGGCGCAGCCTCGCCAGGCAAGCACAAATAACCTCTATTGCGTATGCATTGCTCCCGCCACAACAAAAATTCATTCTGCGTAGCGGATCTCCTGCTGGGCTATTATGCTTTAATGAAGCTCTGATCTCAAGGTATATGACCTCTGTTAAGACACATCGCGTATTTACCAATATAGTATAATACGCTCATGAATCAGCAATTTCCCTCTTATCCTTATGAATCACAGCCGGCAGCTCCACCTCAGGCTCAGCCTGTGCCGCCAGCTCCATATTATCCACAGCAGCCAGTGCAAGCACAGCCGCAGCAGCCACCGACATGGCCAGCCCAACAGCCCGAGCCTGCACCAACTCAGATACCACAACCGGCAACCCCAACACCCCCAAGTAACCCTGCGCAACCAGCCGAGCAATCACCCATTCAGCAGTCCGCACCCCTTGTTGTCCAGCCAGCAGCCCAGCCGGCGCCAGCAGCAATGGATGCCAACTATAGCAGTGTTTTTGACGGCACACCACTCGTTATGGCAACGCTCGTCTCGCACTATCACAACCGCACCGTCTTTAGCCAAGTGCCCTGCATCCTCGAATGGACGACGGCCAATCGTATCCGCGCCATCGACTTCGACCCCAAAACAAACCAAATGGTCGGTGTGGTGCTCGATATCGATCCACAGCAGATCACCAAAGCAGCTGTCGAGGCAAGTTTTATCATCATATGGGTCAATGGCCAGCGCATCCAGTTCGACTTTGCTGGGGTGAGCGCCCAGCTGCTAACCGGCCTTGGTGCTGCAGTGTCGCCTGGCATTGGTGGTGTTCTCTATGGCCACAATGTCGAGCGTGCGCTCGACAACGACTACGACTGGTGGTGGGCTGCCATTCAAGCCTACGCACCCTATGCTAAAATTATTGACGGCTTCGAGCGCGACGCGATGATTATCAACAATGGCGTCAACATTGGCCTCATCATGGCTTTTGTGACACCAATCATAGTAGTACTTATCGCCTTTATTATGGCATTATTATCATAAAACCAGATGACTCCAGCAAGCTGATTGACGTATTTTCTAATAAACAACAGCGCCCAAGACACCATATAATAGATACAGCAAATGCAGACATACTCCTGCATTGTTACTTCTATAGGAAGTCTACAACCAAAAATATATACCGTAAAACATATTCGTACTTGCCGATCTCAAGTTATATAGTATAATACTTCCATGAATCAGCAGCCCACGACACCTGTATACCCGCAAACCACCTTATACTACCCACCAACACCAGCTATGCAACCCGCACCACCAATTGGTCGGACTCCTGTTGCAGCAAACCCTCTCCCTCAGCCCATTATGCAGCCAATGCAGTTACCTACTGCCCAATCATTGCAACCTACTATTGAGGCTAGTTATAGCAGCGTCTTTGATGGCACACCACTCATTGCAGCAACATTTGTCTGGTATAGCACTGGTTATTTCAATGAGACACCCTGTGTTCTCGAATGGACGAGCACCAACCGTATCCGTGCTATTGATGTAGATGCTTCGATGGGTCAATCAATCGGTGTTATCTTTGACATCGACCCACAGCAGATTACCAAAGCAAGAACTGAGTCAAGCTTCATTATTATCTGGATTAATGGTCAACGCAACCAATTTAACTTTGCCGGAGCGAACACGCGATTACTCAACGCCTTGAGCGCCGGTGTGTCACCTAGTATGGGAATCCTTTATTATTCCCATACCGTTCAAGATGCGCTCAATAATCACTACAACTGGTGGTGGTGGAATATTCAGACATACGCACCATCTGCCAAATTCGTTGATGGTGATGACCAAGGATTCAAGATTGGCATTGCTATCAGTCTTGCAATACCTTTCATGGCTTTTGTTCTTGCAGTTATTGTAGTTGTTATACAGATGGCATCGCATCACCCCTAGAGAACTCCCGGGTTTTGCTCTGAGCTTGAAGGTGCTAACGCAAAATCTGCGTAAGATAGTGGCCAACCGGAGCGACACAAGAATTTAATTCAATCTAGGCAAACTATTTGACCAATCTCCTCTGATGCGTCATAATGGGGAGCTATGAAGCGCACTTTTCTTGCTGTTGTTATGATTGCTACTGCTGCACTTGGCTCTCCGGCCTATGCCGAGCCTGCTGCACCGCTCAGCAACGATCAACTCACTCAAATAAAACAAAACTGCGTCCGTGTCAAGTCTACCCTGCGGCGCATCCACGCCAACGATGGGCTTGTCCGGGTCAACCAAGGGCAGCAGTACGAGGTGATTGCCACCCGTCTGATGGCACCACTCAACAGCCGCATCGCTCTCAACCGACTCGATGGTGTGGAGCTTGCCAAGACAACGGTAGAATATAATACCCAGCTTACCGCTTTCCGCAGCGAATACCGCCAGTATGAGGAGAAACTATCTGAGCTGCTGCGTACTGATTGCACCGATCAGCCCGTCGAGTTTTACTACCTCATCAAGCCAGTGCGTGAGCGTCGCAAGCGAGTGGCCGATGTCGCCTTGCGGCTCAACCAGCTACTGAGCCAGTACGGTTCGCAGTTTGACGTATTTTATAGTAAGCAATTCCCTGCCAAGAAGGAGGCGCCGAGTGCCCAGCAGCCAACCCAACCAGCCCAATAAACTCGACTTCGAGCACCAGCTGATCACTATGCGCGAGCACCGTTTTTTGGTGATGATCTGCGGCGTGATCGCCATTGCGGGCATCATGGTGTGGGTTGCTATGGATACGTACAACACCAGCGGTGCAGCACAGGTCGACCTCAGCCGGCCAGGTTTCCAGGAGGTGCGCAAGCAAGCTGCTCGCGATGCTGAGCCCGAGACATACAAAACCGAAGGTAGTATCACGAAGCAATCGCTCGACGAGTTTAAAAAAATGTACCAGCAGCGCCGCAGCAAGATCGCCGATGGCACCTTCGACCCAAATGTCCTGAGTGACGAATCACTCCAGCTCTTCTCTACCAATAGCGACACCGAGAACCAGCAACAAACGCAAACACCAGCCGAGCAGCAATAGCACCTCACGCTGACGGCACGCAAAACTCGCTTGGATAATAAGCGAGTTTTTGTTTTCCGCCAATCAATTTCTACCCCTGTAAAAAACTAAATATTCTAGACAATTACTCAGTATTGTTCTGCTAATCTAAGAATCCAGCAAGAGATGGAGCGAGGAAGTGAGATTTTAATCAGTCGATAACAAGAACCACTTAGCACAAGTCTCCATGGTTTGACATTTTTACCCCTTTCGTGATATAAGATAGTTACTATGATTCATACAAAACTTGAAGCTGCGCCAGATAGCTCAGCCCAAACACCAGAAGGTTTACCACGCCGTAAGGTATTGATGATGACTGGCCTGGGAGTGGTTTAGTGCACTACTCAGCGGCGACACCTCTCAGCCTTCTGCAGAGCAGTGCCAAGACCACGAGAAAGATTCATTCAAGCCGGTTGTTGTCCGGCTTGGTGTTGTGGCACTTAATGCCGCTGGCTTCGAGCCTGGCAAGAGTAACGAAGAGATATTCGAAGAAGTGCATGTCCATACCAGCCGCATTACCCACACAACTCGTGGTGCATATCAGTTCCACATGACCGAGTTTGTCTGCAACACTGCGCCAGATAGCACCCGCACCAAGGAAGATGGCACGACCGAATACTATTACTCCAACGACCAAATCAAAAAAATCGCCGAAGAATACCGCGAGCAGCTAGACGTGCAGGATGGTGAGCATTCACTCATGCTGATGGCTGTTAACACAGCAGGTGTGGAGAATGACGTACTCGGCCTTGCCTTCCAGAGCACCGATGAAGACAAAGCCAAGGGCGGCAACGGCCCGATGGTGCTCGTGCTGAGCAACAAGACTGGTGGCAATGTATACAGCCATGAGATTGGGCACGTACTCTCGAGAGATGAGAAAAACGGCGACCCCAGCAAAGAAAAGCAGTTCGGCAAAGGCATGGGGCACGAGATGGTGATGGACTGCCTCATCACTGATGCCGAGGGCAATATAACGCAGTATTGTGCTGTCGATACCATCCAGCAACTGCTTGCTATGGGCTGCGGCCTCAGCAAGCGCGATAAGTCTGACGCTGTGAACGAATACGCCTCCCCTGTCACTGTTATGGGTAATTCTATGGGCTACACCGATGCCGATACAAAAGTGAGCCAAGTAACAAATGAAGTCACCGCAACAGAGGAGCACAAACCAATCTACTCGCCCGCCGAGCTTACCTTCCTCGATTCGCGCCACCAAGTCGAGTGTACCACGTCGACCGATGGACGCTACCCACTCTCGTATGACTTTCGCAAGCGCTTTGCCTTGGCATACTCGCTACCCGCCGACCACGCACTCAAGACAATCCTCCCCAAGGCCGATACACTGATCTTTGCACCAATCATCGAGTATATCGATAAAGATACACCATTTGACTCGACCGATCTAGATGCAGTGCAGCGCCGCATTGGCGTCTTTGCCACGTGGGACAATGGCCGCGGTACAGCGCTGCTAGATGTAAGCCTATTTAACAAAATCGACTACAGCGGCGAGAAAGAGAACGTCATTTATGCCGACGAACAACTCGGCTTTGTTGCTGCCTCGGGCTACGACAAGACCGATGGTGAGTATGTGCGGATCGTTAGCCTCAGCTCGCAAGAAGGTATCACTCTGCTAGATGAGGCGCGGACGCGCACTGCCGAGCGCAATCAGCTTCTCCTCACGCCCAAGCAGGCAAACTAGTGGCAAGATAAGGGGTTATAGTCCATCCATTACCCTATACCCATTTATTCTCTTGCATTATTATGATGAATATCCTGCTCAGATATTCATTACTCCTCTCAGTGGTGAGATACCCATTGCCTCCATCTTGTGATCTTCATTTCACCGCCACGAGCCACTCGTTCTTGCATCTTGTTTGATGGCGGATAATCATCAATTGCGCTCATAATTTTCACGCTCATCCCGAGAGACTCATTCCCAGCAATTACTAATTTATAAGTACAAAAAATCTGAGAGTATAAGCGTGATGGCAACACCAAAACACTTCACCTACCCACAGTGCAATCTTTTGCGTTTGCACCACACTATGCTATACTAACCAAGTTATGAATATGAAACCTGTCCTCAAACGTTATATTTCTGAATTTGTTTATGGTGCAGTCGATGGTACCGTTACGACCTTTGCTGTGGTAGCAGCCAGTGCTGGTGCTGGCATCTCGAGCGCGATCATCTTGGTGCTAGGCGCAGCTAACCTCATTGCCGATGGTTTCTCGATGGGCGCAAGTGCTTACCTCGCGGCTAGTGCCGAGCACGACGAGTCGGCGCGCAATACAAGCAAACGCGCCTCACCAAAAATCATCGGCCTCATGACCTTCGCTGCCTTTGTCGTTGTTGGTAGTGTGCCTGTTATCCCCTATCTTGCCCATGTCCTGGCACGTGGCTCGAGCGCGGCTCACCCTCTGCTGTTTTATATCAGCTCGGGAGCGACGGCGCTCACCTTTGTGGCAATTGGCTATATCAAGGGTAAAGTTGGTGGCGAGAATCCACTCGTTGCCGCCCTGCAAACTCTCGCGCTCGGTGCTATCGCCGCTGCCCTGGCCTATGGCGCTGGGACAGTGCTCGCTGGGTGGCTTGGCGTGCAGCTGTAGGAGTGGTCAAGAGTCTTATTGCCTTAAATCTTCGTTATGTGGCTATTGTCTCACCATGACTTCCGTACATTCCATAAAAAATAAATATACCTATTAGATATTCATTGTCTGCATAGGAAGCTCGGTGCAGGTCATAGGTCAGAAAGGCTGCTATTGTCACGCACTATCTAGCGCTAATGTTCTCCACGTATCTTATGACTCACTCTTTGGTAGCTGATCGATCAGCTCCAGTAGCTTCTCCCAATCAGCTCGCCGGGTATGGTCAATATCGACGTCGACCGCATGGTCGCGAATCGCCCAGAGGAGCGGCTCTGCCTCTGGCGTGATCCATGGCTGCATCTCGAGCGGATAGGCTAGCTGGTCAGACATAAGCACTCCATCGCCGTAGTCATTTACCAGCATGTCGATCGTATACTCGCGGCGAAGCATCCGCGCCCACGTGTGACATAGCGCGATAGCCTCTGCTCGCGTGAGTACCAACTCACTCATACCAGCCCATCCTTCCGTAGTCCATCCAGCGCGGCAGCAAAACGCGGGTCACTGTGCAGCTCCTGGGTAACGGCGCTCAGTGGTTGCCCCTGCGCCGTGCGCCGCACAATCTCGCCCCGCATTTGGCGCAGGCTACCAGCAAAGCGCGACTGCCGCGTGTAGTGCCGGCTGGTGCCGAGCTGACCCTTCCCCGCCGCCTTTAGCTCAGCGCCGTAGTCCATCAGCGCCCAGAACCATTGACGTGGGCGAGCTGTATCCATCGTCTGCGTCACCAGCGCCAGCACATCCTTATCCTTCACACCTTCTTGCCCAGCAAAAAAGTGATTAAAATACACCGTGCGGATATTGGTCTCTACAAAGGCGGTCGGGGTTTGATGCACGTAATTCATGATGGCCCCAGCCGTGTTAGCGCCAATGCCAGGCAGCGCCACAAGGTCGGCCTGCGTCGCAATAGGTGCACCAGCAGCAATCGCTTGCGCCGCGCTGTGGAGATACTTGGCCCGGCGATTATACCCCAAGCCCTGCCAGGCCTGCAGCACCGCCGGCAGCTGAGCCGCCGCCAGGGCCTCGATGGTCGGGAAGCGGGTGGTAAACTCGGCAAACTTAGGCAGCACCCGCACTACCTGCGTCTGCTGCAGCATCAGCTCACTCACCAGCACATAGTACAGCGTTGGCTGGCTGCGCCACGGCATGGGACGATAGAGCTGCTTGGCTTTGTGCCATATCATGGCCTGGAATTGTGCTGTGTCCATAAGTATAGTATACTAGAAGGATGAAACTATCTCGACTCATTCTCACAATCGCTATTGTCATTATTGCCGCGTGGCTGCTTGGTGTTGTACTAAAGCTAGCCGCATGGGTTATCAACGGGCTGCTCTCGCTCGCCGCAATCGTCGTCATTATCTGGCTTATTATGATGTTCATCGAGAGTCGCAAAAAACAGAAATAATTTTCTGAGCTACGCCGCTCTGTTACATTAGCTTATCGTGACAGCTGGGCCAAGGACAGCTGGCATTGTCCATTTTGTCAAATCTCTCCTTCTTCGTCTTCGCTATGCTCTTGTGTGAGGCAATACAGTATGTAAGAGCTACGCGTCATTTTTCCTTTAGTCCTATGTAAAAGGTTAGGTTTTATTCGCCTCCGCAGATGTTTTCTTGCGGAGTAGAAGCAAGTCGCATGAAACACCAGCCCAGCAATACACAATGCATCGCTTAGCTATAAGCACACTCCACCTCTGTTACTATGTTTTCACTCGTCGACCATGCCTAGCTCATGCGCTATACTAAGAACAATGGATGACGAACTATATCTTGATGAAGTCGTGGAGGTGGTAGCGATTTTTCGGCGTGGGCACCAGCCATGCCAGCCAGTCAAATTTCGGCGTGGCAATGGCCAGGAAGTGACGATCCGGCGAGTCGGCCTGGGCTTTGAGCATCAGCGCGGTGCACGGACGATGCATATCTTCGATGTAACAGATGAGCAAGCTGATTACCGCCTGGAGTTTGACAGCATCACACTGGTATGGCGGCTCACCCGCGAGGCCGATCATGTCTCATAGCAATATCAATCCCGCCTCACCACTGATGATGCATATTGATCTCAATAGCTGCTTTGCCACGATCGAGCAGCAATCTCGGCCGTTGCTCCGCCACCGGCCAGTTGTCATCGTTAATCGGCGCAACCAACACGCGGCTATCGTCACCGCAAGCTACGAGGCCAAAGCGCGTGGTGTCCGTACCGGCATGCGCCTACCAGCAGCGCGGCTTCTCTGCCCCAATATCGTCCCGCTAGAAAGCGATCCACCAAAGTATCGCTATGTCTACCACCGACTTGCAACCATCCTCAGCGACTACTCGCCCAGTGCCACCATGAAAAGCATTGATGAAGGGGTAATCGACCTCAGCCAAAGCCCACCTGACATCCGGGCACGCGGCGCGCTGGCGATTGGCCAGGAGATCAAGCAGCGCCTCCGTAGCGAGGTTGGCGACTACATGCGTTGTAATGTTGGCATTGGCACCAACCGCTGGCTAGCTAAGATTGCTGCCGGTATCAATAAGCCTGACGGCCTGACTTGCATCACTGCAGATAATCTCCACGCAGTGCTTGCTACGCTATCGCTCGAAGACCTCACTGGTATTGCCGCTGGCTACAGCAAGCGCCTCCGCCAGGTTGGCATCCAGACGCCGCTCGACTTCCTAGCCGCAAGCGAAGCAACGCTCGAGCATATGGTGTTTCATGGCAAGCCAGGGCGCGACTGGTATAAGCGGCTGCGCGGTTGGGAGGTAGATAATGATGAGCGCCCACTCAAGACAGTTGGGCGGCAGTTCGTCCTCGATCAGCCAAACCTCAATTACGATCAAGTCTTGCGCCGCTTCCACGTTCTATGCGAAGACATCGCGGCTGCGCTCCGGCAGCAATACGTGCGTGCCCGTGGTGTGCGCCTCTATGCCAAAAGTTATCAAACAGGCCGCTGGCACAACCACGAGCGCCGCGAGCATCCACTATGTGATGGCACCACGCTCTTTCATATCGTCAAGCGGCTCACCAGGTCGATGCCACTGCCCGCCTATGAGATTGGCATGTCGTGCTATCTTCTCACAAGCGAGGCAGACGCACAGCTTGCACTCTTCGACGACCCATCAGCTCGCCAGGCTCTCACTGCCGCGATCGACGAGATCAACCAATTCTACGGCCCACACACTGTCCAGCCAGCCGATACTCTCGGCATTGCCACGCAGATGAAGCGCAAAATACCATTTGGTAGCGTGCGGTATTTATGAGCATTCGCTGTGTAGTATTGCCATCAGCTCATCGTGTACGACACCATTAGACACAAGTGCGCCACGAAATGGCTGCGCATAATTAAGCGGCTGGCCCGATACACTCGTAATCTTGCCGCCAGCCTCCTCAACAATAACGTGCACTGCTGCCATATCATACGCATTCACCTTCTCGGCATAATACCCAACGAAGCGCCCCTCAGCCACGCGGACGCTTTTGGCTACTGCGCCACTGATGCTTGCTGTACTCACCTTGCGTTCGATCAGCTTATCATAATACTTATGGCGGCGGATATTCACATAGCTACACGACGCAGCAAAAATCCCCTCCGCAAGCGTCTGGCGGTTCACCTGCAGCTGCGTACCATTG
The DNA here is from genome assembly GCA_963532885.1 of uncultured Candidatus Saccharibacteria bacterium. Taxonomy (GTDB): domain Bacteria; phylum Patescibacteriota; class Saccharimonadia; order Saccharimonadales; family Saccharimonadaceae; genus Saccharimonas. The sequence continues at coordinate 296,583 of CAUSLI010000001.1, read as the reverse complement.
CAAAAGGCGCCATGGCCACGCACTGCCCAGTAGAGCCGATCTGTCATTGGTTCATAGCCAACACCGACGGTTGGCACACCATCAACTACCAGCGCGAGCGAAAACATTGCGGTGGGCACACCCCAGGTAAAAGCCTTCGTGCCGTCGACAGGGTCACACAACCACTTCCGCCCCAGGCCATAGCCCGTCGTGCTCTCCTCTTCGCCAATGACACCATCGTCCGGGAAGGCCTCGTGGAGACGCTGGATCACCAGCGAGTTGATTGTTGTATCGGCAATTGTCACTGGCGTGCCATCCGCCTTGGTCTGGCACTGTTGGTCGCCATCAAAATAGCGGCGCATAATACCGCCCGCCTCGCGAGCAATCCGCTGCGCGGTATGAAGTTCTTGTTCGTACATGCTCATCAGTATATACCGTTGACTCTTGTGAGTGCAATGCTTAGGCGCTTCATTGCTATAACTGAGGGGCAAAGTCACTTGATCTCTTACTAACATAGCCAAAATATATCGAGTAAAAAGCAATCTCTCCCCTTGTCATTACTATACACTCGGTGTATAGTAAATACTATACACTTATAGTATGAGCGAAAGGGAAATGTAGCAATGGCAAAAAAGCTTCTGAAAATTCTGGGTATCATCATAGCAATACTCTTCGTGTGCTTTGTGCTACTCGTGCTGTATATGAACTATCTTAACCAAAGCATCACTGGCGATGATGGCGTGGCGAAAGATTACGCTGCGAAGCTGAGCCCCAGTGGCACGCTAGAGCAGCGTTATACTAAGCCTGGCCCCTACCACGTTGCGCACCACACTCATCGCAGCGATAGCACAGCCATTAAGGAATACCATATCTACACCCCACAGCGCACTGCTCCGGGCCAAACCTTCCCACTTGTACTGATGGTCAATGGAACCGCTACACCTGCGTCTACTTATGCGCCAATCTTCGAGCATTTAGCCAGCTGGGGCTTTGTCGTCATTGGCAATGAGGATGGCTGGACAGGCACTGGTGCAACGACATCGACCATGCTTGATACTGCACTAGAGCTTAACACTGCCGAGAACAGCCCCATTAAGGACTTCGTCAATACAAGCAAAATCGGCATCGCTGGGCATTCCCAAGGTGGCGCCGGTGCTATCAATGCTGCCACAAAATACGGCAACAGTCACCGCTATGCCTCCCTCTACACCGCAAGCGCCGTCGGTCATGGCACCGCAGACGACAACAACTGGCACTACGACACCAGCAAGCTTAAGACAGCCACCTACATGATGGCTGGTACCGGCCCAAGCGACAACCTCGCCATTAGCCCACTGGGCGACCTGCAGCAGAACTTCCGCGCCCTAAGCACAGACAAGCCCAGCGTCATCGCTCGGCGCAAGACCGTTGGCCACAAAGACGTGCTGGAATATGGCGATGCCTACATGACCGCTTGGTTCCTCTGGACGCTGAGCGACAACACCGAAGCAAAAACGGTCTTCGCTAGCAACAACGCCGAACTCCGGCACAACAACGACTGGCAAGATGTCGAGACAAAGCACATACGATAAAACTTACGCTACGCTAGCCAAGAAACGGCTAGCGTAGTTTTATTGCGTCGCACACCGCCGCGACATACCGTGGGTCATCCACCGCATGCCCAGCGCCTTCTACCACTGTGCCATGGACAGCGGGAATGTGCTGCATGGCGGTATCAAAGACAAGTTTCATCTCTGGCCACTTAACAAACTCCTCCGAGCCAACGAAAATCTGCACAGGGCACGCGATACGCTGCGCAGTCGCTACCAAACTCACCTGCTTGGCATATTCGAGCCGCCGCTTGCCAATCACGCGCCAGTCACGCCCAGACCAATACTGCGCACACTCTGCAAATGATGGTGACAGCGAGAAGAGCCACAGCTCACTTGGCGCCCGCTCGCACGCCGCTAAGAACGCAATGCACGCCCCAAATGAGAAGCCAGCCAGGATAGTCTCGGCTGGATCATGCTGCCGATACCGCTCATGTAGCGTCTGCAACCACTGTTTTTGCATAGTGCGATGCCACTGGATTGGCACAAATTCTACCGCGTAGCCCATTGCTCGCCAGCGGTTCATCAGTGTATCGTAATCACGGTCGGCGCGCCCTTCTTGGAAGCCCGGCACAAAGAGAATCATTTTATTCATACAGCTATAATGCCACATTTCTGGTGATAGCACAATAGTTTCCTAGCTTACTTTTAAGACCTTCTCCCTCCTGCTTACTATTTTGTCTATGAAATATCAGAAATTGCTACTACATCATGGTTAAGCTTTTCAGCTCCTGCACTAGGAAGCGATTTTTGAGCGTACATATGTATCTTTACTATAGGGAGCCCTCTAGTTACTGACACCTGTCAAATATTCTCAACCAGTACCACGGCAAGAAACAACCTATCACTTCACCCTCTTCTCCGCTATACTAGATATATGACAACGCTGACGAAATTCGCCCACTCTTGCTTTACTATTACAATTGATGGCCAGAGCTTGGTCGTCGACCCAGGTGTATACACCGATGACTTTGCTATGCCGCAGCAGGTAGCAGCAGTTCTCATCACTCATGCCCATCCTGACCACTGTAGCCCTGCGCTCATCAAGCGTATTATGCAGGCATTTCCTGAGGCAGAAATTATAAGTGTTAAGGATATCATTGTAGATAACACAACGATATCTTTGCCAGAGGGCACACTCTCTGTCCGCCATGCAATAGCCGCAGTGCCTGGTGATACGCGCCAGATCGGGCCATTCACGCTTGAGTTTTTTGGCGGTGAGCATGCCATGGTGAGCCCACATATCCCGCGCCTCCATAACCTTGCCGCGCTGATCAACGATCGCATCTACTACCCTGGCGACTCCTTCGCTTTGCCGCAGCGCCCCATCGATGTCCTTGCCTTACCTGTGGCCGCACCATGGCTCAAGTTCTCCGAAGTACGCAGCTTTTTGCAGGCCATCACCCCGCGCCTCGCCTTCCCTGTTCATGACGCTATCTTGAGCGATGCTGGCAAGGGATTGATTGATACACTTTGCACAGCAGCAGCAACTGAGGTTGGAGTGAAATATCAGCGGATAGAAACGATAGAGCTATCGTAACTGGCTAGTCTCTATTTTATTCTTATTACACCCGCAACACACTTATGATTTTCGTGACTTTGCAAGGTCTCGCAGCACCCGCTCGCTCCACTCCTGCCAGCGGCCAAAGCTGCTCTGCTTTGATAGATCCAGGAACTCGCCGGTGCTCCATTCCACCAGCCGCATACCAAGCTGTTGGATGAGATACACAAACACCTCCGTTGGCTCCCTGCTACCCCTGACGCGCAGCCCTATAGTGATGAGTTGCTCCCTATGTTTGCTCAGGCTGAATTCGATCAGCCATTCTTTCTTCTCCATAACGAGCCACGACGAGTCGCGCGTATCTAGCTGCGCATCGCATGCTTTGGCAACCTTTTCGAGCTCAGCAATCATCTGCGGACGCTCGAGCGGCACGCAGTCTTCTTCCGTCAAGTCACCAACCGACTGAATATGGCGTTTTGTTTTGATTGCGGTGAGATCCCAGCTCATAGAGTATCCTTTGCTTGTGAATCTACTTGCGTGAGGATTGTCCGCAACACTGTGTCAATCGGCTGCGTGCAATCTATGGTCGTTGCGCCAATCTTCCGAAAGTTGTCTTCGTAGGCTGGCCAATAGCGAATGATATTTTCTAGCTCGCCAGGTTCCTGACCGTAGCTACCGGCTGGACGCTGAGCGATTCGCTGCCGCAAGACTTCCTCGCTCGGATACTCAAGGAGAAAAATAGCGTCAAACAAATATGCATACTGATACAAATCATGGGCCGAGCCAAAGACACCCGTCAGTCCATGAGACTGCCGTATGATATTCTCCAGCCTACCACTGATAACTCGCCATTCATGATGTAAATTAAGCGGCTCTACTGGCTTATCGGTTTCTGCCGCTGGGATATTCGTCTCTTTGTGTACCCATCCTGCAAATCCTTCGTCGATATCGTACGTTTGGTATCCTCGACTGCGAAATATGTTACGTAATGTTGTCTTGCCAGAGCCTGCAACACCAGTGACGAGGTAAGCTGTCACGACAACCCCAACTCCTTCAGCTGCTCAGGCTCCACCTGCGCGGGTGAGTCCATCATGACGTCGACGCCGCTGCCGTTTTTGGGGAAGGCGAGGGTTTCGCGCACGTTGTGCTCGCCGGTTAGCTCCATCAGGATGCGGTCAATGCCGAAGGCACAGCCCGCGTGTGGCGGCGCACCGTAGGTAAAGGCCCGCAGCATGGCGCCAAACTTCTCTTCCACATACTGCCGGCTATAGCCCAGCAGCCCAAATACTTCGTACAGCACGGCCGGGTTGTGGTTGCGCACACCGCCGCTGCAGATTTCGTAGCCGTTCATTACCATATCGAACTGGTCGGCTAGGATAGCTAACTTTTCGTCATCGGTCTGGGCGGCTTGCAGTGTGCTGAGCCCACCCTTTGGCATACTAAAGGGGTTGTGGCCAAAGTCGAGCTTGCGGGCATGCTCGTCCCACTCGTAGAATGGGAAATCAATAATCCAGGCTAGCGCCACCACCTGCGGATCCTTCAGCCCAAAGTGCTCGGCAAACTCACTACGCAGCCGCCCTAGCACTGCATTGACCACTGGGCGCGTATCAGCCCCAAAGAAGACTGCATCGCCGTCCTTAGCCCCCGTCTTGGCTTGGATAGCGGCCAGCTCTTCTTCGGTCAGGAACTTGGCAATTGGGCTCTTGGCTGCGCCATCTTGGTAGGTAATGTAGGCCAGGCCGCCTGCGCCCTCGGCTTTGGCAATGTGGGTAAAGCCATCAATCTGCTTGCGGCTGAGCGACGCACCGTTTGTGACGCAGATTGCCTTAATACATTCAGCGTTTTTGAACACGCCAAATTCGGTTTCGGCAAACACCTCCGTTAGCTCAACTAGCTCCATGCCAAAGCGCAGGTCTGGCTTGTCGCTACCGTAGGTTTCCATGGCGGTTTGGTACGGAATGCGCGGGATGGGTTGGCCATCACCGGCCGGCAGATCACTCAGATCCAGCAGCGTCTTGCCAGCAAAGTCCGTCACCAGCTGCTGCATCAGTGGTTCCATCATCTGGCGGACTTGCTCGCCATCCTCCACAAAGCTCATCTCTAGATCCAGCTGGTAAAACTCGCCATACAGGCGGTCGGCACGCGGGTCTTCGTCACGGAAGCACGCAGCCAGCTGGTAGTAGCGCGGCACGCCACCGACCATCAGCAGCTGCTTAAACTGCTGCGGTGCTTGTGGCAGGGCGTAGAATTTGCCCTCTTGCAAGCGGCTGGGGATGAGGAAGTCGCGTGCACCCTCGGGGCTGGAATTTGCAAGGATTGGCGTTTGGATTTCGATAAAATCGCGCTCATCCATATACTGGCGCATGCGGCGGTACATATCGGCGCGGCGGCGCAGCATTGTTTGCAGCTTAGGCCGGCGCAGGTCGAGGTAGCGGTAGGTAAAGCGCAGGTCTTCATTCGCTTGGTTAGTCTCGCTAAAGGGCTGGATGGGCAGCGTCTCGGCTTTGTTGAGCACCTCTAGCTCGCTCACCACAAGCTCGATGCTGCCGCTGGCAATATTGGGGTTGGCCAGGCCCTCGCCACGCTGGCGCACCTCGCCGCGGGCTCGCAGAACGTACTCGTCGCGGGCATGCTCTGCCAGGGCAAAGGCGGCGGTTTGCTCAGGGCTAACGACCAGCTGCACCAGGCCAGTGTGGTCGCGCAGGTCGATGAAAATCAGGCCACCATGGTCGCGCCGTGCATGTACCCAGCCGGCCACAGTGATGGTTTGACCGGTGTAATCCGGCGTTTGGTTGGCAAGTATTCGTTGTGTCATATCTGTTAGATTATACCACAATTTCAGGCATCATTCTGCTCGCCCATGGGGAGGGCGCGTGGCTGCGTGGGCTCGGGCAAGGCCACTGGCTGGCTATACACTTCGTCATCATCCGCCGTGGGAGCATGGCCAAGCAAGGCCTCGATACAATCATCCAGCGTCACCATCCCCACTGTCTCACGATACGTATTGACGACAATGAAGACCTGTTGACGCGTTTTAATAAACGCGCCCAAGGCTTGCTCAAGCGACTGCGCGCCGTCGATGTAATACACGTTTGGATCCATCACCGTTTGCACCTGAGCCGACACTGCCTCCTTGAGCGACATAAAGTCGCGGGTATGTAGCACACCAATGATATGGTCAATGTCGCCATCCACCACTGGGAAGCGGCTATGCCCGGTGCGGTGCAATTCATCGAGCAACAGCGGCCCCACCATGGCGTCTTGCTCGACTGTCTTGATAGCATTGCGCGGCACCATGACTGTCTCGACCGTCTTACGTGCAAAAGTCAAGCTCCCCAGCGCTTGCTCACGCTCGACCGGTGGCAAGACTGATGGCCGAGCATGACGCACCAGATGTTCAAGCTCAGCTCGCGACCCCAGGCGAAGATTCGTCTCTACTGGTGGTACAAACGAACGGACAATACGCACCACTCGCGGGAACCGCCCGGCAAAGCTCACGAAGCTCGGCTCAACTGCATTATAGAAGCGCTGGGCAATCGCATGTACCCAGCCAATCCGCCCTACACCACCATGGAGCAGTGCCACCGCGAGCGCAACCAGCACACCACCACCAAAGTCAAATGCACCGATACTTGCCATCACCATCAGCACCAGCAATAGCGCCACCACGCAGCGCTGAAGCGAGACAAGGTCATCATAGACAGCAATGCGCCGCAACTGGTGGATCGCTGTGCGATTATTCTGCTGGCGACGACGCTCGAGCTCGTATTGGCTCACTGGCGGTATATCAGGCCATGCACTACCAGCCAGGATGAGGGCAATCACAAAGATAGCAAAGATGATGATCATGAGCATTTCCATGCCATCATTGTAGCGCACTCCCCTGATCGGCTCAATGCTTTAGCCCTGTACAGCACCTCTGTCAGCTTGATTCGGCCACTCGAGCACGATATAATATGCAAGAATAAGGAGGAATGTTTCGTTTATGACAAAAAAATCATGGCTGATCTTTGCAGTGCTCTGCCTCGCAATCTTAGGTGGGCTCGTGTGGCTGTCACGCCAAGGTGAGTCGATCAATCTGTCGGGCGTCGATCCACTGCAAGCACAGAGCGCCAGCAGCCAAAATGGCGACATCGCCGACCATACCCACGGGAGCAAATCTCCCAAGGTAACAATCATCGAATATGGAGACTTCCAGTGCCCTGGCTGTTCGCAGGCCTCGCCTGCACTCAAGGCAGTCACTGAGAAATACAAGGATCACGTGCAGCTCATCTTCCGCAACAACCCTCTCTCGTCCATCCATCCCAATGCACTCGCGGCAGCAGCGGCAGTTGAGTCGGCTGGCTTCCAGGGCAAATATTGGGAGATGCACGATAAGCTCTACACCGAACAAAATTCGTGGCAGTCACTCGATGGCACAGAACGCACCAACTACTTCGCCACCACTGCACAGGGGCTTGGCCTCGACGTTGACCGCTTCAAGACCGACCTCGCTGAGGCCGACCGTTCAGGTGCCCGGATTAAGAAAAAGATCGCCTTCGATAAATCCCTGGCTGGTGCCCAAAATGCCGCCAGCGCCACACCAGCTATTCTTGTCAATGGCAAGAATGTGACCAATCAATACGTCAAGGACGGCAAGCTCACCACCTCAGGCAGTTCAGATGCGCGCCAAGTGTGGGCCGATGCCGATGCCTTTGGCAAGCTCGTCATCGAGCCCGCCCTCAAAGAAAAGGGTGTCTCCTTGCCGCAATAGCCCTTGCTCTAGCAGGCTAAAAACCACCTCGTATCAGAGGTGGTTTTGTTTGTGTTAGTTATTCTTGGTCGTATCTTGCGTGGTTTGTTGGGTGGTGCCTTGCTGGGTTTGCGTAGTAGTGTTTGCTCCGTTTGATGGTGCGCTTGGCTGAGCACCGCTGCCCACCGACTGCCCTGCTTGGGCCGGTGGCGACATACTTCTCTTCTCCGCCGCAAAACCATCTTCTATGTTCATGCATACTCCTTTCGTTATTATGGTTCGAGTATAGAGAGCAGGCGTTAAAAGAAGCTTAAAGTGAAATCTTGCAGAGTCCAACTAGTCAACGGCCTGAGTAAGCCTTTTAACTCTGCCGAAGATTTTTTAGCTGATCTCAAAAAGTAATACAACTCATGTGCCCTACTACTCCAGCTACTCCAAACCCAGTTTGATACGCGTCTTTGCTTGTTTATCAAGCATCCGCTCTTTATATTGCCACCACAGGACGTTATCTACTGCGTACTCTACCTACCAGCAAGGCGCAGCCCCACTGTAAAGGTCGTGCCAGTGCCGGGCGTGCTGTCGACGTTGATCTTGCCGCCATGCTCGTTAATCTGCTGCAAAACGAGAGCTTCGTCTGTGGTGAGGGTTGGTTGCTGTGCCATTGTCGTATACTCCTTGTTTATGGTTGTATCTGTAGTATGCACGACGTGGCTTAGGGCAGTCTTAAAATTCGATTTTTCACTTCATTACGCTGCTCCAAAGGGTTTGTATGGATAAAAAGGCAAATAAATATATCAAGATATATTATGACTTGCATGCTGTTTTTTCTACCCCTGTTCATTCCTCTTATGCTATACTAATCATATGAATCCGCTTGCGATGATTGCCTACCAGACCAAAGACTATCCACGCCTGCCCGATGGAAGGATCGACTACACTGGTCAACTCATCTGTTTTGTCTTTAATTGCGTGGTATGCTATGGTGATGAGATTTTGCTAGCCCGGCGGAGCCAGCAAGAGGTGGAGCAGCCGCGTATGCTCAATGGCGTCTCTGGCTTCATTGACCGGACTGATACGAGCATTACGGTACTGGCCGGGCAAGAATTGGCCGAGGAGCTGGGCATTGACCCGCGAGATACGACTATCGTGGTGGCACGGCAACCCCTGATGCAGATTGATGCAGCGCATAGCCGTCAGTGGTATGTGTATCCGGTGCTCGTTGAGTGTGCGCAGCGCATAACACCTCGGCTTAATGCCGAAAATAGCGCAGCAGCGTGGTATCCACTCACCGAGATCGATGCCTTGCCACTGCTACCGTTTTATCATGAGACACTTCGCGCTGGCCTGGCAATGCGCCACAAGTAGGCTTTGCGTTAGTTGAAGAAATAATAGAGAGCCAGCCCAAAGACTGGCTCTTTGTCTCTGTTACAATGCTATCTACACTGCCTGCGAGAGATCGTACACGGTATATTGCGTGCCACCGTAGTCAACCTTGGTGCCAGCACTCGCCGCCCAGGTAGCGATGGCAGAGTTGCCGCCCGGCCCATCATGATGGGTGGTTTGCGTTTGGGCTGATGAGGATTTTACAGGAGAGAGATGAAAGCTAGCTTAAAGAGACTCCTGCAGAAGCGACGTGCTCGTATCAGCCCATTTATTACTTCTCGCTGTCTTATTCTTCCTCTAAGAAATTATGAAAGCTAGTATTCTGCCTAAGCACCAATATTGAGAAAGTAGCCCAAACTATCTAGCCTACCACCGAGTAAATGGCCAGTGAAGCTCTTGGCGCCTACATGAGCACCGCCACCAACTTTCTTGATCGTCTCGGTGTAGAAGGTGTAGGCGTCGTAGAATTGGTTCAGCCCATCCTATACAAAAACATTTCCACCCGATGCAATCACAAGATCTGACTCAATATCTTTCATCGCCTCCCAGATATTCTTATCAATAGCTGTCCCGCGGTAGGCAAAGACAATATCCTTGGTGGCTGGATCTTGCACAGCAATAGCCGACATACCAGATGAAGTGGTTGTAGCGTTGATGAGGTGTCAGGATGCGAGGGAGGAGAGGGGTTTGCGTTCGAGAGAAATATATCCATCGCTGTGGCGATAATTGTCAATTTTTCCCTGTTTTATGAGCGCCTCAATAGATGGCTTCTCGCCACTAGAGGCAAAACTACTTAGGGATGTACTATTAGGATAATGAGCTTAATGCCAAGCATTGTTCTATTTTCATAGCTTTTTCTCCTTCATTTCGATATATTTCCCCACATCCTGCGGTGAATGTATACCGCGTATACTTGTTTCTTCGACTAATGCAACATATACCGTGGGGTTCTCATAATTAATAGATAGCGACACACCAAGCTCTCGCAGCTTGACGATTATCTGGTATATCTGTGCGGCTACATCATTATGGACGATCCTACTCTTTATACGTACAGCGACATGTATATCTTTACCAAATCGCTGGAAGGCATCACGATACAATGGTATTTCTTTTCCTATCCTTTGGTTCACTGCAGGTATACTGTAGACTTCTATCGATGCGAGCGATGTGTCGGCACCAAATACGTTTTTTATCATAGGATCAATATCCTTTTTGAGGTGTTTTGCCCATATCATATCAGGATATCCATCCCAATAGTTATTGCTGTACGGACTATCGCCTGGGAAGCCCTTCACCATAAATCGAATCGTGTGGTCACTTTTAGCATACGCCTCAGCCTTAGCAACACCATCTACTCCAAGGCCAGCTCCCTCGATTCGATAATTCTCTACTACAAATTCTTGGCCATACTTACGTTTGAGGTATGACCGCATATGCGACTGAGCAATATGATTATCAATGGTAGATTTTGTGTAAAATATACCAAATATTACCAACATGATAACTGTCGGAATGATAATCACATAGAGAACACCACGGAAGAGGATGGTGCGGAAGCTTAGCCTATTATTCTTGTCTGGTTCTTTCTTGTGCATGTTTTCTGTCCTCACCCCTTTACTTTCTACTCTGTGACTATTCTTACATTAATATAAAACTTCCAAGTTGTTCCTCTTCTGCAAGTTGTTTAATTGATAAAGCGCCATGAGGAGAGGAGTCTATTGTTATGGTCATATTTATAGACTCTCCTTTTCTTGAAACATTGTGACTAATGTTTCTTGTGGTGTGGATTTTAATGCCATGATTGTTATATCCAAATCAAACTTCTTACCTCCAGCTGTTTGTGCTTGGTAGCGAATAGTAGTGTCAACGGTATCTGGCAGATCCTTTGCAAGCTCTTTAAGATTATCGACGATGCGCATTTTTTCCTGATATTCTCGTGTTTGGTGTGTTTTTTGAATAGTGATATTATATGGAATTTGCTGCTTATATTGCGCTGCCGCTTGTGTAAAATGTGGTATTACACCATCAACTTGTATATCTTTCGTTTGTAGCGTCATAGACGATTGGATGGTTACACTATACACTACATCTTTACTAAAGATACGCTGAATAATAGGTTTGAGTCGATCAGTCTCTTCTTTTGACCATACAGCACCAGCATAGCCATCATGCTTCCCTGAGGATGACAGCATAACAATGAAGCGGATGTCTGTATGATTCTTCGGGTAGGCTGTTGCTTCAAACCACCCTTCTACACCAAGCCCACTTCCATTCTTTTTTGGTCGTTCGACGATAAATTCTTCACCATATTTACTATGTAGATATGTTTTCATTGCTGCTTGAGCTTGGCTAGCTTCAGCACATAATTTGAGATAGAATCCACCAACGAGGAGAAGCATAACAGCTGTTGGAATAATGATGACGTAGAGGATACCGCGGAGAAGAATGGTACGGAAGCTTAGTTTGGTGTTATTGCCTGGTTTTTTCTTGTGCATATCTTCTGCTCTCAGGATCCCTATTTTTGGCTACGCGACTATTATAGCACAAATGCAGAACTATTGAGTTATTCTTCTTATTCTGCAAGTTGTAGCTTTGATGAGCTGTCAAGGTATGAGAGAGGTTTACGCTCAAGGCGGTTGTTTTTAGGTACTTTCTTCATGATTTCTTTTAGCGATTTATTGGCTATATCCCTTTACTCTTTTTAAAGCAGTCCTTGGAAGTTTCTTGCGCCGTTTTCTCGCTTATACCTCCATACTCCTGACAAATATATCGTGCATCTTCAGTTCTGCTATTTACAACATATCTCACAGCATAACTTTTCGGGTTTTTTGATTGGGCATACTCCATAAGTTTTCTTACGTTTTGGACATCTTCTTCTTTTACCTGATCCCCTACTACAACAATAGATACTTCATATATAATATGGTCTCCATACTTTTGCAACATCTCAGCAAAAGCTGGCGTACCCTGTATCCCATCAGCTACATCAGGAGCAATTGTAATATCTGGCATATATTTTACTGCAGGTATAGACAACTTTTTAACCATCTCGGTAAGATCTTTTTCTTCCTGCTCACTGTAGAGTGCCGAGAGGTAGTTATCGCGGTAGAGCCGGTGATCTTTCTCTAAAACACGAAAGGTATAAGAGCTACCCTCTCTATGTGCATCTGCAACTTTGCCGCCCCTTCTTGCAAATCCTCCTCCTTCAATTCGATAGTTCTTGATAATGAAGTGCTGGTGATATTTTTTCTCTAGGTAGGCGCGCATTTCAGCCTGAGCTTGATGAGCCTCTATAAGATACTTAATATGAAATATACCGATTAATGCACCAGTTAATAGAAGTATGACGCATGTCGGAATAATGATAACGCGGAGGATACCACGAAAGAGGATGGTGCGAAAGCTTAGCCTATTATTCTCGTCTGGTTCTTTCTCGTGCATGTTTTCTGTCCCCACCCCTTACTTTCTAAAGCACTCATTGGCTTGTTTTTCATCTAATAGACGCGTACCTTCTACCTGTATATTGCACACTATGTCTGCGTCCATCTTCGTATCATGTATGCTGTAATGTATAATACGGTAGCCAACTTTTTGCTGATTGATATATCTAATAAGGCTCATGAGATAGTACCGATCCCGGTTATCGACAGCCAATTGATTTGTATTACGATTAACGCTTATTATGTAGTGTACGTCTTTTCCATAAGATGCTATCGCTTCTTCGTATGTCTTAGGTGTACCGCTCAGCGACTGTGCTGTATTACCTGTAAGACTGACAGTGATGTCGGTCTGCGCCCACGAGTTATTTATGATATGATCCTTTATTAGCTTATCATTCTGAGAGCGGGACCATATTACACCTGGATAGTTATCTTGATTGCCATTCGATGAGGTGTTTACAGAAAATCGTATATGAGGATCTCGTATAGGGTAAGCATTGGCGGCTAGTACTCCCTCTACGCCGAGGCCACTGCTCTTCCGCTCTGGTTTCTCAACGATGAATTCCTCATTATATTTGTTTTGTAAATAAGTTTTCATTGTTGCTTGAGCTTGATTCGCCTCAATATCGGCCTTGAGATAGAATACACCAACAAGGAGAAACATGATGACTGTTGGTACAACAATTACATAGAGGATACCACGGAGAAGAATGGTACGGAAGCTTAGTTTATCGTTGTCACCTAGTTTCTTCTTGCGCATATTTTCTACCCTCACCCCCCTACTTTCTACTCAGTGACTATTCTAGCACGAATATAGAACTTATAATTTTCCCTTTTAAGCGTTATATCATCCAGATGCCACATGACGAACACTCTCTATTCCACTCCTCATTCCTTATCAATCACCTCAATCATCAGTTTGCTTTTTTCAATACCTGGTTTACTATCCCGGACTTATGTCTCTTCATGCTACCATCTCCTCTCTAGCGCTATCCAACCTGCTGCTACGGATGCTGCCACAGATAGCTCATTGTTCATAAGCATAGTTCGTAGCTCATCAGTTGTTAGCTGTATTACTTCAATATCCTCATTATCGTCAAGATGTTGCCTATGCTTTATAGTGACATTATCAGCAAAGACGATCGTTATCTTGACACGGCTATTTGTAGGGTCCTCAAAAAATGTAGGTCCCTCTACAAAAAGACTGGAGGTGCCTCCAGTCTCTTCATGTAATTCCCTTTTTGCAGCAATTAAAGCAGATTCACCCGCATCAATCTTACCCGCAGGAAATTCTATAACACTTTGCTGTGCTCCGTGTTTGTACTGACGCACCAGTAAAAATTTGCCTTCATGAGTGCGTGGAACGATCAAAACGGCGTTCATACCCTCTCGCACGTAATAATCATCGAGGACTTTGCCTGACGGGAGCCTGACGGTTTCAATATTGAGCTTGTACCACGGTGAGTCGACTAACTTCTTTTGACTTATAACGTTCCATTCTTGATTCATAGTATTATTGTAGTGTATCTTCATATCTAGCACTACCATCAACAGTAGCATAAGTAGCATAAGCGGTGTTATACATCTATGTATAAACAAGACATTTACACACTCGCAGTTCCCTTTGAAATTGTGATACACCGTACATCATAGGACTCCAGCGGCACATAACAAGTGAGCTCAAGACGTGTTAGTTTTTATCTCTTCTCGTATGTAGTAAAATACTATACATGAATACTCAAGCGCACCACGTTATTACCGACGAACACTTGGTCGATGAAGCGCTATCTCGCTCAGTTGCCGAAATTCTTCCGAGCAAAGATAGCCTCAAAAAGGAGCTACAAAGTGGCCGCCGCCTCACATTCTATCTTGGTATTGACCCAACTGCGAACTATGTTCATCTTGGGCATTCAACAAATTATCTGATACTCGAACGGTTCCACGCTCTTGGCCACCGGATTATTGTGCTAATTGGCGACTTTACCGCGATGATCGGTGATCCGAGCGATAAAACTTCGATGCGTGTGCAGCTAACACGCGAACAAGTGCTGGAGAACCTGCAGACATTTAAGACACAAATTGGCAAGATTCTAGACTTTAGCGATATCGACAACCCGATAGAATTCCAGTTTAATTCGGAGTGGCTCTCCAAGCTAACATTTGAAGATTCTGTGGAGCTTGCCTCCAACTTTACCGTGCAGCAGATGCTAGAGCGCGATGCGTTCAAAAAGCGAGTCGCTGCCGAGAAGCCACTCTTCGTCCATGAGTTCTTCTATCCGCTGATGCAGGGCTACGATTCTGTGGCAATGGATGTTGATGTAGAGATTGGTGGCACCGACCAAACATTCAATATGCTGGCTGGCCGTACATTGCTCAAGCGCTACAAGCAGAAAGAAAAGTTTGTCATTACAACCACACTGCTCGAAAACCCAGAAACCGGCGAAAAATTAATGAGCAAAAGCCTTGGCACCGGTGTGGGTCTCAATCTAAATGCCAAAGATATGTTCTTTAAAATCATGCAGCTGGCGGATGCGGGTATTTACCAGTGTTTTGTGGATTGTACGCGCCTGCCTATGAGTGAGATTGCTGTAATTAAAAATCGACTCAACGACGGAGAAAACCCACGCGATATCAAAAAGGATCTTGCTCGAGAGATAGTGTCAATGTACCACGGAGCGAGCGCCGCCGTTGATGCCGAGCAGCAATGGGTCTCTGAGGTGAGTCAGAAGAATCTTGCTAAGGATATTGACGTCATTCAGGTAGATGCCCATGAGTCAATTATCGATATCATTGTTCGACTTAGCATCACAAAAAGTCGCAGCGAGGCCAGACGGCTCATCAAGCAAAATGCCGTGAAGATCAATGACTCCAAAATTTCCAGCGAAGATACACCACTTACTAACGGTGACATTTTGCGTGTTGGTAAGAAACATACTCTCAAGGTAGTTTTACGCTCATATCAATGATGCATTATTGCATAAAACTGGTGTTATACACCTGCTGTAGAAAAAACATTCATCTGCTATCTTCTGGAGAATTACATGTGTTTGACGCATGTTAATGCGCTACTCTAAAATTAGACGCGTATAAGTACTTTTGTCGCAACCAACTCAGCATCCATCAACCAGTCAGCTACTCATAGCCCAGCATATCATACGCCGTGGCCGCCATATACGCCTGGAGCCGCCGCACTGCCTGAGCCGCCTCAGGGGCGGGCTGGGCGCTGCACACGGCATAGTACCCCACTAGAGCAGCAAGTAGCGGCCGGTTCAGCTCAGCCTGCCAGGCCTGCACATTGTAGCCGCGGCGCGCCATGTCGAGCAAGAACTCGGTTGCGCTCCACCGCTTTGGCACATAGGCTGCCCACTGCCAATCAATTAGCTTCACTTTATCTTGAGCAGTATGGTAGGCAATCGTCTCACTCCGCACATCACCATGGCTCAAGCGATCACACGGCTGGTCAGCCACCTGCCCTGCTAGCGCCGCAAGATCAGCCAAGCGCTTGGTATTATCAAGCACAGCGCAAAACTGCTCGTAGCGCTGGCGAATCACTGGCTTACTGGCTTGCTCAGCCCAGGAGCGGTACGTCTGCTGGAGCTCCTCACGCCGCGTCGCATCATCACGCAGTAGCATAAGCCCCTGGCACTGTACCACTCGGTCAAACGCCGTAGTATGCAGCGCAAGCGTCTCAGCTGTCGCCACAGGCAGCTTGGTCTGCTCAAGCTGAGCAATCGCCCGCAGCACCGCCGCTATATAGCGCTGGCTTGCCAGTGTATCCGCCGCGTCAGGCGGCTGCCACTGCCAGCCATCCTTGGCAATATACGCCTGGCTAAGCATAATAACCCGCTCATCATCATACTGGACAAACTCCGTCACCAGAGGCGAACCAGCCTGTTGCAACGCCCGGATGACAGCATAATCTTTGCTGAGGGTTGCTGCCAGCGCAGCGTGGTTCGATGCTTCTGGATCAGCTTCCTTGACAAACACCCACTGCTCTCCAGCGAGCACCGCAACTCGTCGGCAACCCACTGACGCGCCCTCAATCGGCACTACCCGCACCTGATCGCGCGCCACTTTGCAGTGCTGCGCTACCATCGCAAGCGCCGATGGACTCAAAATCTGGGAAGACGACGGCTGACTCATACCTCTAGTATAGCAAAGGTGCCATAAATCGCCATACCGACCAAGACGCAGCCCATCGCATACTTCTCTGCTTCCCCTCTACCCAAAAAACAAAAACATATAAAAACCCGCTCATCCAAGCGGGTTTTAGTGTCTATCCTCACCGCAGCTACGACCGATCGGTCACCACATCAGGGCGATGGTCCACCTCCATCGTCTGCGGCGATGGCCCATAGACCCGGACGCTCACATAGTCCTTGGGCGAGTAGGTACACGTCGAGAAAAGGTCACGGTGATCGTGACAAGCATCGTGCTGTACCATCACAATCGCCCGGCTGCCTTCCTTGGTAATTTTTGTTGTCGGCTCTTTGACGCCCTTCATCTGTAAGTAATCTATCTCGATGCGCGGCTTCTCGGCATAGCCACCATAGCTCGCTCGAGTCGTCCCATCAACCCGCACCGTGGTGGCATCGGCGACGTCAACTACCTTGGTGCGCTGCACGTCGCGCATTTGGCGCTCAAAGCTCATCCCAGCGTTCATGCCACCAACCGCCAGGCCAGAGATAGCAACTGCTCCCACAAGTAGCATCGCCAGCATTGCAATACCAACCGGCCGCTTCAGCCGCCACACAAAGATACTCCACGCCCCGAGTGAGAGCAGAGCAGTCAGAGATACACCACCGAGCACTGCACAGCCATATGCCAGCCACAGCCAGCCCTGCGCGGCAAAGTCGCCCATATTTGAGACCATAGTAGCACTCATTATTCCACCAACCATTAGTGCGATAAGTGCACCCAGCGCCATCAGCAAGACGCCGCAGCCAATCATAATGCGCAGGACTTTCGCAGCAATCTGGGCTGCTTGGTTACCACTGGCAGGCTCGGCAGCGGCTTTTTTTAAGCTATCAAACGTCACTGGCTTGCCCGCCATGCGCAGCTTATCCGACGCCGTCACCGCTGGTGGAATGGAGAGCCACATCACGATATAGATGAGCAGCGCCGTCCCAAACGTCATAAAAGGTGAGACGATCGCCAGCAGGCGAATCCACAGCGGACTAATCCCAAAGTACGCTGCTATACCGGCACACACCCCACCGATCAACGCATGATCTGTATCGCGCATCAGCTGCTTGGGTGCGCCGCTTGCGAGAGCAGCCTCAGCCGCATCTCGCAGCGCAGCATCGTTATCCCCTGCCTCGGCTTCACTGGCAAACTCCCGAGGTTCACCCATCTGACCGCGCAGCGCCGTGACATCCTCAGCAGTCACCACACCATCGCGTGTCACACCACGCTCAGCGAGCAGCTCAACCATCCGCGCTTCGATCTCGCGCATTGCCTCTGGCTCGGCATGCATCCGCTGCTGAATCGATGCCAGATACTCTGCCAGCGCTTGTTTTGCCTCCACCTCAACACTAAACGGCGTCTTGGCGAGGTGGATTTTGGTAATTTCCTTCATTGCATATCCTCCTTACAACTTCTTTATTGTACTACTTAGTGCCGCAATATTGTGTTTGAGCTGCTTGGTTACCTCTGCGCCAAACGGCGTGGCTGTATAGTATTTGCGTGGCGGCCCTTGCTCACTCTCTTTCCATTCGTGTTGCAAGAGCCCGTCCTTTTGCAAGCGGCTGAGCAAGGGGTAGATCGTCCCCTCCACCACCATCAGGTCGGCCTGACGGAGCTGCTGGATGATCTCGCTCGTGTAGCGCGGCTCCTTGGCACACACCACCAGCACACAGTACGATAAGAAGCCTTTGCGCAACTGCGTCGTCAGCGCCTCGGCATAGTCAGTTGCATTCATCAGTGCCCTCCTGGGATGTTATGGCGTGTGACACGCCCGTCTTTGATCACCACTTGGTAATCACATTGCTTAGCCAGATCCGCATCGTGCGTCACAATAATCAGCGTTGTGCCGTGCTCACGCTGCTGGCGAAAGAGCAGCTCCTCGATCTGGGTACCCGTCTCGCTATCCAGGTTACCAGTTGGCTCATCGGCAAACAGGATCTTGGGCTCACCGACAATCGCTCGGGCAATCGCCAGGCGCTGCTTTTGCCCACCCGATAGATCCTTGGCCTTGTTGTTCTTTTTGCTGGCCAGACCGACCGCCTCCAGCGCTTGGTTCACCTTAGCGCTGCGCTGAGCCCGCGGCACGCCAGCGATCTCCAGCGGCAGCATCACGTTGCTCACCACGCTATCGTTGCCCTCCACAAAGAAACTCTGGAAAATGAAGCTAATCGTCCGTGCCCGAAAGGCATCAATCTGCCGCGGCTTCATCTGCAGGATATCTCGCCCGCCGATCACCACTTGCCCCGTTTGCGGCCGGTCGAGGCCAGAGATAGCGTGCATCAGGGTGGATTTACCCGAGCCAGATTTGCCAAGGATGGCGACACTGGCACCCCCCGGGATGGTCAGGTTAATGTCATTGAGTGCCTTAAATTGGTTGTGCTTTTTGCCGTAGGTTTTGGTAATATGCCGTAGTTCAATCATATCCTTCTCCTTATTCTATTCTGTCCTTAGTGCCTCGATTGGGTCAAGCTTGGTTGCTTTGCGGCTCGGTAAGTAGCTGGCAATAATGCCGAGGATGGCCAGTAGTGCCACGAGGGCAACCATCTGCCAGGCTTCGGGTAGAAGCAGCTGCATACCCTCCTCAAACTTGAGCTTCTCAACGATCCAGGGGTTCAGCAAGCTCAGTAGACTAGCCCCGCCCGCGCCAATCGCACCACCGATGACGCCGATCAACGCAGCCTCGTAGCGGAAGAGCTTACCAACATCACGGCTACGCATCCCCAGCGCCTTCATCAGGCCAATCTGCTGCGTCCGCTCCAGCACCGAGATGTACATGGTGTTAATAATCCCAAACATACTGGCCAGCAAGGCAAGGGCACCAAAGGCGAGCAGAGCATACTGCGCCCCATTGATAAGACTGAGCATACCTTCCTTTGCTTCAGTAAAGGTCTGGGCTTGGTAGGTACCACCACCGAGCTTGACGACGGCGTCTTTCACAGCAGCAGCATGATCATCGCTGTCTGCCCGTATCACGACGCTTGGGTACTGGTTAGCTGCGCCGGGAGCTTTGGTCTTTTGGTTGATAAGGAGTGCATCATCAGTCGCAATCGTCACACCAGGCTGGTAGCCAATTGAGGCCATACCGGCTGTTTCGACCGCCACAATAGTCAGCTGGGCATCATGCGTCCCGCCCGGCCCCTGAGCATGGAGCGTAACCGTCTTGCCGACCGCATCCTGGGCCGAGTCAAAGCCAAAGTCGGCCAGATATTCCTTGGCAAGGATGGCTTGACCAGGCGCCAGGTCTGTACCGTCATCAGTCTTCGTCAGCTCACCGGCCACAATTTTCGATGTTTTGCCTTCATTTTTGACGTTAATGGAGGCAATCAGCCGCTTGTGGTTGGCTGGGCTCTCTACATAGCGCACCACTTGGGTCACATTCGCATACGGCCGCACCGTCTTGACGTGATCCAGCTTGCTGAGCTTGGCGACATCATCATCGCTCAGCACGAGGGTGCCGCTCTCATTCACCGCCTTATTTTTGCCATATTCAGGTAATTTCTTTTCGTCACGGGCGTGCGTCACATACACCGTCGAGGCACTACCGGCACTATCAATCACCGAGGTCAAGAAAGCCCGGCCGCCATTGCCCAGCATCAGCGCCAAACCAATTGTAAATGCTCCCACTGACATCGCCAGTGCTGTTAGTGCTGTGCGAGCCTTGGCTTGGCGTAGGTTCCGCCCTGCTCGCTTGATTATATCGATTCTCCTCATTCGATACTCCTTACTATATTATTGTTATTGCCTGGTACTATGCTATACAAGGTATATTGAAATGTCAAGTAGTTTGAGAAATAAAGTACTGGGCACTCAGTTATTTTAGCTCACCATCCACTCGGTATCATACTATCCTTAGCTATTCGCGGGTTAGTGTAACGCATAAACTCTTCACCAAGCTACATCATCTACCACAGCCCTCACTCTAAGAGGTTACAGACTTTTTTGTCTGTTCCCTATTACAGTAAGCTTATAGAGCAAAATGACCCTGACACGCTCAATCTTTCTGATATCGCATAACAGAGAGTATAAAAAGCATAGGTCAGCGAGGAACCTTAGGTATATCTCGCTGAATGTTATACAATAATAAGTGCTACACTCCTGGGAATGGAGGAAACCATGAGTAAAAAGAAAGCATGCACCCTCACGTTAGCCTTGGGTATACCATACTTTTTTTGCGTTGGCCTCATTGCTGGCCATGACTCAATGGGCGGATTCCCGGTTATGCGCGCTCTCTTGTTCGCTATTACAGCGTCAGCGATGAGCACCGCCGGCGTGTTCGTCTTAATGTGCGATTCCGATTCGCTAGCCTAACTAGAATTTACGTTGAGTCGACGGGAGTGTAGCAATTCCCTGCACCTAAGAGGTGAGTTCATTCGACTCTCCGCCGTTTCTTTTCTTCCAGGCCTTCTCGACACGCCGTCTCGCTGAACGTACATTAAAGTACGCAAGAACCCAGGAGGCTAACAGTAGAGTTCTTGTGACTGTGATGTATCAGCCAGTACTCTGTGTCGGGTAGGCGAAGTAGCCGCATTGACTATTTGAAAGCCAACAGCACAAACCGCAAAGTCTTTGACAGAAAGCCGCGATAATCACTCTAAAACAAAATCTCCCGCTGTGTGACTTAAAAACCACCCGCTGGAGATTAGAGTGACACAGCATTAGCCTGTGTCTGCCTAGAATTATATGCCTTCTGGTACCATTGTCAACAACAACTCTGGAACTCACGTCCACATAAGCGCGCTAATCCTGTTACTATTCATCAAGGATCTTTTAATCAAAACTATCTTTTTGATCCGACTTTACTTCGAAATTCCCGCAACAGTATCCTGGTATCCTTTTTCGTTTATCTAGTTTCTCTTCTATTTGTTGCACATAAAAAGACGTTAGATTTTTACTTCTACCGCCCTGCGTAAAGCTTATATAACTGTCTCATCTGTTATTGACATAGTTAAATTTTCAAATTCTTATTGCGTAACACTCCACCAAACATCGTATGATACATATCCTTTGATGACTCTTCTATCTTGGTAATACTTGATATTTTATTTCCGGCATCTTTCGATGATGCTCCACAAAGAT
Source organism: uncultured Candidatus Saccharibacteria bacterium (assembly GCA_963532885.1). Classification (GTDB taxonomy): domain Bacteria; phylum Patescibacteriota; class Saccharimonadia; order Saccharimonadales; family Saccharimonadaceae; genus Saccharimonas. The sequence continues at coordinate 274,695 of CAUSLI010000001.1, read as the reverse complement.
AAAAGGCTTCGTGTTCTGTCCCATAGTCTATCGCAATATACCGATCGTGATACTTTTTACCTGCAATCTTCATTTTTACATTGATGGTAGGATAATCTCTTATAAAATCATGGAGAATATTTTTTGTAAGCATATCTTTATGTCTTACATTATCGCTAAATATAACGACTTCAACACTATCTTTGGCAGCTCTTAGCAGTTCTAATGTTTTTAAGCCTATATAGTTATCTATGACATAAATGCTTTTCTTGGCAGACTTATATAGCTTAGTATAGGCAACATCAGCTTCTATCTTATCTCCATTCATCAAGAGGAAGTGTTTATAGGTATCCGGATCTATAAAATTATCCATCACTTTTTTCAAATCCTCTTTTGTTGCTAAGGTGTTTATCGTATCATTTATCTTTGCTATATCATGTGTGTTCTTATTAGTCTGTATAGCTATTTGGACTAATTCTTTTGAGCCGATAAAATCTTGATTTTCAATCATAAAGTCTTTCATCTGCTTAAACAAGCGTATTAAAGCCTTGCTCTGTTTAACTGCCAGTTCTCCCCTTAATACAGTCATAAGCATATAAATACCCTGCTCCGTAAAGGCGTAGGGATTGTACTTTATATTGCTTCCTCTGCCTGTTCCTTTGTTCAAGGTCACATTTTGTGATCTTGAAAGTTCGTCCACTTCCTCATCAGTCAATTGGAACATAAAATCTTCATCAAATTTTTCATTATTTCTTTTTACCTGTTGATTAAACGCTCTTGTTTCATATCCATAAATTTCAGCAAGTTCAAAATCAAGCATAACCTTTTGATTTCTTATATAGTGAATCTTACTTTTAATTGTCGTTTCATCTATTACCACAATCTCTTTATTTTCTTCTGTCATGAAATGCACCTCCACAATTATCTCAATATCTTTTCCAATCTGATACGCACTATAAGCTATTTGAAATCAACATCATATTCTCTTATATTTTTCTATTCCACCTTCAGCTTTTCCGATGTGTTCTACATTCTTTACAAGTCCATTATTGACATTTTCATAAAACCATCTGCCTATCAAAGCCGGCGGTGTTGCGATTAATTCCCTTAAAACAAACTCTTTTCCCTTCGGCAAGGAGCTTATTGTATTGAGTAAGGTAGTATACAGTGTGACATAGCTTGTATTTTCTTGTAGACTGCTGCACTTACAATATTCACTCACACTTGGGTAATTACCCTCTATTGCCTTTTTGGTTAAAGTTTTCAGTTCTTCATCGGTTACGGTAAATTGAATTCGCATTTATATTCTCTCTTTATAACTGAGCTTATTACAACATCATTATCATTTTATCATACATACAATGATTTTTCTCATACTACAATTTTACGCCTTACATGATGTTTTTTACACTTCGCCATAATCTGACACCACGTTTCCCATTACTGCTCTAAAAACGCCTTTCACTTACTTTTAGGATAGCTTTACATATTCTCTCTTGTCATATATCTTCACGAGTTGGAATCTTGCCAGTCTTTTCCCGTGATAGTGTATATAGTCTCTCTTTATCTTGTTCATACCAGGTACAGATCGTTACATCCGTCGTCTTGATACGTCTTTAACCCGGCTAACGCAGCGCCTGATGGCCGAACTGTTCGATGTCGATGTGCGCACCATCAGCGAGCACCTCGGGAATATCTTCTCCTCTGGTGAACTGGAGCATGAGGCAACTATCCGGAAATTCCGGATAGTTCGATCCGAGGGCTCACGCCAAGTGACACGCAGTATCGACCTCGATCATTTAGAACAGCCCTCTCAAGCCGCCTAGCACAAGCGCCACACGTGAGTAAGTGGGTCAACGAAATGAGACACTGGCTTCTCTATGCCAGTGTCTCATTATTTTTTCCTTTGCGACACTTCTACGACACAATAATCGTCCCTTGCTCACCGGCCACAGCGGCAGCGGCGTGCTCTAGGTTGGCAATAATGGCGCGCCGACCAGGCTTTGCGACGAAATTGAGCGCGGCCTGCACCTTCGGTAGCATACTACCCGACGCAAACTGCCCCTGCTCGACATAGGCGTGCATCTCCTGGCTGGTCGTCTGACCAATCGCACGGGCCTGCGGCGTGCCATAGTCGACCATTGCGTTATCGACAGCAGTGAGAATCACCAAAGCTTCGGCATCAATCGCATCAGCCACCACCGCAGCGGTAAAGTCCTTATCGATCACCGCCTCGACCCCGGCCATACCCTGCGCCTCATTCTCTACCACTGGAATCCCGCCGCCGCCAGCCGTCACGACGGTCAAGCCAGCATCAAGCAAGGCACGCACCGCACCTTCTTCCACCACGCGCTGTGGCCGTGGCGATGGCACAACACGGCGCCAGCCTCGCCCCGCATCTTCTTTGAAGACGAAATCACGCCCAGCCGCCGACTGCTGCGCCTCAGCCTCAGAGGTATAAAAGACCCCGATTGGCTTGGTGGGGTTGGCAAACGCTGGGTCATTGGCATCGACCACTGTTTGCGTCACCATCGTCACGGCGTGGTTTGGCATGCCACGGCGAGCAAACTCGTTCGTCAGCGCCTGCTGCAGCCAGTAGCCGATCTCCCCTTGGCTCATCGCGCCACACGTATCAAGCGGCATCGTTGGCACCTCAGGGGTGTTAATCGCTTCCTCATGGAGCACGATATTCCCCACCTGCGGCCCATTGCCGTGGACGATCACCAGCCGATGCCCAGCTGCAATCAGCGGCACCAGCTGAGCTGCCGTCTCACTCGCCACTCGCTGCTGCGCAGCCGCACTTGCTTCACCTTGTTTTTGGAGGGCGTTGCCACCCAATGCAATCACAATTGTGCTCATCTTAAAACCTCAACGACATGCAGGTCAAACTGCCGGTTATTTTTTCGAATTCACTGGTATCGATTAGTTCTACATGGTAGCCACAGTCACGAATCTGCTGCTCGATCTTGGGAAAGCCCTGCGGCACGATCACCGTACCATTAATCCACAAGCTATTCACCGCATAGTACTCATCGTCATCCACCACCAGCTTATGAAACGCTGCAAAAGCTGGGTGGTGCTCATAGGCCTTGGCAACGATCAGGTTGTTATTATCCAAGTAAACCACATCATCCTTGAGGTGCAGAATCCCTGTCACCTCAACCGTCTCGGCCGTCATGCCATAGCGCTCAAGAATGGCGGTGATTTGCTCGGCCGCCGCTTGGTTGGTGCGGTGGCTTAGGCCAATGTAGTAGTGGTCGCCCACCATCATAATATCGCCGGGGTCAACGGTGCCAGGTGCTTCGACCTGCTCGATAATATCATAGTGCTGGCTCAGCGCCTGGCGCAAATCGGGCAAGCTCGCCTCGCCGCGCCGGCTCTCCGCCCCGGGCCGCGACAAAATCGCCACCCCATGCGGCGTACACAGCGCATTATCCTCAATGAAGACGCTATCTGGATACTCCTCATTGGGCTCCAAGACTGTCACCTCAAGGCCACACTGACGGAGCAGCGCAACGTACTGGTCGTACTGCTGCATTGCCCGCTCATAGTCTGGCTTCCCCTTCTCCGGCGTCTGGCTAATGCCCTTGATCAAGCTACGGCTTGGCCGACGGGTAATCGCGTAATGAAACATCACACTCCTTTCTCTTATTACCAAGCGGTGCGCCCTTTTCTTGGCGCACCGCATAGCTCCTCATTAGTTAAACAGCTTCGGCATCGTAATACCAAGTGTCTTATCCAGCCCACCAGTCAGCAGCTGGAATAGCGCATAGGCCAGCGCCACCAGCAGTGCCACTACCAGTAGCCACTCAAGCGCTGTAAATGGCTTCTTGCCTTGCTGCTTGCGCATCAGGCCATAGACCACAATGCCCGGCACATACAAAAATACCGTTACTAGCAAGTTCTCTACCCCTGCGGCATAGACCAGCCAAACGCTATACACACTAGCCATCACACCAATCAAGATATTGGCCGCCCGGCCCTTTGTCTCTGGCTTCTCGAGAGCCGAGTACTTCAGCTGGTAAAAGGCCGTCAAAGCATAGGGCACGAGAATTGCTGATGTCGCAATCGCAATACCAATGTTATACACCGAGCCACTTGTCAGTGGTATCGTCAGGATAAAGAGCTGCACCAAGAGGTTGGTAATGAGCAGCGAGTTCTTTGGCACGCCAACCTTATTCTCTTTCGCAAAAAACGCCGGAAAAGTGCCAACCTTTGCCGCCTGGTATGGTAGCTCGGCCGCAAACATCGTCCAAGCCAGCCAGCCACCAAGCACCGCAATGATCAAGCCAATATTGACCAGCCAGGCACCCCATGGCCCAACCACCTTCTCGAGCAAGAGCGCCATCGCTGGGTCTTTGAGGCCGGCCAGCTCTGGCTGCGTTGCCACGCCAAAGGCCAGAACGGTCATCAAGACATAGAGCGCAAGCACGGCGGCAAAGCCAATAAAGGTCGCCTTAACGACATCGCTGCGCTGCTTAGCCCGGCCCGAGAACACAACCGCCCCCTCGATGCCAATAAACACCCAGACGGTAACGATCATCATACTCTGCACTTGGCTCAGTACTGACCCAAGACTGAAATTACTGCCAGCCAGCCCCCAGAGATCCTTCGAGAAGATATCGAGCTTAAAGGCAGCAATAATTGCTACAAGGAAGATAATCAGCGGAACAATCTTGGCAATCGTGATGAGCAAGTTCACTACGCTCGCCGTGCGCACACCTCTGAGAATCAGGCAGTGCACACCCCAGAGCAAAATCGACATACCAATCACCGAAGCCCAGTTTTGGCCATCAGCAAACAGCTGCGGGAAGAAATAGCCGAGCGCCGAAAAGGCCGTTACAGCATAGGCGATGTTGCCAATCCAGGCCGAGATCCAGTACCCCCAAGCCGAGTTGAACCCGACATATTTGCCAAACCCTGCTTCGGCATAGCTATAGATACCGGCGTCAAGGTCGGGCCGCTTCTCAGCAAGGTTGCGAAAACTCAGGACGAGGAAGACCATCCCCACCCCGGTGACGAGCCATGCGATAATCGTCGCCAGTGGCCCCGCCGACTCTGCGGTATTACGGACAAGATTGAAGATACCAGCCCCAATCATGCTGCCGATGACAAGCCCGGTGAGTGATCGCCACCCCAGCTTGCTCTCGTGTTGTGTTTGTTGTGTTGTCATATGTGAGGCCCCCTATGCCTCAGTTAGTTGTTACAACGTCAGTGCCATCACTGCCTTAATCGTGTGCATGCGGTTCTCCGCTTCGTCGAAGACCACACTGTGCTCGCTGCGGAACACCTCGTCCGTCACTTCCATGCTCTCAAGGCCGTAGTCTTGGTAGATCTTCAGCCCTGTCTCGGTATTGAGATCGTGGAAGGCTGGCAAGCAGTGCAAGAACTTAACGCGTGGATTGTGCGTCTCATCGAGCATAGCACGATTCACTTGGTATGGCTTGAGCAAGGCAATCCGCTCAGCGAACTGCGCTTCCTCGCCCATCGACACCCACACATCGGTGTAGATCGCATCAGCCCCCTCGAGAGCTGTCGCGCGGTCATCCGTCACAGTAATCTTCGCGCCAGTCTCGGCAGCAATTGCCTGAGCGAGATTAACCAGCTCACCGCTAGGGTGTAGCTCAGCTGGTGCAAGGATACGGAAGTCGACGCCCATCTTGGCCGAGCCAATCATCAAGCTATTGGCCATGTTGTTGCGCCCATCACCGACAAAGACCAGCTTCGTGCCAGCCAGCGGCCCAACATGCTCCTCGAGTGTCATGAAGTCGGCCAGAATCTGCGTCGGGTGGAATTGATCGGTCAGGCCATTCCACACCGGCACGCCAGCATGTTTGGCCAAGTCTTCCACTGTCGAGTGCTTAAAGCCGCGAAATTCAATCCCATCAAACATCCGGCCCAGCACCTTTGCGGTGTCCTCAACCGACTCCTTTTTACCCAGCTGGATGTCGTCTTTGCCAAGGAACTCCGGCGCAACACCAAGGTCATTGGCCGCTACTGTGAAGGCACAGCGTGTACGGGTGGAGTTTTTCTCAAACAAGAGGGCAACTTGCTTACCCTCGTGCAGGCGGTGCGGTACACCCTCGCGCTTGAGCTTCTTGAGCTCATGCGCGGTGTCGAGCATCTGCCGGATATCCTCAGGCGAGAAGTCCTTGAGGGCTAAGAATGAGCGGTTTTTTAGATTGGTTGGTAGGTTCATTTACACATCCTCTCGTATTAATGGCATACTCATGCAGCGTGGCCCGCCACGGCCCCGGCCAAGCTCCGAGCCAGTAATCTCCAGCACTTCGACGCCTGCCTCACGCAGTTTTTGGTTGGTGACGTAGTTGCGGTCGTAGGTGACCACCACCCCAGGAGCAATCGCCAAGGTATTGCTGCCGTCATTCCACTGCTCGCGTGCTGCAGCGATATCATCACCGCCACCGCATTCGATCAAGGTAATCGACGGCACGCCAAGGGCTTGGCTGAGCACCTGCTCGAGATTATGCTCTTTGGTAATGGTTGGGTAGGCCTGCCCATCTATCTTATGCAAGACGAAGATATTCATCCGCCCCTCAAAGCCTCGAATTTCGGGATGGATGGTAAATTTGTCGTGGTCAATCATCGTAAAGACAGTATCGAGGTGCATAAAGGCGTGGCTCTTGGGGATCTCAAGCGCAATCACCGTGTCAAAGTCCGACTCAGCAAAGAGCTTTGTCGCCATCAGCTCAATCGCCTCTGGTGAGGTGCGCTCACTAATACCGATCGCCATCGTGTGGCTATTAAGCACCAGCTCATCACCGCCCTCAATCGAGAAAGGTTGGCTGCGATCATACCAGGTCGGTACGTTCTTGCCAGCAAAGCGCGGATGGAAATCGATAATATAGCGCATAAAGAGTGACTCACGGCGCCGAGCTGGCCAGTGCATCTTGTTGATCGTCAAACCTTGGCCAATCGCCGCTGCTGGGTCGCGCGTAAAGTAGAGGTTCGGCATCGGGTCAAGATAGAAGGGATATTGCTCATGCGCGACCATTGTGTGGAGTTGCTGCTGCTCAGGCGGCAGGCTAATCTCATCTTTGCGCACCCCCGCCATCAGCTTGCGCACCATCTGGCGCGGCTCCATGCTCAGCAAATACTCGGCCAGTGTCCGCGATGCGCGTTGGTTGTCTTGCTTCGACGCCACCAGCATCTCAACAACAAATTGCCGCCGCACTGCTTCGTCAGCGAGTGCCTCGGCGGCAAGTTCATCTAAGTACAACACTTCGACCCCACGCGAGCGGAGCAGCTCCGCAAAGCGGTCATGCTCCTCCTGCGCAACCTTGAGATACGGAATATCGTCAAACAATAGACGCTGCAAATGTTCTGGCGTGAGATGCTCGAGCTCCTCACCCGGCCGATGCAAGAGCACTGTCTTCAACCGGCCAATCTCTGATGTAATATGAATTGGATCGTCCACCTTTTCCCCCTGTGTGGCTTATAGTTGATGCTTTCATTGTAGCATGTTCTGAGGTAAGTGCAATGGATAACAGGTGTCACGAATATGAAGCAGAATGATGAATCACAAAAGCTCATTTTTTGTTATTATTACCATAATAGTCTATCATGGTCTTGTATGAGGCAGGGGTCTATCACAACAAACGGAGTTATTCTTCATCACCACGAAAATGCAACTGTTGTCTATCTTACACAACAAGGCTATGATATTACAATCATTCCACCCGATCAACGAAAAGGAGTCCATACACCAGACATCATCATGCTCAACAAGCGGTGGGAGATGAAATGTCCAATCGGCCGAAGTCCACACACTATCAAACGCGCATTTAAGGTTGCGATTCATCAATCTGAGTACATTATCTTTGACCTTCGTCGATCAAAAATAACCGATGCGGTTAATATTGCCCGACTTAAGAAAGAATTTCATGATATCAAGCGAGCCAAACGGCTGATTATTATTCCAAAGTCAAAGAAGATTATTGACATCAGTAAATAATTCCGCTACTATTTAGATACGGGGTGGCGTCACCGTGGTTCTGCGGAGACGACACCCCTATCTTGATAGCATCATCACTCTACCAACTGCGTACCTGCCGTTGGTTATTTTATTGCGGTAATAACCGCCAAGCTCGCCTCCACCCGGCAACGGAATCCAGGGTGCGCCTGTAGCCACGCATCGACCGCCCGAGCCGCACCAGGCAGCGCTTCGTTAGCATAATCGTCCACCACCAGCACCGCATCAGTAGTGAGCTTGGGTGTTACGAGCCGGAGTGAGTCCATAATCGACTGGTAATAGTCGCCATCGAGAAAGGCAAACATAATATCCTCCGGCACATCCTGCGGGGTAAGCTCGGCAAACCACGCCTTGTGCACCACTGGCGGGCGCAGCCCAGCTTTCTTGAACTGCTGGAAAAATCCCTTGCGCGTCGCGGCAAGCTCCCCTGCTACAAACTGCTCACCAGCTGCGCTTACATCTTGTGTCGTCTTCTCTGGCAAACCAGCGAATGAATCATAGACATGAAAGGCTCCCACGTGCCGATACGCATCAAGCAAGCGCCGAATAAACAGACTCGTCGTCCCCACATAGCAGCCAAATTCAACAACCGACCCCGGGCAGCCAGCTCTCAGAAGCCGCTCGAGCTCATGCAGCAAAACCCGCAGCTCACGCTCGTCCACTTGGTCGGAGATGATTGGGTAGGTGCGGAGAAGTTGGTCGGTAATCATTATTGGCCCACTATAGCAGATAATTGCCTATGATGCCATTACCCGGCTTATTTTGGCTTCTTCTCTTATACGCATCCCATTTGTATGCCATTTGATCGAAATTATTCTGGCGAGCATGACCAGTATACGGTATACTATAGACATGAAAGTCACCAGCCCCGCCTTCAACAACAACGCCAAAATACCAAAGATCTATTCGCGCTTCGGTGGCAACCAGCGACCGCCTCTCACCATCAGCGACATCCCTGATGGTACGCAGAGCCTCGCTGTGGTGTGCTATAGCCCCGACGCACCCTTCATTGGCGGCTTCTACCACTGGATTGCTTGGAATCTCTCTCCCACCACCACAGAAATCGGCAGCGACTACCTCCCTCATGGCGCTATCGAAGGCACGACTACCTGGGGTAAGCCCGGTTGGGGTGGCCCGCACCCCGCCTTTGGGACGCATCGCTATCAGTTCTTCGTCTATGCACTCAATACCGTGCTCGACCTCCCCGCCAAAACACGCCCTAAGAAATTCTCCAAAGCAATCGCCCCGCACATCATTGAGCGCACCATGCTGACAGGGAACTTTGGCGCACTGGACATATTTGATTTGCGGTAACAAGCGACTAATTAATTTTATAAACCAATGTCTCTACCCGATAGTATCGCACTCCTATCTCTACTTATATCAATCATCTCTGTCGTGGTTGCGGTTGTATCCTGGCGCAAAAGTCGCGTCATTTACGAGATCGAGGAAGTAGTTATCCGAAAAATTAACGGCACACGCGATGACATGGATGGTCGAGGCTTGCCGGAGCTTAATCAGAAATTAAACACCGGTCATTATATAATTCTTGAAGTCCTCGAAAGAACTGATGGCGATTGGGCTGTCCTGCTTGCCCGCATCAAGCGACCCAAACGCAGTTAGCTCTAGACATCTTACTTTGTCGGTTTATCGACGTCTTCCGCAAACTGGCTCTGGTACAATTCCGCATAAAAGCCATTCTGGGCAAGTAGCTCGTCATGCGTGCCCTGCTCGATAACATTACCATCCTTCACCACAAGGATAAGATCGGCGTCACGAATCGTGCTCAGGCGATGAGCAATAACAAAGCTTGTCTTGTGCTGCATCAGTCTATCCATCGCCTGCTGGATGAGCACCTCTGTGCGGGTATCGACCGAGCTGGTCGCTTCGTCCAAGATGAGCATCGGTGTTTTGGCAAGCATAGCGCGGGCAATCGTCAGCAACTGTTTCTCCCCTTGCGAAATATTAGTCGCAGCCTCGTCGAGCACCATATCGTAGCCGCCCGGCAACGACCGGACAAAGTGGTCAATATGCGCCTCACGCGCCACTGCCAACACCTCAGCTTCGCTCGCCTCAGGGTTACCATAGCGCAGGTTGTCGCGGATCGTCCCATGGAAGAGCCACGTATCTTGCAGTACCATGCCAAAGAGCTGCCGCACACTGCTACGCGTCATCTGGGCAATATCCACCCCATCGATGAGGATTTGACCACTGTCAATATCATAAAATCGCATCAACAGATTAACCAGCGTCGTCTTGCCCGCACCGGTTGGCCCAACAATCGCCACCCGCTGGCCAGGGCGAATATGAGCCGAGAGGTGCTTAATAACTGGTTTCTTGGTATCATAACCAAAAACAACGTCGCGAAACTCCACTTCGCCGCGCACCACTGGCAGCGTCGTGGCGGGCACCGGGTCGGGTGCTTCGGCCGGTTCCTTGAGAAATTCAAAGACTCGCTCGGCCGCAGCTGCAGTTGATTGCAGCACATTGGCAATATTCGCCGTTTGGGCAATCGGCTGGTTGAACTGCTGCATATATTGGATGAAGGCCTGAATATCGCCAATCTTAATCCGCCCCTCAATCGCCAGCCACCCACCAAGCACCGCCACACCAACATAGCCAATATTGCCCACTACATTCATCACTGGGTACATCAAGCCAGAGAGAAACTGCGACTGCCAGGCGCTCGAGAAAAGCCGCTGGTTAATCTGCCGAAAAGTCTTCAGCGACCGCTCCTGCCCACGAAAGGCGCGCATCACCTGGTGGCCAGCATACATCTCTTCAATATGGCCATTGAGCTCGCCTAGCTCATCTTGCTGGCGGATGAACTGCGTCTGTGAGCGCCTGGTAATCATCACAATCAGCCCCATCGACAGTGGCACAACCAAGAGCGCTACCACAGTCAGCAGCCAACTAATCGACAGCATCATCGCGAGGATCCCCACTAGCATCACCACCGCGCTCATCATTTGCGACAGGCTTTGGGTGAGCGTTTGGCTTACCGTATCGACATCGTTGGTAATACGGCTGAGGACTTCGCCGTGGGTTTGTGTGTCGAAGTAGCGCAGCGGCAAGCGGTTGATCTTCTCTGAGATATCACGGCGCAGCTGGTACGTCAGCTTCTGGGTAATATTGGTCATGAGCCAGGCCTGCCCATAGCGAAACAGCGCACTGATCGCATAGAGCCCCACTAGCCAGAGGATAATCTGCAAGATCGCATCGTAATGGAAAGTGGGGCGCGTGCCGAGGTCGAGCGTCTTGGCGGCTTTGCGAGCCGAGGCAGGTAGCTCCTGCGCCAGTTGCTTACCCTGAGGCGACGCCATAAATTGCTCGCCCGTCATGCCCGCAGGGATCGCTGCGCCGGCAGGAAGCTTCTCGTGGATAGCATCGTAGGTACGCAGGCGCGTGTAGTCATCGACAATCTGGTTGGTCGCGTTGCCAAGCAGCTTGGGGCTGACAATTGCAAATAGCGTACTCATTATCGTGAAGCCAACGACTAGGGCGAGCTGCCAACGAAAGGCGCGCAGATACCGCAGCAGCGTGCGTACCGTCCCGCGGAAGTCCTTGGCTCGCTCCGTGCCACCACCAGCGACTGGCCCACCCATTGGGCCGCGGCGTACCCCTGGTGAGCGCGACTTTGGAGATGACTGCTGGCTCATCGCACCCCTCCTTGCGCGGCAGCACCAAGCGAAGCAGGCCGCTCGAGCGCAGCTAGCTCGCGCTCGCTTAGCTGCGATGCAGCAATCTCTTGGTACACCGCACAGGTTTTCATGAGCTCCTGGTGCCGACCCTGGCCAACGATCTTCCCTTCATCTAGCACAATAATATTATCTGCTTTGACAATTGTATGGATTCGCTGCCCGACGATCAGCACCGTCTTGCCCGCCAGCTCCTGCGCAAGCCGCCGGCGCAGTGCGGCATCCGTCCGCGCATCAAGTGCCGAAAAAGAATCATCAAAGATATACACCTGAGGTTGCGCTGCCAATGCCCGAGCAATCGACAGCCGCTGGCGCTGCCCACCCGAGACATTGGTGCCACCTTGCGCTACCTCGCTTGCCATGCCATCATCAAGCTGGCCAATAAAGTCCCTTGCCTGAGCCACCTCTGCTGCATGAGCAATCGCCTCCTCATCGGCCTCAGGCGCGCCATAGGCAATATTACTGGCAATACTCCCCCGAAACAGCACACCCTTTTGCGGCACATAACCAATTTGGCTGGCTAGGTCAGTCAACCTGAGGCGACGAATGTCCACCCCATCAAGCAAAATCTGCCCAGCCGACACATCATAAAACCGCGGAATCAAATTGACTAATGTCGACTTGCCCGAGCCCGTGCTGCCAATGAATGCCGTCGTCTGGCCAGGCTCCGCCACAAAGCTAATGTTACTCAGCACTGGCTCATCTGCCCCTGGGTAGGCAAAGGTAACATCGCGAAATTCAATCCGCCCTATGCCTCCCGGCGCGAGTGGCTGAGGCTTAGCCGGGTCAGTGATCGACGGCTCGGTATCGAGCACCTCTGCTACTCGGCGCACCGACACGGCTGCGCGCGGTGCCATAATAAACACCATCGATATCATCAAGAACGACATAATCACCTGCAAAGCATATTGTAAAAAGGCCATCATATTGCCAATCGCGAGGCGCCCATCACCAATCGCCAGCGCGCCATACCACACCACCGCCACGCTCGCAAGATTCATTATTAACACCATCACTGGCTCCATCACCATCATCAAGCGATTGACTACCAGGTTGAGCTTCGTCAGCTCATGGTTGACGGCATCAAATTTTGCTTCTTCGACCACTTCGGTATGAAAAGCGCGCACGACGCGCAGGCCCGTCAAGTTCTCGCGGGCAACTAAGTTCAGCTTGTCAACCACACTCTGCAAGCGCTGAAAACGAGGCATCGCCGCAATAAACAAGCCAATAATAACCACCAAAAGCACCGCAACCGCCAGAGCAATAATCCAGCTCAGACTTGGTGCATTAGCCAGTGCCTTGTGCAGGCCAGCCACGGCCATAATCGGTGCCATCAAGGCAATGCGTAGCAGCATAATCGCCGTCGATTGGATCTGCTGGATATCATTCGTCGAACGCGTAATCAGCGATGCTGTCGAGAAACGGTTAAAGTCCGCCACAGCATAATCCTCCACTCGGGCAAACACTTGATCGCGCAGCTGCTGGCAGAGGCCAGTGGCAATCCGCGTCGCAAAGAAGACCGACACAATCGTCCCCACTGCACCGGCCAGCGTCACGGCAATCATCTGCCAGCCATTATGCCATATAACGGCCATGTCGGAGCCAACGATGCCATTGTTAATAATCGCCGCCATAAAGTCTGGCAAGCTCAGCGTTGCCATCACCGAGCCATACGTTGCAGCAACCAGCAGTCCGAGCTGCCACCAATAGCCCCAGAGTAGTCGCCAGATGTACTTCATGCTCGCTCCGCCTTCTGCGACTGAACCACTTTATCAATAAGTTGGTCGAGCTGCACTAGCTCGGCATCGCTCAGCACTGCAAAAAGATCGGCAACAGTCTCCGCCATATACTGCCGGAAGTGATCGGTTATCTGCTGGCTTTGCGCAGTCAACTGCAGGCGCACCACCCGTCGATCGTGCTGGTCTGGCGTGCGCTGGACGAGCTGTTTTGCCACCAGCACGTCAAGAATCTGCGTCGCCGCACCCTTGGAGACGCACAGCTTTGCGGCCACATCACCCATCGTCTCGATTGCCCCACTATGCAATAGGCCCAGCACATGCCAGTGAACAGGTGCCAAACCAAACTGCTGATCCGTCTGGCGCTGAGCGCGTGCCAGGCGCTGCTTGAGCTGAAATAAGTAGCTCGTGATGTTCTCAATACATACTTGGCGCTGCGGCTGTGCACCTGACTTTGCTTCTACCTTCATACAATAAATAGTTTACTGCCTAAACTATTTATTGTCAATACCTTTTTATATGCCGACGACGCCAAGCATACACTGCCGCACCAAGCACGCCTAACATAACCAACGTCGCGCCACCGTAGTATAGCAGCGGGACATTATCACCAGTAGCTGCCAATGCTCCCTCGTGCTGCGATTGAGTTGGCTGCGGCTGCTGAGTGTGCGAGATGTGCATCACCTTCGGTGGCAGTATGGTGCTTTGCGGCTGACTGAGCTGCGGCTGAGTCGACGATGGCGCAGCGCTACCATGCAGCGTGTGGTCGAGTTGCCGCAGCAACGCATCATTACTCTGCGGGTTGGAGAGATAACGCCAGACAATAATCCCTTGCAAGTTGTGCTGCTGGACATACTCTGCCTTGTACTTCATCGATTCCGCATCGTCGTAACTAATAAACTCACGCCGCGCAGCATTATAGAGATAGGGCGCTTTGCTTGCGTCGTCCCAGTAGCGAGTGTAGCCATTCTTATTAATATACTCTCGCTCAAGCCGGTCATACGTGGTGTGGTACTCGCCAGCCTTTTGAGCATCGCCAACGGGCTGGTGCAGTCCATGATTCACCCCAGGAACTGAGGTAAACCGCCGGCTATACCACGCCGCCCCGATCATCAATTTGTTTGTTGGTGCGCCATGAGCTTGATAGTGCTGCACCGCCGAGTTGGCACTCTGATCGAGCGGGTCATCCGGTGCGGTATAGAGCCCAGCATGGTGCCCAGCGTGCGTCTTGAACGAGCCAAACCCCCGCATGTCATACGTCATGATCGCAATCTGATCAAGATACTGCTCGTACTCAGCAAACTTATTTTGCTCAGCATACCACTTGGCTGGTGCACCCGTCATCGAAATACTCGGCTGGCGTCCGCTGGTGGTCGTTGCCGCGCGCAGTTCGCGTAAAAGAGCAATCAGGTCAGCCTGCTGGCTCCCCTTTGGAAACTCCCAGTCGATATCCACCCCATCTAACTGATGAGCCTGCAGCGCCTCCTTAACAGAACTCACAAAGGCCTGCCGGGTGCTGGCTTGACGCACCATCGCATCGAACTCACTCCGCGCGGCATCATTACCACCACCAATTGAGAGAATAAGGGAGATACGCGGATTGACCGCCCGAATCCGCTGCAGCGTGGCTGCTTGCTTGAGGTGTGGCAGTGTATCAAGTGTCACGCGCCCATCGGCTGCAATACGCCCAAAATGAACAATGAGCCGATCGATCATCTTTAGATGGTCGTCAGCCACCTTTGGGAGGTTCTCGTCACTGACATAGACCGAGATTGTCCTCCGCTCCGCAGCCTGAGCTGGCACTGGAGCCATCAGCTGGCATCCGACTGCTATCATCATGACACTGAGCACACTTTTCACCATTGCCGTCCGCATATCGCCTCCTTGCTTCTGCTACCTGTCTCCTTCTAGTCTATATCGTTTGCCAGAATACGTAAAGTGTGAGGTGGTATAGATTACTTGTCATCAGTGGTTAGCGTGTGACGCGTTGGCCAGTACCTATCAAGCACTACATAAGGCAGCTGCTTATACCGACGCCATAGCACGATCGTGACAAGCAGCGTCATTAATGACACAAACGGCAGATGCACCATCGACAGCACCGCAATATAGAGCAGCCGCACCGCATAGAATACCACGCGGTGGAACCACCCTCGCGGCCGATCATCGAGCGAAATACCCGTCAGCCAGCCACCAAGCGTCCGCCCCTGGGCCACCAATGGGAGGATGGCATGCACGAGCGCAATAAAGCCATACGGAATAATTTGCGTCAGCATCTGCATCTGTTCAGTCCACTGCCGTGAGTGCAACACATTGAGAAGCGTGAGCGCTACCATCACAATTGTTGAGCCAATCGCCACTCCAGTCATATCAACGACAAAGGCAACGATACGCCGCACAAGGCCAGGCTGGCGAATCATCGTTGCTCCACGCTCCGTATCGCGAAGATTTGGTAGCAGCCAACCCAGCCAAAAGCCCAGCAGTGCCCCGCTCGTATTAAGCAGCAAGTCATCAACATCAAACAGCCGATAGCTACACGGATACACGCCAAACACCCCCGTGAGCTGCGTCAGTTCAATCACTACCGACGTCATAAGGCCAATTGCCACCACAGTCCACCAGCGCACCCGATACATCGCCCGCAAAAACGCCCCCAGTGGCACAAAGAAAATAACATTAAGCACCACCTGCAGCAACGCCCGCACACCCTCGTGGGGAATCTCGAGGATCGACGCCAGTGGTGTAAGCTGCGGTTGGATATGGTGACTCCCGCAAAAGCGCGCCGCATTATCTGGCATCGGGTAAAGCGTAAAGGCAGCTAGCGCCAAGCCATAGAGCACCACTAGATACGTCATAACTACCCGGCCAAACGCCACCCGGCGAAAGCGAATATAATGTACCAATAACAGTGGCAATGTCAACACAAGTGCAGCAAATGGCCACATCACAAGCGCCACCCGAAACGACGCGGTAAAATTCCCTAAGAATGAAAGCATACTGCGCGCTAGTATGACATAGACAGCGCAAGTCTGTCAATAACGGAGCTCGCGACTTACACCACCGTGCGGCGTAAGAGTTGTGCATTTGCTGCGACAATAATCGTCGAAAGTGACATCACCACCGCACCGATCGCGGGCGAAATAACCACCCCGACTGGCGCAAGCACCCCAGCCGCGAGTGGAAGCATCAGCACATTATAGCCCGCTCCCCAGCAGAGGTTCTGCACCATTTTTCGGTACGTCGCCTGGGCCAGCGTGATCAGCCGGACAACCGCCTGTGGATCATCACCAACCAGCATAATCCCAGCAGACGCTGCGGCAACATCAGTCCCCGTCCCAATCGCGACACCACTCTCGGCCTGGGCAAGCGCTGGTGCATCATTCACGCCATCGCCGACAAAGCACACCCGCTTCCCCTGCTGCTGGTACGCCATGACAATCGCCGCCTTCTTAGCTGGTGTTACCTCAGCGTGAACCTCAGTGATACCAACGAGGCGAGCAATCGCGTCGGCTGGCCTCACACCATCCCCTGTTACCATGGCGACTGTTATACCGCGGCGTTGGAGCGCTGCGACTGCCGCTGCCGCACCAGGGCGCGGCGCATCACCAAGCTCAATCACACCACAGACGCGCCCAGCCTGGGCAACGTAGACCACTGTATGGTCCGTCGTTATCTCGTCTCGATCAACCTGATGCTGCTGCATAAAGGCCGCATTGCCAACTAACGTCGGCACGCCATCAACCACAGCCTGCACACCATAACCTGGCACCGTCTGGAGGTCACGCACAGCAGGTATCGCAACATGGCGATCGGCTGCCGCGCGACGAATCGCTGCTGCAATCGGGTGCTCTGCTTCATGCTCAGCCGCTGCTGCCAGTGCCAGAATAGCCGCGTCGTCTCCACCATGGACTGCAACCACTGCTAGGTGACCAGTCGTCAGTGTACCCGTTTTGTCAAATAACACCACATCGACTTGCCGCGCGGCTTCAAAAGCGCGGCGATCACGCACCACAATACCGCGCTGCGCCGCAAGCCCAGTCGAGATCGATACAACCAGCGGCACCGCTAAGCCCAAGGCGTGCGGGCACGCGACAACCAGCACTGTCACCACTCGCTGCAACACTTCACCCAGCGATGCACCAGCCAGCGCCCAGCCAGCGCCCGTCACCAGCGCAGTAGCAAGCGCTGCATAGAAAAGATAGCCCGCTGCCCGATCCGCCAGCACCTGCGTTCGCGACCGACGCTGCTCAGCCTGGCGCACCAGCTCCATAATATGCGACAACGTTGTATCATCACCAATATGCCGGGCCGTGACATGAAGCGCACCATTGCCATTGATCGTGCCTGCCGTCACAAGACTCCCTGGCTGCTTAGCAACAGGGCGCGACTCACCCGTGAGCATCGACTCATCAACCTGTGACGTGCCAGATATCACCTGGCCATCCACTGGCACACGCCCACCCGGGCGCACCAGCACGGTCATCCCCACAGCCAGATGATCAAGCGGCACTGTATCAATCGATTGCTCTGTCACAACCTCTGCTGTCTCAGGTAAGAGCTGTGCTAAGGTATGGGCAGCATCCGTTGCTCGCTTAATCGCTGCCATTTCGAGCCAGTGCCCGAGGAGCATAATGGTAATGAGCGACGCGAGCTCCCACCAAAAATCCATCCCTGCTACCACGCCACTGGTCACCAGCAGGCTGTAGCCATAGGCCACACTAATCGCCAGAGCAATCAGCAGCATCATACCAGGCTGGCGCTGGCGTAGCTCCTGCCACCCCGCACGAATAAAAACTCGGCCACCATACCACAGCAATATCGTCCCGCTTATGGCCGGCACATACCGGCTCACCACCTCAGGTAGTGTATAGCCGAGCCACTGCTGCAGCAGTGGTGAACACACCAGTACACTAATCGTTATGAGCAGCGATAGCCAAAAGCGCTGCCGAAATTGCGCCGCATTATGCCCGCAATGGCCACCCTGTCCATGTCCCTCATGGTGAGTATGCTCACCATGAGTCATATGATGGTGCCGTGACTGTTTTTTATCCATAACAAACTCCTCGGTGCTGCGCACCGCATTATCCTTTCCATTCTTATATCTGCTTGCTGCTAGCGAATGTTCGTCAGGTCGTAGAGCTGGTCGAGCTCTTTGAGCGCCTTATCGCGCTGCTTCGTATCGCTTGACGCCAGCATCTCAGCCACATGTGTCTCGAGGTGCTGCTTGACCATCAGCTTATTCAGCGATGCCAGTGACTTCTGGATGGACAGACTCTGGATGATGATGTCCATGCAGTAGGCATCATCGGCCACACGCTTTTCTAACCCCTCCAGCTGGCCCTTCATAATTTTGATACGGTGTAGTGCTCGTCTGGTAATATCTTTGCTCATACTCCTATGGTATACCCCCTGGGGGTATCTGTCAACCGATTCTTTCCTGAATTAAAAACCCACCACAGACGTGGTGGGTTTTGGAGAACGAGGCAGGACGAGGCTTAGTACATACCCATACCGCCGCCCATGCCAGGCATGCCAGCTGGGCTGGCCACTTCCTTCTCAGGCAAGTCGACGACGAGCGCACCCATCGTCATTGCGGTACCAGCGATGGAGGCAGCATTCTGCAGTGCTTCCTTAGTAACACGGACAGGATCAACCACGCCAGCTGCTTTGAGATCGATCAGCTCACCTGGTGTGTTAACGTTAATACCAAAGCCAGGCTGCGCTGCCTTCACCTGTGGCAGCCACTCATCAGCATTGAGACCAGAGTTGGTCAGCAGGATACGGAACGGTTGCTCGAGCGCGTGGATAAGCAAATTCTCACCGGCAGTCACTGACGCATCGGCATCACCAGCGTGGGTGTAGCTCGTTGCAAGATTGACCAGTGTCACCCCGCCACCAGGCACAACACCCTCAGCCAGAGCAGCCTTGACGGCAGCCACCGCATCATCAACACGGTATTTCTTCTCTTCGATCTCGGTCTCGGTTGCCCCACCTACCTTAATCACCGCCACTTGGCCAGTCAGGGCAGCTTGGCGCTTAACGAGATTGTTCTTGGTATAGTCGCTCGAGGCGTTGGCAATTTCAACGGCAATCTGGTCAATCCGGGCATCAACTGCCGCCTTCGCACCAGCCCCTTCGACGATCGTTGTCAAATCCTTGGTAGCAATCACCTTGCGAGCCGAACCGACCACATCAGGGCCAACCGTATCAAAGCTCATACCGGTGTCTTCGGTAATGACTTTTGCGCCTACCAGAGCAGCAATATCGTAGAGGACATCCTTATCGCTCGGCGCTTTAATAGCCAGGGTATTAAAAGCACCCTTGAGGCGGTTAAGCACAAGCAGGCCAAGCGCTTCGCCATCGACATCGTCAGCAATCAAAACGAGATCTTTCTTACCACTCTGAGCGATCATCTCAAGCAGCGGGACAAACTCCTGTGCCGACGAAATCTTCTTGTCGGTAATAACGATGGCTGGCTTGTCGTACACCGCTTCCATCCGCTTGGTGTCTGTCGCCATGTAGGGGCTGACGAAGCCGCGCTGGACGGTAAAACCCTCGACCACTTCGCTCTCTAGCTCAAGGCCGCGGCCTTCCTCAACCGTCACCACACCATTGGGCCCGATCTTCTCCATCACATCAGCAATCAGCCGACCAATTGCGTCATCACCCGCCGAGATAGTTGCCACCTCTGCGACGCGTGTTTCATCATTGCGAATGTCTTCTGCCTGCTCACTCAAAGCGGCTGTTACCTCTGCCGCAGCGCGCTCGAGACCCTTGCGCAGCAGCATTGGGTTGTGACCAGCAGCAATCAGCTTGTTTGCCTCACTAAGGATATGGTAGGTCAAAACCGTCACAGTGGTTGTGCCGTCACCAGCCACGTCGTTCATTTTGTTGGCGGCCTGCTTGATGAGCTCTGCCCCCACCTTAAAGCCTAGTGTCTCGTCATCAACATCCTCGATGTCGATACCCTTGGCCACCGTTACACCATCGTGCGTGACGCTTGGGCCACCGTAGCTTTTGCCAATGACGACGTTGCGACCCTTTGGCCCCATCGTTGTCTTCACTGCGTTGTAGAGAATCTCTGCCCCACCCAAAATCCGGCGGCGCGCATCTTCATCATAAAATACTTTTTTTGCCATAGACTAGTTCTCCTATTCTACTGTGGCGAGGATATCCTCGTCCTTGATAATCAAATACTCTTCTTTGTCGAGCTTAATAGTGGTAGCTGCGTAGTTCTTGTAGACCACCCGCGCGTCGACCACTATATCTTCTACTGCCGATCCAACTGCAATCACCTTGGCAGCTTCCGACTTCTCCTGAGCCGACTCGGGCAAAAAGATCCCGCTGGCAGTCTTCTCTGGCTTTTTCTCCTTAACCGCCACGACGAAATGCGCCATTGGCTTGATTGGTGAACTCATTGGTTACCCCTTTCTTAATACTTATCACCGCGCCTGGTATCAATCAAGGCGCTTCTAGCACTCTAGTATAGCGAGTGCTAATGGGAAAATCAAGAGAAGTGGGCTACGTAGGCTACCTTACGATACGACGCACTGCCGCCATAACAGCCGATGCAGCAGTAACGAGCTGGTCATGCCCCAGCACCGCAAGTTTCTCGTAGTATGCATCCAGCGCAGGATCAAGCCATGTACTGCGCTCGGCTGCGCGTGTCAACTGCACCTGCTGCACGACATCGGTAACCATACCACAGAGGTCACGCGACATCATATCGGCTATATGGCGCTGCGCTGCTTCATCTCCTCCGTCAGCTCGATCAACAACGTCTGAGAAACTAACTGCATGTTCAAAATCAATCATACGAGCTGGTTGACCCGAGACACGCACAACATTACGCAAATAGCCATCGCCATGCGCAACTGCCACTCTATGTAATGCAGCCAATGCGGTCGCTGCCTCGGTGGCATACAGCGCTACATCATCCATACTCATCTCATGCCACGCAAGACTATCAAAGCCCACTACTTCTGGCTGATATCGCGACAATAGCAAGGCAACACGACTACGATCCTGTGCAGCCACGCCTTCCGATGCGCCCTCAACCACGAGCCCGTCTACCGAGAATGGTGCAAGGCCCTCACGCTCTAGGTACTGCGTCATAGCCAACTCACCAAGAGCCGTTGGCACCGTGGAAGGTTTAATAACAAGCGTTTCGGGCGTATCGTGTTTCTGCTCGGTGTAGCGCACATGAGCAACAAATGCTCCATGACGCGACGAACCGCCACGCGCAAGATCTTTTTCGGGTACTGCATACGTTATTGACGATAAATCATCAGTAACCCGCAGCAGTGGGTCAGACGAAAAACGAGAATCAGGCCGATTATATTTGCCATCATGTCGCACCGCTGTCGCTAGATTAGGCAGTGGGCGATAATCATGGGGTGCTGTTAGTATCTCACAGTGATTGTAATGCGGCTTAACCATACGAGTATTATATAACAAACTGCGATTTTGTGCTATCGTTGTGTCATTAATACCACGCGCTTCTTACGATATCTATCTCACTGCTGCTATACTAGACATAATTGCCTAACTGGCTGTCTATCATTCATCATCAACGGTTTTATAACGGAGGCACCATGCACAGACATATCAATGTACGCGGAATTATCATCAACGACAGAGGTGAGCTCTTTTGCCAGCGCTTGACGACGCGCACTGGCGATGGCCGAGATTTTTGGTGCACACCGGGCGGTGGGTTGGAGCTGGGCGAGAGCATACTGGATGGTTTGCGGCGAGAGATGATCGAAGAAACAGGCGTCGAGCCAGTGATTGGCCGGCTGCTCTTCGTCCAGCAGTTTGCTATCGCAGCGTCAGCAGCTGGTGAGCCACGCGAACAGCTTGAGTTCTTGTTCCACATCACCAACTGGCACGACTACCAGTCGATTGACCTTGCCGCCACAACGCATGGATTGGCAGAGGTCGCCGAGTGTAGCTTCATTACCCCACGGCAGCACCCAATTCTACCTCACTTCCTTGCTGAGGTCGATCTAACGCAGCTCATCGCACACAATCAGCCAGTGCAGTGCCTGAGCTCCTTGGTATAAAATTGACAAACATTTCTATTCGGCGTATCATAGCATATTTGGTTAACAGTTCTCTACTTGACGTATCTCAAAGTCGTATAGGAGTCGAGAGGAGGAATATATACTCTAACGAGAGCGAAGACCTTATATTTACATTTCGGAATATCAACTATAGTAACTAACTAAGGAATTCTATGCTCCATCATCTACCCCAACGCCACAAACTCATCGTCATGCTTGCCGTGATGAGCGCCCTCTTCCTTGTGGCACTCGACCAAACCATCGTGGCGACGGCACTGGGCGCGATCGTCAAGGAGTTCAACAGCTTCTCCTCTCTTGGCTTTATCGTTACTGCCTATATGCTCACCACCACTGTAACGGTACCGCTAGCCGGCAAGCTAAGCGACATGTATGGCCGCAAGCCACTTTTGCTCAGTGGCGTGGCAATCTTTACCATTGGCTCTTTGCTTAGCGGTATCGCGCCAACCGTAGAATGGCTCATTGCGTGGCGGGCGCTGCAAGGAATTGGTGGCGGCATTATCACCGCCAACGCCTTTACCATTGTCGGCGATCTCTTCACTCCCAAGGAGCGAGGCCGCTGGCAGGGGCTGATCGGTGCGACCTTTGGCATGAGCTCGGTAGCGGGGCCATTGCTTGGTGGCTGGCTAACCGATGGTGCGACCATCTTTGGCGTCACAACCGACTGGCGCTGGACATTCTTTATCAATGTGCCAATTGGCATCATCGCCACTGCTCTCATCATCCGCTATTGCCCACAGATTAAGCACGACAGCAAGCACAAGCCAGACTACCTCGGCGCTCTTTTCATCACCATTGCTCTGGCAGCACTTGTCTTGGCAGTAGATAATACAGAGATGGTCTTTAAGAGCGTGATCGACCATGGCATGAGCCTTACCTTCATCAAGGGCGTGCTGCTGACTATTGCCGCCCTTGCCGGTGGTATCTTCCTCTGGCTTGAGCGCAACGCCGCTCAGCCCATCCTCCCTCTCCGCTTCTTCCGTAACCCCACCTACCGCCTGATTATGCTCATTAGCCTGCTCTTTGGTGCCGCTTTTCTCGGAGCGATCCTCTATCTCACGCAGTTTAACCAGCAAGTCTTTGGTGCGACTGCCTCGCAAGCTGGCCTGATGCTCTTGCCAATGGTGGGCGGGATGATGATTAGCTCTATTGGCGTGGGGCAGCTTATTAGCCGGACGGGTGTATACAAGCGCTATATCGTCATCGGCTGCGCCATCACCGCAGCAAGTATTCTCTCGCTTATCACACTCCAGCCCACCTCACCCTACTGGCATGAGGCAATCATCATGGCACTCACTGGCTTTGGCATGGGGATGTGTATGCCCATCCTTACCCTCGCCGTACAAAATGAATTCCGCCAGCAGGATCTCGGCGCTGCTACCTCAAGTGTACAGCTCTTTCGCGGGCTTGGCTCGACGGTGGGGACGGCTATCTTTGCGGGCGTGCTCACTAGTGGCATTTTGCACAGCCTTGGCGATGTCAATCAAATTCCCTATATCCAGACGCTGCGCCACACGCCACAAGCCGCTCGGCAGCTTGATGGCGAGCTCAATGCCGATACCTTGCTGCGCATCAACAGCCAGCGCGATGCTATTAGCCAGGGTGCAGCCAAAGGCATGGCTCGTCTGCCTGCTCCAGCTCGCGCGCGTGCCCAGCAGCAGCTGAGCCAGCAGCAGGACGACTACACCACTCGTATTCTCAATGCCTTTAGCGACTCCTTGCATCAGATTTTCATCATCAGTGCAGCGCTTATGGCCACGGGCTTCCTTGTCGCCCTCTTCTTGCCCCAGCGCACCCTCACCACCAAGCATGCGGACGACTAGACAGTAGAGAATGATTATCCCACTGACAGTGCTCGACGCTCTGGATGTCATGTGGCTTGGGTTTATTTACTGAGCGAAATATTTCTCTTCAGCTTCAGTAAGATCAGTCATCGCTGGCGATTCAATTGTCGCGGACACAAATCTTGTGCCGACTCCTAAACCGACACTCGCGCGTGACGGCAAATACCAAGACAAAGTTTCCACTTTGCTGCTAGGACCGGGAGTTGCAGTCCCGTACAGTGATGTAAGTCCAGCAACGTACTCTGAGCGTGCTGACTGTATCAATGCCCTAATTTCCGGGCCCGGGTCCGGAGGGGCAAGGCTGGTCAAGCGGAAAGAGACTCTGGATATATACTTATTGTTGTTGACGACTAAGCTTATGTGACCGTCTTCTTCTCCGTTGCTGACGGGAGTAACGAAAAATTCTCCATTGTCTGGAGCGGGTGTCCAGCCGAACTGGTCTCGCAGTGAGAAAGCCTCTTCGACGGTCATGGGCTATCGATGCTCAGCAATCACCCGAATAATACCAATTGCCTGGTCAGCCGGGTAAGCACAAAAATCTGGTATATGACCACTCATAGAGCTTCCTTTCCTCTAGCTTGCAATTCTTTTTCATATTATAGCAAGTATACAAACCAGCCAACGATTGGGCATAAGGAGCTATATTACTCTACTTGCCGACGCGGCACAATCCGCTTCGTCACGGCATCGACAAAGAGCCGATAGGCCAGCAGGCGGTTTTCTTTGGCATACGTGATGAGAATACCAAGGACGCGCTGGCAGTGTGGGCAGCGCAACTCATCACCAGTTGGGACTATATCGATAAAACGGTCGACATACATTCGCCGCAGCGAACCTGAGCCATCCTTTTGGTAAAACGTCACGTGCTTGGTACAGCCTTCGCAGCACACATCAAGCACCCGCGATGACCCACCACGCCGTGCTTGGTAGGCATCTTGGATGAATTGATACGTCATGTTGTCTCCTCTTGTTAGCTACTTCGCTACTCCCACCGGAACAGCTTTATCGCCGCAATATACACCACCAGCATCCATAGGCTAATGGCGCCGGCGTATGGCAGTACCTCTGCCAGGCTGGCGTGCTCGGCCATGATCAGGCGCAGGCCATCGGTCACAGGTGTCATGGGGATGAATTGGCTGAGCGTGCGCAGCCACTCCGGGAACATATAGGACGGGAAGAAGGTGCCAGAAAGGAACATCATCGGGAAGGCCACCAGGTTACCCAGTGGTGCCGACTGGTTCTCGTTCTTGGCCCAGCCGCCAATCAGCAGGCCAAAGCCCACCATCAGCAGCGCCGCAAGAGTGATAAACGGCACGGCCAGCAGCCAGTCACCACGCATCGTAAAGTGGAAGACACTCATCCCCACCACCAGCATCATAGCGGCACTCAGCAGCGAGACAATCGTGTAGTGGATGCCCATTGCCAGGATCAGCTGCCCGGCCGTAAAGGGTGATGCCCGCAGGCGTCGGTAGGAGCCCTTTTGCTTCTCCGTCGGCATTTGGTTAGCCAGGCCAAAGATCCCCATGCTTAGCAAGCTAAAGGCCAGCAGGCCGGTAAAGGTGTAGTCGAAGGTCTTGAGCTGCTCATCGCCCACCGCCTGGCCCGCAACCTTTAGCGGTGGCTCGGGCTGGCCCATACCCCTGTTAATGCCATCAATAATCTGCCCCATAATAGCCGTCAGTGTATTACCAGACTGCTCCGAGCCCTTGGCGTAGAGCACACGCAAGGTGCCGCTTGGGCGCGCGTGGGCTTGGCCAGCGGCGCTGCCCTGCCCGGGCTGAGAGGTGTGACCCTGGCTGCTACCCTGGCTAGGGGCGCCCGCTTGGGCTGGCGTCACACTACCAAAATCGGCTGGCAGCTCGATGATACCACTCAGCTCCGAGTGCTTTAGCTTCTCGCGCGCTTCCTGCATATCCTTGACGTCCTTCACCTTCAGTACCGTGTCTTTGTTTGCCTTGGCTTGCTCCACAAACTGCTTGGCAAATTCGCTCTGCGAGTGGTTGATAATCGCCACATCGAAGCTGGTGGTTTGGTTATTAAAAATCGCGCCAAACACCAGCAAAAAGATGAGCGGGAACAAAAAGGTAAAAAACAGCGACGTGCCATCGCGCATAAAGCGCTTTTGTAGGGCGCGCACCTGCCCATATACTCCAATCCAATATGACTTGACTCGCATCATCTACTCCCGAATGGCCTTGCCGGTTAAATCAATAAATACATCCTCGAGGTTGGCGGGCTCGACCGTTTGCTGCTTAGTAAAGCCGCGCGCCAGCAGCTGCTCGATAAGGTGCTGCGGCGTATCGATGGTGATAATTTTGCCCGCATCCATAATCGCCAGGCGGTCGCACAGCAGCTCAGCCTCATCCATGTAGTGGGTGGTCAGCACAATGGTAATGCCTTCATCGCGAATGGTTTTGATCAGCTCCCACAGGTTGCGCCGCGCTTGTGGGTCTAGGCCCGTAGTCGGCTCATCCAAAAAGAGCACCTTGGGCTGATTAACGAGCGTTGCGGCAATCGCAAAGCGCTGCTTTTGCCCACCACTCAGCTGCTCCACGTAGCTGCCGGCCTTCGCACTGAGCTGTACCTTGGCTAGCAACGCATCAGCATCAACCCGCCGACCATACAGGCTCGCAAACATACGTAGCTGTTCGCGCAGAGTCAGCTTATCGTAAAAGGTGGTCGACTGCAGTTGGATGCCAATAATTTGCTTAATCTGCTTGGGCTGCTTGGCGACATCAATGCCGTCAATGGTCGCCTGGCCAGCGTCAATTGACCGCAGCGCCTCCAGCATCTCTAGTGTCGTAGTCTTACCGGCGCCGTTGGGCCCCAGCAAGCCAAAAATCTCGCCCGTCTTAACCGTGAAGGATATCCCATCCACCACTGGCGTGCCGGCATAGGCTTTAGTCAAGCCATCCACCGTTATAATTGGTTTGGTTTGAGTCATACAACTCCTTTCTTATGCTACGAGCCCCACACACAAACAGGCCTCTGCTTGAATCGCTCCCAGCTATACGCTAACAACCATCCGCTGGGCCAAATTATAACATAGAGGGAAAGAAAGCGAAAGGCGCAGCAGTCTTTTAAAATCACTTTATTAAGAACGCTCCTAAGTGCTATTTCAGGCTCTCTATTATTGCAGCACAGTCCTCTATTCTTTTATCTGCTTTTCACACTGAAACGCATCTTCTATCGCGCGACAAAGATAGAATCGAAGATCCCTGAGTGTCCTACTAAGTTTCGGCTGGAGGTGACCTGTTGTGTCTTTCATAATAATATCTTCCAGTGTTGCAAATACCTTTGGATCAAACGCAAACCGTAAGAGACAGAATTTAACTATATTGTAGCTAGGATCATTCATGTATAGCTGCCTAAGCCAATTATCCACTTTATCTGCATCATCGTATCTCCATAAAAGATAGAGACATTCAGACTGTTCAGCACTAATAATGACTGGGTGCCGCCATTCTGTAGGACGAAGCGTACTCCGTAATTTTTCCCAGACAACTTGGCAGATAGCAGTACGATCCCTATTGGTGTACTCACAACATTGCTGTAGTGCTCCGAGGGCAAGTATCACATGATTATTTTTGCCAGTAGCTGCTGACTGCCGTACATATGCAATATAGCGACGGCGTATCTCCTCATCAAAAGCAATACGTCCACTGTCAAGCTCATTGATGACTATCTCATCATCGATATCCTCATCACCATGTTTTACGTAGGCTATGTCCTCTCTTTCGATAACGTATGCCGCAGCGCGCTTTTGTCTCTTGCCGGTTGGATCTTCGTGATTAAGAACATAGTACGTATCCGCAACAGCACGCATATACGGATTAATGAGGTAGCGCTCAATCTGGCGTGCCTTGTCAGGCTGGCCTTCTCTCAGACAGTCCTCCACCAGTGAGAGAACGACAAACTCAACATCATAGATATAGGTACTCGCCTTTCTGTCACGCTTAAGCTCTGCCTGCGAGAGTGGTACGATATCTGCATCATCAAGGCTTGGTAGGGCTGGTACAGACCCACCGAGCGTACTATACATCGCTGTGCGATATAGGCTAGCAAGATTCAAAACCCGCTCAAAGTCCTCATCAGCACCACTGATATGATACAGACGGCTAGTGAGAAAAAGCGCTTTATACAAAGTCTCAGCTGCTACTGACCAATAGCGATTAGCAAACATCTTACGTTTTGCAGCAATATTCTCATCGATAATAGTGCGCATATGCTGCACAATGTCATCCAGTTGCTCCTTCTGCTCAGCGGTTGCTTCTCCCTCACTATCATAATACTCATTGAGTCGTACATAGTGTGTCACCAACCTATCAAACAATTCTTTTCGATCGATATCACCAGCCTCAGCCACAAGAGATTCAGCTGATTGCTGGTTCACTTCTAGATCAAGCTTTTGCCAGACTGTCTCTTCAATCTCAGACATAACCTTCGCAAGATCAGGAATCTCGTCAGCCATTGCGCGAATATCGTGCAGCAACTGCTGCGCAAAACGCTTTTTCTCCTGATTTGCAGCTGTCTTGCCAGTTGGCTGGTAGAAGTAATATCCCCATATATTGACAATGTCAACGACAGCACTCACAACCTCATCTGCCTCTGCATCGCTATACGAATGTGGCCTGAGTAATTGCTTCATGGTATCAGGCGTACATAGCAGCTCGCGATAGTGCTGAACATACTCCTTGAGAAGTTCTTTGAGCTGCTGGCTTGTTAGTGGCGCTGTGTTATATAGGAGGGGGCGAGGTGGTTGAAACATATGCATAACTATAGAGCGATACTATTATCATGTCAAATGCTGCATCTGTCGTTGACATATTTTTGCTATCGTACCATAATCAAACCATCATGCATTACCTCTTCAAACTCCTCAGCCTCATCATCTTTGGCTTCGCATTCACGGCTAGCTATTATGCGCTGCAGCTATTCATCGGTCAGTCATCTCTCGCAGGGTACACCTTAGCTGCGTTGCTTATTATCATTGGTGCAGCACTGCTCATTACCGCACACGACCTGTTTCGGTGTCGTCGGTGGAGAGATGTCGGCAAGGCACTCGGCAATTTCGCTGCTATGGTGTGCGGCTATTCAACAAAATAAATCCTCACTCACAGCCCGAACGGCAACTACCCAACAAGCATCTCATCACCATGCGGTGTATACTATACATATGAGACGATTATTTCCTCTTAGCCACCGAGCAACCATCATCACCATCTGCCTTGCCATCTTTCTCGTTATTGGCGGCATTGTTGGCACAGCGATTGGCTGGCGTAAGATCCTTTACAAACTCCAAGGTACGTCGCATGTGGCCACGCTCGATCGTTCGCCAGGGCTCGCCCAGTTTCCTGAGGTCAACACGCAAGCCCTCAGCCCTACTCGCCGCAAGATTGTCCAGCTTGCCCAGGCAGAGTTTGCCGCTCAGCCCGCTGGTACGAAATATAGCCAAGGAGCGCACGAAGCATGGTGCGCTGACTTCGTCAGCTGGACGATGCAGCAGGCTGGTGCGCCGCTCAAGAACCCACACACTGGTAGCTGGCGCATCCCAGGCACCTTCACGCTGCGTGAGTATTACGAGTCAGCAGGCCGCTTCAAGCCAGCCGATAGCGGCTACCAGCCCCGCCCTGGCGACGTAGCAATCTACCGCGCTTCGCCCGTCTTTGGCGACCATACGCACATTGTCCTGCGCAATGATGACGGCATGCTCACCACTGTTGGCGGCAATGAGAATAACAAGATACGTGTCTTTGCCAACCAGCAGCGCAACTATACTGGCCTGCTTGGCTACGGCGTCATAGAGTAACCATCAATGGGATGAACACAGAGGTTTACAGCGCTCAGTGGTATAATAGAGACACTGATGAAACATCACCTTTCTTCGCTACATCTCGCCACGCTTACCGCCCTGAGCGGCATTAGTCAGGTGCTGCGCCAACCACGCTATGCGGTTGGCGCTCTGGTTGGCGCACTTGGCTTTGCCTGGCTGATTTTTCTCTTAACCAACGGTGGGTTCTATGGTGCGCTACTTATGTCTCGCTTGCCGCTTATCGATAAACTTGGCGTCATTGGGACGATGTTTATAGAGATCGCTCGGCAGGCCGCGACGTCGCTGACGGGCGCGCTGCTTGTGCTTGTCTCGATCTTGCAGGGTATATCGCTCGCGCTTATTATCTTCACCGCTCAGCACAACAAGCGCAACCAGCAAACCACGCAGCAGCTCGGCCTCAGCGGTATTGCTTCCGTCGCGGCGGCAATTGGCCTGGGCTGCGTGCCCTGTGGTACATCGCTCATTCTCCCCATCGTGGCAGTGTTTTTCTCGGGAGCAGCCGCCGCTTCGGCCGCGACGGTTGCCAGCACCATTGTGCTTATCATCGCCCTTGGGCTCAGCCTCTTTTCGCTCTATCGATCGGGCCAGATTGCCGCCATCTACATAACATTAGCTCAGCAGGAGGAGCATCATGCAGTCAAAACAAACAGGGGTTAGCTTGATCCATATCATGCTTGGGATTGTCGTTATCACAATCATCAGCCTCTTCGCCTACAATCTCATCAACCGCCCACCCAACAAGCACATTGGCAAAGGTGAGCCCTGGCAGAGCGCGATGTCGCAGGGCAGCCACACTGCGCCCAATGTCTTTGTCGACTACACCGACTACTTCTGCTCATTTTGTGCGCAGGTTGAGGCCGCCACAAACACCACAGACTTCCAGCAGTACATAAAGTCGGGCAAGCTGCGCTACGAGCACCGGATTGTTGCCGTTCTCAAAGATATCGTGCCTAACACTGAACGTGGCGCCGAAGCAGCATTTTGCGCGGCCGACCAGCATAAATATTGGGAATACACGCACCACATTGTGCCCCGCATCAAAGCTGACTACTTCGACAAAGGTATTGGCGTCAAAGGCGTTGCCGTACCCAAAGAAATTCCGCTTCTCCCCGTCAGCTATTTTGAAGCATCGGCCGAAGCTACTGGGCTCAACGTCGAGACCTTCCGCGACTGCGTGACAAACGAGAAACACAAAGACGACATCGCCACAAACACCAGCCGCGCTCTCAAGCTCGGCGTCACTGGCCTGCCCTATATGATCGTCAACGACTACACCACCAGCGGCTTTGGTGGCGGCGAGCACGGACTCAAGACATTACTCAAGGCGGGTGGGGTGCACTAGCCCCTCTTATATCTTCGATGATAATATTGCAATTAGTGCGTCAATACCTTTATCAGCAAGCCATTTAAGAATACCTCGTATAGTCTCCTTGTTTTGTTTCTTTTTGCCAAGCTCATCGTATAATTCTTGGATCTTGTTTTGTGTTTGTTGATCATATTGTGATAAGTTAATGGTTTGCAGATTATTTTGTGTTTGCTGGTTTATATTATTAATAGTTACTCTATTATCTTTGCTATCGTCTGGTCTAGTATGAGTCTGTTGATATCCCCATTTCTCTAACGATTTAATAGTGCTTCGTATTTCAGTTTCGATTGTTTTTATTATCTGTATATATTTCTCTCGGTCACGACTATTATAATCAGGATCACACTCTGGAATCACCACCCCACTTTTTGATGACAAACTAATTTCCTTAATATGTTTTGTGTATGACTCACCCATACGTTCATAAGTATCAACGATACTATTCTTCCATACTTTGAACTCAATATTGTTTCTACTTAAAGAAATCATTTTCTCAACTTCTTTAAGTTTCTCTTCGAAAAACTTTATAAGACTATCCGTATTCATCATACTTCTGATTATACGATAGAGATGCAAACAGAGCGTGGCTGATTATAAGTATTTCCCTACCGCCGGCGCAAGAAATAATACCCCGTTGCCATGGCAGCGATGACGCTCACGGCGGTGATCTTCCAAAACATCGTTGGGTCATCCGCCCCGGGCACAGGCACATTCATACCATAGAGCCCAGCGATCATCGTTGGGATGGTCAGCGCCACCGTGATCACCGTTAGTAAGCGGATTGTCTCGTTCAGGCGCGTGTCCATCACGGCGCGATAGCTATCACGCACATTGGTGATGGTGCGCAGGAGCGACTTACAACGCGCAATCACCTGCTCCAGATCAATCGAGATATCCTCCACATCATCCTTATCGTCCTCTTTGAGGCGGAGGCTGCGGTTTGCCATCAAGCGCTCAATCGCCCAGTTCATTGGCACCAGCGCATTGAGATAGTCGTTGAGCTTGCGTTCATACTCGGTCAGCGTTACGATATCACGTGCCCGCAGCGTGTGAAGGTCATCCGTAGCTGCTCGCATCTGCCGGTTGATCGTTGCCACTCGCCGCTGGTACTGCAGCGACACCGCCTCGATCATTGCCACCACGAGCTCAATCCGCCGCGCCGTATTCATCCGCGTTTTGTCGACAAAAGGCTGCCAGAGCCGGCCCAGGCTATCGCGCGAAAGTGTCACCACGTAGTTTTTATGAATACCAAACAATATCGGCGTCGTAAAGTCATTAAAATCATCGTCTGTATCAGGCAAGCGGGCAATCAAATACGTCCACTCATCCTCAAACTCAATACGTGGCACCTCGTGCGGGTCCAGCGCATCTTTGATGATGTTTTCGTCCATACCAAGCGCCAGGAGCTTGTCGATCTCCTCACTACTAGGCTTCTCGCAGCGCAGCCACGACCCAACCCGCAGCGTATCACGCGGCGTAATCGTCTGATCTGCCTCACTCGAACGAAGATATTGCAACATACTAGTGATAAGTATACGATGAAGCAGTCATAATTGCAAATAATACGACAGGTTCGCTTCTGCGTGCTGCATCGTTCATTACTTTATAACGACGTATAGCGACGACTATTCACTCACAAACAACTGCTCAAGCACCGCATCAACCATAAACTTCATCGTCTTTGGGGCGATACCCTCTAGCGTATCAATCGCCGCCATTGCCGTAAAGAGCTCGCCAATTATCTGGTCAGTCGCGCCTGACCGCAGTATGCCGTCGCGGCGCCACTGCTGCACCTGCTCGGCAAAGAACTCACCACGCAGTGCCAGGCTATGACCCGCTCCTGCTTGCTTGGCCTCGTCTTGGTAGGCTTGGCGTACCTGCTCGCCAGGCACATCACTCTGCCACTCGGCGAGAATTTTATTACGCCGCATGGCTTGCGTCGTGGCACGTAGATAAGCCGCGAAGGCTGCCCGGGGCTGCGACCAATCGATCCGTCCAACAATCCGGTTCTTCGTCTTCTCGTCCTCCGCACGATAGACCGCAAGGAAGAGCTCCAGCTTAGACGGATAGAGTAAATACACACCACCCACCGCAATGCCCGCCACCTGAGCAATCTCCACAATCGATGCCGCCTTGTAGCCGTCCTGGGCAAAGACTCGCCGCGCTGCCTGAATTAGTTTCGCCTGACTGATTGCCATATCGCTCCGACCTCCGCTCGCGCTACCCTGCCCGATAGCGCCTCTTTACTTTCTACTCATATTCTATTATAGCAGGTTTGTGGGAAGCTGGGCAGGTAGGCTGGCGATATAACAGTATTGCGGCCCATTCTCTCGCACGAGCCACTATAACAAAACAGAGGTACAGACATAATATGTCCATACGAGCAAGATTCCTTGCAGCAACCTTTCTCTCACTACTCTGCCATACATCGAGGAAAAGTTTGCTACCTACTTCATCAGACTTTTGGCATCAACAGAAGAGACCAATCTATAGAAAATACCAAATCGATCCTTCTGTCACCCCCAAAGGAGGGATAAGCAAGCTAGTAAAGTCGCCGATTATGTCTGATAATTTATAAATTTGGCTATCACACTATACACACAACAATCAGCAACCTACTCTCTTGTATAACGCTCATGCTTTTGGTACACTTATAGTTAATATAACCATAAGGGGGATTTTTATGATTGCAACTCAAGCTGGCCAGGGCAAGAAACAGATTGGCCTTATCTCAACGGGGATCGTCGGTGCACTGCTCGTCGCCTTCACCTTCACGCCAACCTTCGCGGGCTTTGCAGCAAGCATCCAAAACACCGTCAACAGCGCCTCAACCGGCACACTCACCATGAAGGAGACGTCGGGCACCTACACCTGCAACAGCACGGATGGTGCCGGCGCGGCGACCAACTCTGCCACCTGCTCTACCATTAACAAATATGGTGGCGCCGATACCGCACTTGTTGCTGGTGGCCCAGCCAAAACAACCAACATTACTCTGCAAAACACTGGTAGCGTGGCCGCAACATCCTTTAGCCTTAACCCTGGCACATGCAGCCAGTCCAAAGTCCCTGGTGCTTCTCTCGCGGGTAATGCAACCGACCTCTGCAGCAAGGTTAAGGTAGCCATCAAGTCAGGCAGCAGCACGCTCTTTACGGGTACTGCCGCACAACTGCAAGCAGGCGGTGCAATCGACCTCCTCGCCAAACTCAGCAAAGCAACTATTGACGCTGGCGAGAGTGTGCCGATCACCTTTGAGGTGTCGCTTGACGCCAGCGCTGGCCCAACCTACCAAGGTTTGCAGGTCTCGCAACCACTGACGTGGACATTTGGCGCGTAATTCCTCTGGAGTAGGACGATACGCATGCCGCGGCAACGAATGATTATCATCACTATCCTAAGCCTCTGTCTTGGAGGCTTCGTTGCCGTGATGATGGCCCTTGGCATGCGTATCTTTTTTGTCACAACACCGAGCATGGCCACTGCCGCACCAGTTGGCTCGCTCGTCGTTACCCAGCCAGCTAGCAATTACCACCCCGGCGATATCATCACCTTCCAGCGCCACGGCCGGACGTATACTCATCGGATTGAGTCTATCACCAATCAGCGCATCCTCACCAAGGGTGACCTCAACCACGCGGCCGATCCACTCCCCATCGAGCACAGCGCCATCATTGGCAAAGCAATTTTCATCAACCCATGGCTTGGCTGGGTATGGCTGATGGCGCCATGGGTGGTGATCGGCTGGCTCATCATCCATCTGGTCACCCGCCGAGCTCGCCCAACGTGGCGCTGGTATTATCGGATTATTGGTATGACGCTGGTGCTTTGTGCTGTATCACTGTGGTTTCATCCGTGGATCAACTTTAGTGTGCTCAGTGTTCTCCCCTCAGACAAAGGCGCCCTTATGCACATCGTCAATACTGGCGTCTTCCCAATCGACGCAGTCGGCACAGTGCTCTACCCCGGCCAAGATGCCACTATTACCGTCTCGGTACAAAATGGCCATGGGCAGTATTTTTTCATGCCAACAATTCATTACACAGTATGGGTCATCCTGTGTATTATGCTCATTTGCCTTATCCCCTTTGGGCTGATGCTCTATGGCCTCCGCCAGCTATCTCGGCCTGTCGCAGCCGATAGCGCACCGCAGCCATTGCCCATCACTTCTGTCATCGTCGCAGCAATTATTACACTGGTAGGGATATGCTTCATTATCTTTCATAATTTTTATCTAACGAGCGGGGCTTTTTCGGGTACGATCAACAACAATACCAATACCGCCCGCCCAGTGCTCTACAACTGCACTGATGCCACTAAGCTTACCGCCCCCTCGCAGGCGCTCTTCATCTACGGCATGACATTCTTCGATACTGGCACTACCGAGCGCGACCTATCTGGTAATGACAATAAGGGCGCTTGGCTCACTCGCACGGCCGCCGCTCATGGTTCGCAGTCATTTGCCTGCCGGCGCGACCGTGTGCGCAGCACCCTCTTCAAAGACACCTGCCTCGCCTACCCCACACCGGTTGATAACCCCAACCCTTTTACCCTCTCTGTCTGGTTTAATACCAGCAAATATGGGGCAGATAATGGGCGCATTGCTGGCTTTACTAGCACACCGGACAATGGCGCTGACCCAAGCTTAGACCGCGTCCTCTTTCTCGATAAGCAAGGGCGCATTGCCTTTGCAGTGTGGCCCAATGCCACACGCTCTGTCTTCTCACCAGCGGGCAAAAACTACGCCGATGGCAAGTGGCACCACGTCGCTGCCTCAATCTCACCACAAGGGATGCGGCTCTATGCCGATGGCGTACTGGTTGCTCACGACCCGAGTGTCACGCAGGCCCAAAACTTCCGCGGTTACTGGAAGTTTGGCTGTGGGCGCTTTAGCGAGTGGCGTAATGGCGATGACACACCTATTAACAGCACAAACACATTCTTCACTGGCATGATGCAGTTTGGGGCTGTCCACACCACCGCGCTGAATGATGCCCAGGTGCAAGAAATCTACCTTGCTGGCACAAAATAGCGCACGATGAGCTACTCTTGTATTCTTAGCCATTACATCGTTTTGCTCTCATTGCAAGCATCCAGCACCTGATATATACTATATGCATGAAATATATGCGTAGCGCACTCACTAACCTCTCTGCTCTTCTCCGCCATCTGTGGCTGCCCCTTGTGGTAATTATGCTGCTCATCGTGGTAGGCGTTGGCATGAGCACTGTCCTGCACGCAATGCGACCCGAACCACTCTGGACGAACGCGACGAAGGAACTCGCGCAGCGAGTGAAAAGCGAGGCCACGCAGTCGCTCGACATTGCCCTAAGCCGCGGTGAATTTATCAATATTGATGGGCCAGGTGGTATCGTCATCGGCACTATCACCGACCACACCGCACGTCAGCGTCTGCTCGCTAGCCAGCCATTTCGCGATTGCACATTTGGTTGCACGGGGTGGATGGCATATTCGCGGCTTGGGCGCACATTGCCACTTGATTCTTCAGAAAAGGTGTCTGGCACAGCACATACTCTACTAAACTCAGCCACTACGCCAGATAGCTCGTGTATCATTCGCTTCCATTATCTTGGCCAAACACTCCCAGACAAGCACAGCTCACCAGACCTAGACATCATCTGCCTCTCACAAAGGACAGGTGCGTTTGTGTATGAGTTTCGGGCGGCGTAGCAGCGCTAGCTAGCAGCACTATATTTAGTATTAAATAGCAGAGTAGCTACTCTCAAATATATCCTTAAACGTAGGCTTGTCCATGATGAGCTTCACGTTCTGCGCGTCGGCATGCATCAATGATTCGACATACTTCGTTAGGATCCTCGAGCTCTGACAATCTAGTAAGAAAGGCTATATGGCCAGAATTACTTTCCTCTACTATTGAGCGTGGCATGCGTTCTTGTGTGTGAAATCTAAAGAACTCCTTCATTGCATCTTCGGCGCTTACAAGCTCTGCAGTATTTGTGTCTACAATCGCCACCCCACCAAGCCGAAACCTTCGAATAATCTCACACTCCTCAGGACTTAGCTTAATCTCGCTCGCATCAACACGATCATCTTCTGGTTGCACTGGTGGTTTGTAGGTGAGTGGAGGTCTTTTGTTCATAGTGTTTTTATTATAAAACAGTCTGCTACTCTACACAATATGCACTATTTATCGCCTCGTTAACACAGTCCTTACAGCGCAAACAAATCATTCAACGCCTCACTCACCGTTGGGTGAGTAAATATCTGGTCGCGCAGCGTAGTATAGGGCAAGCCAGCATCCATCGCTGTTTTGATGGTATTAATCACCTCTGGTGCCTGCTGGCACAAGAGCGTCGCGCCAAGAATATGGCCTGTCGATGGCTGCACCACTGCTTTGAGCAGGCCCGTTGTTTTATTATCAACATGCATGCGTGGCACCGCCATAGCCGGCAACTCTTTAACCTTCACATCGTCACCATACTGCGCGTGAGCTGCTGTTTCCGTCAGACCAACCCGCGCCAGTGGTGTCTGCATAAATATCACATGCGGCAATACTGCACGCTGAGCCCGCGTATAGCTACCATCACCAAGGAGCTGGCTCTTTACAATGCGAAAGTCGTCGAGCGACACATAGGTATACTGTGGCCCGCCATTAACATCGCCCAGTGCCCAAATGTGCGGCTGAGTGGTCTGCAATTGGTCATTAACGATGATCGCACCGCGCTCGTCAGTCTCCACACCAGCGGCGGCA
This sequence comes from uncultured Candidatus Saccharibacteria bacterium, assembly GCA_963532885.1. Classification (GTDB taxonomy): domain Bacteria; phylum Patescibacteriota; class Saccharimonadia; order Saccharimonadales; family Saccharimonadaceae; genus Saccharimonas. The sequence goes on along the minus strand of CAUSLI010000001.1, from coordinate 236,439 downwards.
AGACCAAGCTGACTGGTATTAGGCTGGCGGCCAGCCGCCACGAGCACAGCATCATATACTTGCTCATCACCGCTACTTATCACAGCAACGCCGCGGTCTGTATCACGTACCTGCTGTATATCTGATGCAAGCACCAGTGTTATGCCCTGCGCCTCCAGAGCCTGAGCAACTGCCTGCGCGACAGATGGCTCTTCGTGCGGAAGCAACTGCGCTCGGCGATGGTAGAGCGTGACCTCCACGCCAAGAGCTGCATAAGTCGAGGCAAACTCTAGGCCAATCGGCCCAGCGCCAATCACCGCTAGCCGCCGTGGCTTGAGCTGCTGGTTAAGCACTTCTGTACTGGTATAGACATGGGTCGATTGCTCAAGGCCGGCAATCGCTGGCATCACCGGCACTGCACCGGTATTAATGAACAACCGATCTGCCTGCAGCTCAATGCGCTGCTCACCCGCTTGGACGCTCACTGTGTGCGTATCAACAAACGACGCAACGCCATCAATAACCATAACACCCGGGTTATCCGCGAGCATGTGGTAGTTCTTATTATTAAGCTTGGTCACGACTGCTGTTTTGCGGGCAAACGCTTCGTCGATCGACTGGCCAGCCGCTGCCGCACTCACGAGCGTCTTGGTTGGAATGCACGCAATATTAATACACGTCCCACCATACATCTGCGGCGATTGCTCCACCAGCGCTACCCGCTGGCCTGCCCCAGCGAGTGCTACCGCCAGCGTCTTGCCCGCCTTACCAAAACCAATAATCAGTGCATCGAATTGTGTGTGCATTATGCTTCTCCTTCCTTAAGATTATCGCACAGATGAAAGCTAATGTAAATGTATTACAATAGTGATTTTACTCATTATAGCGGCTAGGTATACGGTGACTACCTCTGGCATCCTCTCACTCCACACGCTGAGCAAATAGCTCCTCTATGCCGCGCAAGAAAATCTCTGCCGTCTTTGGCCCGACGCCGTAGAATTTTTGCAGGCGTTTGGCGCACTCCGCTTCGCCCGAGCTACTCTCTATCAGCAGCATCAGCGAACCATCATACTGGTCAATTAGCTGCTGCGCGCACAGCCGCAGGGCTGTCGCTGTTTTCTCGTCGTAGCGTGTGTATTTGCCTTCATCCAACAGCCGCACGAGGCGTCTGCGCTCCACCGCAAGCAGCGCCCACGGCGTATCAAGCTGATGCTCCACCAAGAGACGCCAGGTCTGCACCGCCACCGGTGATTGAATCGGCTTACCCAGCAGATACACCAATAGAAACCAGCGAAAGAGATCTAGCTCATCATGCGCAATATTAAGCGCGAAGTCATCGGGATGGTGTGAGCGAGCAGAGCGAACCATATTCCATATTATTCTCTAAATTGGAGCTTATTGTCAAATGAGACAAGCTGCACCGCAGGTTCTGCATCATATATCAGTAAGCACAACCAATAAACAATTGCATTTCGTGCAACACATTGCTAGAATATACATAGAACATTTAGCTAACATCGATGGTCTATGGGGGTACATCATGTTTCGGAAACTCGTATCAAACTTATCGCTCAGCCCGGCGATCGTCGGCCAGCTGGGCTTCTACGCGAAGCGCCTACGCAAAGAGGAAGCGACGCGCCGCCTGGGACTGATCTTTACTGCGCTCGCACTCGTCGTGCAGTCATTCACGCTGCTTGCGCCACCAGAATCGGCTAACGCTGCCGACCCAAGCGATATGATCTATGGCGGTATTAGCAATGGATCGCAGCTGATGGCACACTACGACGCCAACACCAACAACATCCGCGACCTCTACAGCACCATCGGCATTACCCGTGCTGAGCTACAGCAAGCGACGACTCGCCTGGAGACCCGGCGCAGCACCGAGAGCACCTACTCGTGGGGGATGACGCCACATTTTAGTGCCGCTCAGGGCGAAGGTGTGTATTCTGTTAAGGCAGCGCAAGGTGGGATGCGCAACTTCTACTACCGGCCACACCACTTGTGGGGGAATTTCACCTACCGGGCATTCGTTGGCCACTCAGCGAAGTTTGGTTGGTTCGCTATTATGCTCAACTGTGGTAACCTCATTACCCAGACAGTGCCACCAGCACCTGTCTGCCCACCCGGCCAGGTCGGTACCTATCCAAACTGTAGCACGCCGCCATCCGTCATCAAGCCAACGCCAGTAGCAAGCTGTAGCGGCCTTGCTATCAACAAAAACGACACCACCTACCAATTCACCGCTGCGGCGTCTGCCCAGCATGGCGCTACCATCACTGGCTATGTTTTCCAGGTCTACCGCGATGGTAAGCTCGCCAAAACACTCGAGAGCAGCACACCCACCGTTAGCTACAGCGAGAAAACGCCTGGCTCGTACCGCGTTGTCCTCACTGTCAAGACCTCTCTGGGCGACCGCACCAACGAAGCCTGCGCCAAGACCTTTGTCATCGCTGCACCTGCCCGCTGCCCCGTCAATCCTACCCTGCTCAAAGATGACGCCCGCTGCCAGCCCTGCCCAGGCAACAGCACCCTCTGGCTCGAAGACAAAACCTGCGCTGCCAAATTTGTCCAGACCAAGAGTGGCCACAACCTCACCCAAAACAGTGCCGAGACGACCACCGTCACCGCCAAAGCCCACGACCGCATTACCTACAAGCTTAGCGTCACCAACAAAGGCCTCAACGCCGAGAAATTCACCTTTAGCGACAACCTCGGTGATGTCCTCCAATACGCTACGGTCGTTGACGCTGGTGGCGGCACACTTGCCAAAGACACCAACCAAAGTGCCAGCATCGATGCAACCATCCTCAGCTGGCCAGCTGTGGAGATCAAGCCAGGCGAGAGCCAAGAGCGGCAATTTACCGTCCAGCTCAAAGATCAGATTCCTTCGATGGGTACTGGCACCAGCAACGCAACCTCCTACGATTGCCGCATCGACAACACCTTTGGCAACACACTCAGCACTAAGGTAGATTGCCCCGCCGAGAAGCGCGTCGTCGAGCAAGTCGTGACGGAACTGCCTCACACTGGTAGCAGCGAGAATATCATCTTTGCCGGCATCGTCCTTGCAGTGGTGGTATTCTTCTACGCTCGCTCGCGCCAGCTCAGCACCGAGATCCGCCTCGTGCGCCGCAACTTTAACGCCGGAACAATCTAACCAAGGAGAAACCAATGGCAGAACGATTTACCACCAAGCGCCAACCCGAGCACCGCACTGAGCAAACCATCGAGCAATCACGCGCCGAGCAGCTGACTGCCCTGCGCCAATCTGGTGAGCATCGCCAGCTTGAGCACCCCAGCCTCCAGGGCGAAATACGTCAGCAACACGAGGCCCTCCAGACTGCTCGCCACGAGGCCGAGAAAGTCTACGAGCAAGCTGCCGAGCAAGAACGAGCCACTGCCGAAGCCGAGCGCCGCCAGCGCGAAACCCGCGAGCAGCAGCGCGCCGAGCGCCAACGCCAAACTAGCCCGGCTGCCCAGCAAGAACGCTTCGATAAAACCATGGCAGCCGTCCAGTCTCAGCTCTCGCCCTCGAGCCGCGCCTTTAGCAAAGTCATCCACAACCCAGCCATCGAGAAAGCAAGCGAAGTCACTGGCAACACCGTTGCCCGGCCCAACGCGCTGCTTTCTGGTGCCATCGCCGCCTTCGTGCTCACTCTAGCCATCTACCTCATTGCCCGCTTCAACGGCTATCCACTCTCCGGTGCCGAATCCATCGCTGCCTTCGCTCTCGGCTGGCTCTGTGGCCTCGCCTTCGACTTTGTGCGCATAATGATGCTCGGTCGACGCAATGTGTAGCCTGCCTCTGTAGAGCTCTGCTCGCTCAGCCACATGATTCAACCGCTTAGGACTTGTGCTTCGCATATGAATGGTGCTCTATTGATAAAACGTCAATGTTCTAAGGGAGTCGCTCGGACTAGAGAGCAGTACTTAAGCGACGGTTGCTACGTATGTCATGAGCGAACGATACCACTGTCGGAGTTGCTAACGAGCATGTAGAGCATATATATGCAGCATCTTGGCGAAGGATAGATGAGCTGACTATTCTATAGGCGTGCAAACCATCACCGCTCGTAAATGCAGTGTATTATCAAACTCAAAATTTGTCCAAGTGTTATTGGGATTGTCGTAGCAGATCCAAGAGCGTTTCCACTCTCCTTCTCTTGGTGGTGTGCCGAGATGCAGAATAATCTTGTCGCGCGTATCGGTGTTAGAGAAATTGACAAATAGAGAACCTGTATAGGGTTTGTATTCCGAAACAGACGATCTACTTGGTTGAGTGTATAGCGCTACCGCTGTAAGCATGTCATTTTCCCAGTGAAATTCTACACCCGAATCATGCAGTAACCAGAATGATTTACTTGAACCGTACCCGAGAAATTCCTTGTCGACTTCTCGGATGACGGGAGTGCAACCTAGTTTGTCGATAATGCGTTGCACTTCCACCTTAGCTGTTTCTCCACTCTGTCCGACTAGTTTGATGTACTGGTTAATATCTCCATCTATTTTTATCGCCATAGGTGCTCCATAACGTATTTAAGATTATTTGATTAATTCATTGTATATCATATTGATATCTTAGTTGAATAGACCTAGTATAAATTAACAATTCATAAGGCCCACTACTGAGGTCACTGGAGCGAAATAACTCATCCTTAGAGCAAACAGACAACAAGTAACCCTTTCCGTTACCCACTCTCAGATCCCTCAGCTACTATCACTACATGCGAATGAAAATAGCGAAAATCCATTAGTGGTAATCATCCCAGTCGGCATCATAAAGCCAGTGCTTCGTGACATTACGAAATTCGACATCGTCTCCATACGGATCGTCAGGTGTGGATGTGAATGTATACTCCTTTAATTTTGTTTCAACAAACTCAGTGATGGCGTCGTAGTCAAGCGTATTCATAATCAGAGGTTTTACTTCGTCATCACCTTCCTCATCGTCATCTTCAAAGTACCACTTGCCACGTGGATCATCAACGAACGAGGGTGAACAAACGGTAAGGACGTAACGACCACCCTCTATTGGGTAGGGAGTGGGCACGCCCGCCTCACGCGGAAGTATCCGTTCTACTCCAAGTTCAATACACCAGGGGCATGTGTCGTCGGCACCAAACGTTGCCGTCGCAGACGTGAGCTTGTTTCGGCACGTTGTGTTATCAGAATCCAGTTCCCAATCGTCGCCGACATACCGCCAACCTTGGCTTAGTTCCAGTAAGATGTAGTGGGTTTTCATAGACTGAGTATAATACACACAATAACGAACGTCAAAATATTATGCTTGCCGCTTGTGTCCTCTATCACCTGTATTAAGTGCTTATCAATGCAGCTTAATCGACACTTCCTGTGGTTCGCCACTCAGGTCGCCATGAGTATTGAGGGTACCTTGGCGACGCAAGGCTTCGCGCTCTAGCTCTTCTGGCGATGGCATAGCTGGCTCGGGAGCGGGCGATGGTGCAACTGGTGGAGTAGACTGAGCACGCGCCTCGGTCTGCTGGCCACCAAGGATATTGGGCCGTGCAGCATGACGTGCTCTATCCAGCGCATCTTGCACCGCTGGTGACGGTGGTGGAGTAGGCTGAGCAGCCAACGATGGAGATGACGCGCTTGGATTTGGCATAGTGCGAGGAGCGCTAGCTGGCTGTGGTCGTGGTGCTTGAGAGGATGAAGAAGCTGGCGGCGTAGCTGGCTGGGCACGCAATGGCTGAGCCGAGGCCGAGGAAGCTGGTGTAGTTTGTGGCCGTGGTGGTTGAGTGGCTGGACTACCGGGCCGTGAGGCCTGCGCGCTTGATGGTGCTGCCGCCGATTGCGGCTTCTTTGCATTCATCTGTTTACGCTTGGCAAGCCATTCATCGAGGAAGGACGACCCACCACCAGCTCCAGCTCCACCCCCTGGGCGCCCTGCTCCGGCTGCTGACTGGCTGGGCTGCTGCACACTAATGCGGGCAGCTATATCGCGCTCCACTTGGTCGCGCGGCCGGCCATACTTCGCGGCCGAGAGTTTCTTGAGAGCACCGCTCAATTGCTGGTTTGGCTCGCCCATTGGCGGAATCCACGCCATGCTAAATGGTGCCGATGGTGTGCCATTAATCTGCGCCACACAGACGGACTCGAAGTTTGGCAGTTTGGTCAAGTCCTCAGCAGTAAAGACAGGCGTGTAGCGCTTGACCATGATCTCTGCATCAGTCGTACCAATTCGGCCGGTAATGGTTGTACCAACGTTACCAAGGATCGCCTCGCGCAGTTCTTCCTTGAGCTGTGTCATAAACTGGTTGGCCAAGACCAAACTCAAGCGATACTTACGCGCCTCACTGAGGATCGTCTCAAAGCTATCGGTGGCGAAGTTCTGAAACTCGTCAACGTAGAGTGTAAAGTCCTTGCGCTCGTGCTCAGGGATGTTGGCCCGAGCCATCGCGGCCGCCTGGAACTTCATAACAAAGATAATACCAAGCAGCTTCGAGTTGAGATCACCCATCTTACCTTTGGAGAGGTTGACGAGCAAGATCTTGTTGTTATTCATAATCTCGGGGAAGTTGAAGCCACTCTTGGTCTGGCCAATGATGTTGCGCATTGCATCGTTGCTAATAAATGGACCAAACTTGGAGATCACCCAGCTAATCAAATCACCAGCTTCATTAGAGCGCTGCGAGGCTGGGAACTCTTTGGTCCAAAAGTCGAGCACCTGCCGGTCCGTCACGTACTTGAGCTTAGCATTACGAAATTGCTCATCCACCAGCAGCTTTGGTACATCGACGAACGTTCCACCTGCAGGGTCAGCCATCAGTAGCAACGCACAGTTACGGAAGATGTGTTCGAGGCGTGGCCCAACGATACCGGTGTGGCCTGGGTCGTACAAGCCATAGAGCATGTTAATCGCCTCCTGCACCAAGAAGTCCTTTTGGTCGGGGTGATCAAACTCAAACATATTAAGACCAATCGGGTTGCTCATATCGCCCGGGTCGAAGTAGACAATATCCTCCACCCGATCACGTGGTACCTTGGCAAGCAATGCCTCAGCTAAGTCACCGTGCGGATCAACCAAAGCAAAGCCTCGCCCCGCCAGCATATCCTGGTAGGCCAAGTTCTCTTGCAAGACCGACTTACCCACACCGGTCTGACCAATGATGTGGATGTGCCGCCGACGGTCTTTATCGGCCAGACGAATCGGCTTGCGCACGCCGCGGAACTCATTGTAACCGAGCAACAGCCCCGTCTCCATCACCTCTGTTGGGCCATCGACTTGCTTGCTCATCTGGCGCTTGACTTGCGAGGTAGGGATGCTATTTTGGTCTGGCAAATGGAAGAGGGTTGCAAGCTCCACCGAGTTGAGAATATCGCGGTTATTTGCCTGCGGGAAGAATCGGAAGATAAAGGCCGTCGCGAGCTCATCGACGTTCTTGGTCAGGTTAAACTTAAAGCCATTAAAGCTCGGCGAATCAAACAGTGCAAACGCCGCCACAATATTCTTGAGCAGCACCTGCGAGCGGGCTGCCGTGTTGGACGACACCACCACGCGGATCATTACCTCATAACCAGGGTAGCGAATCTTCTCTTGGATGGCATCAACCTTAGCCTGCTCCACCGCACTGAGCGGCTTCTCGGCTTGGAATTCCTTCTTGTCGCTTGCCTCAGGCGGCTTCCATAGTGCCTGCATGACATCGCGCGCCGAGAGGCCACTGCCGCCGCTACTCTTTTTCTCACCCTTGTTCTTGACGATCTGCTCGGCAGCCGAGATAGAGCGCTTTGTCCACTTCTCATACGCTGGGCGGATCAAAAATTGGATTCCCACCCCATCCTCGCGCCCAGCTGAAGACACTGCATTGAGCAGCGCCCGCGACGCATCACGCTTAGATTCCATATAGGTGGAAATCGGATAAATAAATTCTTTGCGCAGAGTAAACTCACCACCAATCGTTCCACTCGCCTTACCCACCTTGCTAAACACTGAGTGCTCCGACACCTCCTCTAACCGTGCCGATGGGTAAGCTGCAGCAATTGCCTGGCGCACTGTGTCCGTCAGCACTGTTGGCACCACTGCATAGTAATACACTAGTCCCTCGCGCGCCACAATTTCAAATGACACATGGCGCTGCCCATAGATCCGGCTCATAAAACCCTTAGTGCTAGTACTCGCAATAATGTTGTACATCACTTGGGCCTGCGATAGCACCTCTTCTGTGAGGTCACGCTTGTCGCGCCCACCGCCGTCGATATCGTCACTAGCAGGCGGCAAATGGATGAGAATCGGCACCATCTTGAGGCCTCGCTCGTAATTCTTGGCCTCGCGCATACTGTTGCGATAAACGATAAAGGCAACAAACAAGATGATAAGAATAAGACCAGCCGAGCCAAAAACAATAATGAATGTGGTGACGGTATTCATCTAGTTCTCCGTTGCGCCAATTTTGCGCCCATAGCGTTTGTAGATATAGTCGCGCTGCAGAGCACTAACCTGCTGCTCACGCTGGTAGGGGTCATCTTGGGTATCCTTAATGATCTGCTTGAGCTTGATAACCCAGTCTTTTTCAATTAGGTCTTCGTCTGCAGCAGTTGCTGGAGCAGCCGTTACGGTCGTGTCTGGGTCGGGCTGTGGCGCAGCAATAACTGTGGTAGGCAGAGCTGGCAGCGTGAGACTCTGCTGCGGGACTATTGGCATCATCTCGTGCGCATCGGCGGGCTGCTGCTCGCTCCGACGCTCGGGCATCAGCGCAGGAAGCCGCTCGTGCGCCTGAGGCGCTGGCGAACGGTAGATATTCTGGTTGTTTACCCGAGGCTGCTCAGGAAAACTATTGAATCGCGGCTGTTGTGGTCCCATATTCTGCCTAAATTATACCATAGGCTGCGCTGGTGCAATAGGTGTGAGCATAATCATCATATCTATGGCGCTTATGCTCATTATTTTGCTATACTAGCGTTATGGAGCATCCTTCTCCCTCGCCAACATCACGCTTGCAGCGACACCAACAGCGCTGTGCGCACGCGCGTCGGCGCATGGTTATCTTGCTTGCGCTACTTGCCTGCGCATTATGTGGCCTCGTCGTTACCCTTATTATCGTTCACGTGGTGCGGCCTGCTGCACCGCAGCCTTCCTCACCAGCCGCGCGCACAACCGATAAAACAGATGAGAAATACTCCTTCGTCGATTCGCATTACCAAGGTATCCGCTCGAAGCTGGTCAGCCGCACTTCTAACAAAGAAAAAGCTTCGCTCGAATATCCACTGACGGGCAACCACACAATCGATACCACCATCGCCAGCGCTATCGACCAGCTCGACCACGAGTTTCGCCAAAGTGTCGCAGCTGGCCGCACCTTCCACCGGCCAATGACTGAGGCAATTAGCTACCAAATTACCCACAACACCAATGCTGCGCTATCCGTTATTATCCAGGCTAACCAAGACACTCACGGTGCTCACCCCGCCAGTTTCACCCGATTTTGGACATTCAACAAGCAGACGGGCGCGGCCATCACTCTGCGCGACCTCGTTGGTGGCAATACTGTACACCTCCGTACCGTCATTGACGCTGCGCAGCGCTCTGTCGCTGCCACGATTGCCGAACGCCAGCAGCCAGCCGTCGATCTTGGCGAAATGGTCACAGAGGACGCACTCACCAACTTTATTATTACCAATGATAATGCGCTTGCCTGGCCCTTTAGCCAAGCTGCGCTCGTGCCGTCATCGTATGGCACAATGACCATCTCTCTCCCCTTCACCAGCATCCTCGCTGCACTGCAAACCACCCAGGCGCGGCAGATTGCGACCATCCCTGCCCTGCCCAAGCCGCAACCCAAGCCAATTGCTACCCCTGCACCAGCCGCACCAGCGCCCTCTGCGTCCTGCGCCCAAGCCTGCATCGCCCTCACCTTCGACGATGGGCCTGGGCCATACACCAACGAACTACTTGATACTCTAGACCAGTATGGTGCAAAAGGCACATTCTTCATGATCGGTAGCAAAGTTGCAGCCCGTGCTGACGTCGTGCGCCGCATCCATACCAGTGGCCACCAGCTCGGTAATCACTCGTGGAGCCATCCAGTTCTGCCACAGTATAGTGCAGAAGCAATCGGTAGTGAGATCGACCGAACCAACAGTGCCATTACCCAAGCAACAGGCGTTGCGCCGACCATTATGCGTCCACCGTATGGCGCAGTGAATAGCGTTGTCCTTGAGCAACTACGCCAGCGCGGTATGGCCTCCATCTTGTGGTCGGTCGATACGCGCGACTGGGCCGATCGCAATAGCACCATCGTCTGCAATCGCGCCGTTGCTGGTGCTCGGCCAGGCGCTATCATCCTCATGCACGATATCCACCCCACCTCTGTGAATGCTGTGCCCTGCATCCTCAGCACACTCAAGCAGCAAGGCTATCGCTTCGTCACCGTGCAAGCGCTACTGGGCAAGACTGTGCCCGGTGTGAATTATCCGTAGGGATACATGAGCTTGAATATTAAGATTTTTGAATTTCTTACTCTTCCTTTTTCAGATTTCTATAAGTTGGCATTGCGCGAGAGAGTTATTGCACTGTCATGACATACTTGTTGGAATTAGTAGTGATGTCATCGCTTTATCTAATGAGGTAATACAAGGCAATTTCCTACAGAAGGAGATAAACATTTGGGAATTTACGTTCCAGTGTTTTACAACGTCTCGCTTTTCTCGTGTGCATTATGTGTACAAGAGCCCTTGGCGATGTACTGCTTGCAAAAGCTGTATATTGTCATTTTTGTTGGGTGCTCTACACCCCATATGTGTTTTATAGAGCCGCGCTATCAATATCAAACACCTTGTGCTTCGACGTCGCACCACGCACCAGCTTCACGCCCGACTGTGCTACGCCAAAATATTTGGCCAGCAGCTTAATAGCCGCCGCATTCGCCCGACCCTCAATCGCCGGCGCCTTAGTGTAAATGATATACGTGCCGTCGCCACTCACCACGACTTCTTCGCGGTGGCGGGAGTTGGGTTTGATCGTGGCGGGGATTTTCATGGAGCTTAGCCTTCTACTTCTCTTATTCTATAAATGTATCGATAAATAAGCATACCTTTGTCTTCAAGCGCTCAATAAGAGCCCGGCGTCCACTAAGCCGTGGCTTGTTCTGCAGGGCCGCCACATATTCATCACTCCGCGGCAAACGCCCAGTATAGTTATAATTATCAATCAGCCGGCGCAGTCGTGCTAGGTCAAAGCCCTCCGCCGCAGCTAATTGCTCCAGCATATACTGCTCCTGCTCACCCCAAAAACGCTGAAACTCCCCCTCGACACTATCACTATCAGCAATATATGGCAGCCAGCTGGTGATAAATTTATCAATGAGCTCACGCTTGCTGCGCAGCTTCTCGTTGCCATTAATGAGCTCTGCTATCTGCTTACGTAATTGGCTCTTTTCTTGCTCGCTAGCCTCTACCATTTTGGATAGAAGCCCTATAATATAATCAACGGTAATCTCATCGCGGCGGATTAATTCTAGTTCAAAATCCACCTCATCCAGAATACTCACCTTCTCTTTGCTACTGCGGCGCTCAAAGTATATATCTAAGTACTTACTCTTAAAGTCCTCAAAGAGCTGCTCATTCATACCAACATCACTATCGGCAAAATCAGCAAACGACAGTAGCACATTGCGCGTGCGCATAACCTCACGAAAGAGCTCCACAAATTGCCGCTTTTCAGCCTCACCGAGTAACGTATCGACGCTGCGCGGTTCTGGAGTAAAAGCCAGCAACCTTGCTACTTTTTGGTTAAAGTCCTGCACATACCATTCGTATGGTTTTAGGAAGATCGTCTCCATGGCTTGCTTGTTACTGAATAGCTGCACTGCCTTATCCGTCGCAGTTTTTAGATTACGGAAGACCACAATATTACCCTGGGATTTGCGCTCATTCAGAATACGGTTTGTGCGACTATATGCCTGCAAAAGACCGTGGTATTTTAGATTTTTATCTACATAAAGCGTATTGAGCGTCTTGCTATCAAACCCGGTCAGGAACATATTTACCACTAGCAAAATATCAATTTCGCGATTTTTTACACGCCGAGCAATATCCTTGTAGTACCCATAAAAGCTCTTGCTATCACGCGTGGTGTAGTTGGCGCCAAACCGCGCATTATACTCACCCATAGCGCTCTCCAAAAAATCGCGTGCAGACTGGTTGACGGGGCCAGCGAACTTTAATACATCTTCATCCAGTAAGCTATCGGCATTTGGATCTTCTTCATTCGCCTGGTAGCTAAAAATCGTTGCAATAGTGAGCTTGGTATTTTTGCGCCGAAAGGCATCGTAGTACATACGCAGTAAATCGGTAGAACTAACGCACATCATAGCGGTAAAGTCACGCCCATGCGTTTTGCGGTCATGGTTCGCTAATATGTAATCCACAATATTATCTACCCGAGCCTGATTTTCCATCGCTTCTTTGATGTCGATTGCCTCAACATCAATATCTGCCTGTGTATCAGCCCCCTCGCGCCGTGTGAATCGCCCCACATACTCCACACTAAACTTTAGGACATTACCATCGTTAATCGCATCGGTTATTACATATTCATGCAGACGCTCACCAAAAAGATCCTTCGTAGTACGCTTACCAAACCCACCGTTACTAGTGGCGTTATCGGTAAAAATTGGCGTCCCCGTAAAGCCAAATAGCTGGTAATTAGTAAAGTAACTGGTAATATTCTTGTGCGTTTGGCCAAATTGCGAGCGGTGGCACTCATCAAAAATAAATACGAATCGCTTATTTTTTACCGCCTGCATTGCCTGCGCATGGCGTTGGCGTGTCACAGCCTTATCTAGCTTCTGGATAGTCGTCACAATCAGCTTGGTGTTAGGGTCGGCGAGTTGCTGCACCAACGTAGCAGTGCTATCGGTACCATCTACGCTACCATCCTTAAAGGCATTAAACTCTTTAATCGTCTGGTAGTCTAAGTCACTGCGGTCTACCACAAACATCACTTTGTCGACGTCCGGATTTTCCGTCATTAGCTGCGCCGCCTTAAAGCTCGTCAGTGTTTTGCCGCTCCCTGTCGTGTGCCAAATATAGCCACCACCAACGCCCTTTGCTACCTTATCTACAATCTTCTCTACCGCATAGTATTGGTATGGCCGTAGCACCATCAATGTCTTGGTTGACTCATTCAGCACAATATATTTAGCAATCATCTGCGACAGATGGCACCGCTCCAAAAAGATATCCGCAAACTGCCCTAGCTCGCTCATGCGCACATTCTGCTCATCTGTCCAGTAGTAGGTGAACTCATAGCTTGCTTTCTTGTCGCCGTTATTGCTTACCGTATTGGCATAATATTTCGTATCCACACCGTTACTTATGACAAACAGCTGCACATACTGGAATAGCCCATAGCCTGCGCTATAGCTATGGCGGCGGTAGCGATTGATCTGGTTAAACGCCTCGCGCAGCTCTATCCCGCGGCGCTTAAGCTCTATCTGCACTAACGGCAGGCCATTAATTAGTATAGTCACATCATAGCGCGTTTCGTAGGTGCCGGTATTAGTAATTTGCTGCGCTACCTGGTATTCATTTTGGCACCACTGGCTTGTATTAAAAAACTCTAAATATACACTACTGCCATCTTCACGCACGAGGTGCATTTTATCGCGCAGCGTCTTCGCCCGCTCAAACACCGTGCCACGGCCCAAGTGGTTCAGCACACTTTTGAATTCCGCATCTGTGAGCGCTACGCCACCGAGCTTGGCAGCATTATGCGTTTCTAGCTGCCACCGTAGATTGGCTAGCATCGCCGCCTCATCAGGCAAATCGACCTTGCTATACCCACCAGCTACCAGTTGGGCAACGAGATCGTTTTCGAGGGTTTGTTCGGATTGGTGGATCATGTTAATTTTTTGTTACCTCTTTAACTAAAGCTACGTAGCTCTGCTTCATATCCTTCCAGTCTTCTGCGTCAAATCCAACCTCATCCTTCTCTTTGTATTCTTTTATATTTGCCTCTATACAACTATTATTTTCTGTATTACGGATAAAATTTTTATCGATTCTTCCTGATCTATGAACTAATATGTTAAGGTCATTCTGCACAAGATCGAACGCCGTTACTTTTATAGAGTCTAGGCGCCTCTTAAGTTTATCGCTCTCTCTATTGAGTAGAGTGGTGTCCCGCAAACAATCAATAAAATAATGTTTTAACGTTGCCTCAAGTGCAGAGGTAGCTAATATGTTAAGTTGATTATATACAATTTTATATTTGTTGTTTATGCTATCATCCTTTATATTCTGTAGAGTCTTTATGGCCGAATCAATCGGGTGCTGTGATCCGCGCCGCTCAACAGCAGCTTTGTTCATACCACGAAGCGCATTAATAGCATACATCCTCACCTCATTGGGTAGCAGTACCAACTCACCGATATCCTCTATTTTTTTATTAAAATATTCTACATAATTACCCATTTATACAAACATCCTTTGCAGTAATCCTTTTTTAAATTGTTTTGTTTTATCCAGCTGCTGGCGGGTGAGGCTGATTTTTTCGTCTAGTGCGGAGAGAAAGGCAGCAATTTTTTGCTGCTCAGGTAAGCTTGGCATGTAAACGCTTAAGTTCTGGTGTATAGATATCCAGTGCCGCTGATGATTCTCCGCTTTAAACTGTACCCTACTGAGTAACTCGTGTGCTATTTTTGGGTTGTACTCTGCTTTCGTCTTTAGTATCTTAACCGCTGAGGATTTAACTTTAAATGGGAAGTCCACCCATTGTACTGCTGTAGTAAAATCATCAAAAAGTGTCGCAGGTAGATTAGTGTAGACACCTTCTGTTTCGTTAGTATAACCTAATATAAATGTTTTACCGGCAGTCAACACAGGTGTCTTATATGTGTCCTTATACTCTGTCGATCTTACAATGTATGAGGTAGGTTGTTGATAATCGAACACCTCCCCCAGTCGCTTCTCTTGCCACGCTGGGAAGTGTGAGCCATCTGGGCGAGTAAAACGCAGTTGCTGGCTAAACAGCTGCTGCATGACACCGCGCTTGTACGCCTCTAGCTGCTGCACCTTGCGCTCTAGTAGCGCCACCCGCTTGTCCACTGCAGCAAGGAATGCGGCGATTTTTTGCTGTTCTTCTTCACTGGATGGCAGTATGAACTTAAGCTTCTCAAGGTCTGAGTTTTTCAAATTGTTTATATTTGTTCCCGCTAGCAACATATTTAAGTACTTTTTGTATTGGTGTGTTTGTAATAGATATTCAGCTAATGTGTTATTGCTCCTAAATATGGAGCAGAATGCACCCACCGTAATACTCCCTGAATATTGACCCTTATAGATAGCTGCCTTACCGACCAATTTCTTTGACCCGTTGGCCATACATATAACAATATCGCCCTTTCTAAGATTTTGCTGCTTGCCAATTGCTTTGTCTACAAATTGTAAATCTTGGTCGAGAATTAGCTGGCCACCCTGTATATTACCCGAGCGCAGCACTAGATTACCAAATGACCTGACATTGGACTTATCATAACTCAGTCCTCTGTAAAACTTTCCTATCTCCCCTAACCGCTTCTCTTGCCACTCACCCGTAAACTCCGGGAACCGAAGCTGAGGTATTTGCCCTACATTACTCACAATACGCCTCCAAGCTTATGCGCTTAAGTATTGATACATACCCCATCCTCATGGTATAGTGAAGGTGGTAAGTAATTCCTCTGTCGTGGGGCTCCGTATGGTTCCTCAAATATAGCGGCAGAGGTTTTATCTTGTCTATGGTGTTTATCATTTAAACAAGCTCCCCTCCTCAACTGTGATACACCGTAAAATATCTGCATACGAGCTATCATCATGTTCGTAATCACGAAAATATGACCACGCTACCGCATCAACAATCTGCAAACCCTTCTCCTGCGACGGTTTGATGATCTCTGCCTTTATATCAAGATTATGTCGACCTGATGTTTGCCTAGTAATATAGTTTGTAAAATTTTCGTTCAAAAATTTACTTGTTTCACGACGTGATGCAACAAAACGAATCGGTTTATCAAGAGGAACCAATTTTTTACTAATCATTCGATCAAGCAAGATATTAATAACATAGTTGTACAAAACATGCTTTTCATCGTGTAGGCGTGTGTAGACTTTTGTCTTATCGAGCCTTATTATCAAAATACTAGCATCTGATCGAACAAGTGCATTGAGTAGCCGTAGCCTAGTTTTTGGCTTCTCTTTATAACAATGCAGTATACCATGGTGATTCTTCACTTCTAGTTTGCTGAATCCTGCAAATATTTTCTTAATTATTTTATCTAGCTGCCTTGGTTCGCTTGTGAATACAAAGGCTGCTACAAAATACCGGCTTGTTTTATGCTTTGAAAAATCGAAATCAAGATCGCCACTCTCATCCATATAGACTGTTGGTGTTTTTCCCGCCATCACTTTACTTCCTCAATTTCCAACTCCTGACAAAGGACAGCGATGACTTTATCTACCCGAGCCAGCTGAGTATTGATCTGGCGGATGTCATGCGCGGTGGCAGTAAGGTCGATTGGCGCCTCTTCTTCGAAGGTATCTACATAGCGCGGGATGTTAAGGTTATAGTCATTCTCGGCTAGCTCAGCTGGCTCAGCGATGTGGCTGTATTTATCTACCTCTGCCCAGTTAGCGTACGTATCTATAATCTTATTAATATTATCTGCGCCTAATTGGTTTTGGTTCTTGCCCTTAATAAATTCACGGCTGGCATCGATAAATAGTACACCACTATGCGTGCGGCACTTTTTAAATACCAAAATACAAGCTGGAATACTCGTGCCGTAGAACAAATTTGCCGGCAGCCCAATCACTGCATCAAGCAAATTCCGCTCGATAATATGCTGGCGAATTATACCTTCTGCCGCACCGCGGAATAGCGCCCCATGCGGCATAACAACAGCCATGGTGCCATTATCCGCCAGGTGGTGCAACATGTGGGTAATGAAAGCATAGTCTGCCTTGCTACTTGGCGCCAACCTACCCCACGGGCTAAAGCGTTCATCATTCGCGTGTAGCGGGTTTTTGTCACCCGCCCACTTGGCACTAAAGGGTGGGTTGGCCACCACTGCCTCAAAGCGCTGGCTCAGATGCTGTGGGTGCTCAAGCGTATCATCGTTCTTGATATCAAACGCATCAAAGTGAATATCATGCAAAATCATATTCATGCGGGCTAGGTTGTAGGTGGTACCGTTCATCTCCTGGCCAAAATATTCACTTACCTGGGCATGCCGCCCAATTCGTAGGAGTAGCGAGCCCGAGCCGCAAGTTGGGTCATACACACTCCGAATGCGCGTTTTGTCCAGCGTCACGATGCGCGCAAGAACTTCGCTTACCTCTTGTGGTGTGTAGAATTCACCGGCCTTCTTGCCTGCACCACTAGCGAACTGGCTAATAAGATATTCGTAGGCGTCACCCAAAATATCGATTTGGCTATTGCCTAGCTGGAAGTCGATAGTGCCGAGGTGGCGCAGCACTTTAGCAATTAGCTCAGCACGCTCACCCACAGTTTTACCAAGCTTGGTAGAGTTAAGATCTAGCTCAGAAAACAGGTGGTCAAAATCATCCTGGCTGCCGGTGCCGATAGTACTCTGCTCTATATGGTTCAAAATAGCCTGCAAATCTTCGATAAAATCACTCAAATCAGTGCGCTCTGCCATTCGCGTAAAAAGCTCACTTGGCAACAAGAAATACCCCAAGCTATCGAGCGCGGCACTACGGATTTCATGAATAAAATCAGCATCCGTATCATTCAGCCGGCAGTACGTTGTGCCCTCGGCCTCTAGCAGTCCATCTGCATAGAGCTCAAGCTTTTCAGATAGATATTTATAGAAAATAAAGCCAAGAATATAGTCACGGAACTCATCGGCATTCATCTTACCACGCAGATCATTCGCAATATTCCATAGTGACGTTTGTAGTTGGTGTTTTTGGTCTTCAGACATTCATTTCCCCTTTGGTAATATGTTCGTATTATACACCGAAAGCATTGGTTTCCTACAACCACCAAATAATTAACGAGGTAGTCTTAATTTACTACCATTAGCTATTCCCCCACCCCACAGTCTGCTACAATAAAACCATGTCTGAGCCCCGCGGAGTGATTTATGTTATGACCAGTGCCATTGAGGGCTTGGTCAAGATTGGTAAGACCAGCACCGACCGCTTTGAGGCACGTATGCAGTATCTCGAGTCCAACGGCTATTCTAATATCACTGGGTTGCAGCGGCTGGTTGCCATTGAGGTAGATAATTACCACAAGAAGGAACAGCTCCTGCACGAAGTCTTTAGCAAACACCGCATTGGCCGGAGTGAGTTCTTTGCGCTTGATGAATATCTTATCCAGCGGCTGCTGCTTGCCCTTGATGGTACGCAGATTTACCCCAAGCCAGCTCAATCCGCCAGCAAAGCCGACTCGTTCGAAGCCGTTACCACCGCACATCAGCAAGACCAGCGCTTTAGCTTTTATAAAAAGGGTATCGACAAAGGCACGACCATCCACTTCATCAAAGACCCAGCCATCACCGCCATTGTAGCCGGCCCACGCGAGGTATCCTACGGCGGCAAAACCTGGCGCCTGTCTGCCCTCACCCGCCTGATCTACACCCAGCGCGGCGAAGTCAACAACTCCGGCGCATACCGCGGCGCCGACCACTGGATGTACGGTGGCGTGAAGCTGACGAAGCTGGTGGATAAATATACAGAGCCAATGACAATTAGATAGCCTCGTCAATCGGGTTGACAATCGAAAAGAATAATCAAGCAGATCTCTCTATTGACAGACTTCTTGTTGTTTTCATATACTATGAATGAATATAAAAATTTATTCATTCAGAGCATTACAACCAAGGAGGTTACGGGCATTGGACAAGAAGCAAGCATTAAAAACAGCCGCCTATGATGTCTTTTCAAAAAAGGGTTATAAAGAGGCCGGGATCTCAGAAATTGCAAAACAAGCTGGCGTAGCAGTTGGTTCTTTCTATAACTACTACGATGGCAAGGAGGCTATCTTTCTGGATGTGTACGTTGAGGAGAATGACCGCGTTCGCCAAGCGATGATGGACGACATTGATTGGCAGCAGGATTTGGTTGAGCTTGTAAGGCAAATCTTTGAACGGTCACGTAGCCTGGTTTCGTCCAATAAAATTCTGGCGGAATGGCACAATCCGGCCATCTCTCGTACGCTGCGCGGTTATTATTCTTCTAGCAACGGCAAAGCTGCCAATACCTTTCATCAGTCTTTAGTCAAGACCTTTACTAGCCGCATGGTGGCAGAAGGATATTCAGAAGAAAAAATTCAGGATATTTTACAAGTGTATAATTTGTTTTACTACATGGATGTGCACATCACTGAAGGCGATTTTCCAGGTATTAGTAGGACACTAGAAGTACTTGCCACTACCTTTGCGAGGGGTATTTTACATAATGAAAAGGGGTAAAAAAATGGTTATCATCGTTATAGCTATTCTTGCAGTTATAGGCCTTGCCACTTGGGGTGTCATCGCCTACTTGGGGCGGAGTCAAACGTTATCAATCAAATCCATCGAAAACCCTCGCGGCAACCTCCACGTTATTCGCCTGGCAAAGCCTACTAATATGACGTGGAAGGCTGGCTCTTATGCCAAGATTACGCTACCCAGTACGGCATCTGGTGGTGGAAAGAATGGTTACAAAAGCGATCAAACAAGTCGTTGGCTCAGCATTGCCTCCAGCCCCGAGGATAATGAAATCGTCATAGTGACCCACAATAGCGGTAGCCCCTATAAAAAAGCTTTGACGAGTCTACCGGCAGGTAGCAAGGTTGAGATGAGTTGGCTAGACTCTTCTTTGTCAGTTACAGACAGCAATGAGCCGTTAGTTTGTTTTGCATCTGATGTCGGTATCTCAGCAATGCGACCAATTGTCAGGCAGTGGGCCGGTAAGCGCCCTATCATGCTCTAT
This sequence comes from uncultured Candidatus Saccharibacteria bacterium, assembly GCA_963532885.1. GTDB lineage: Bacteria > Patescibacteriota > Saccharimonadia > Saccharimonadales > Saccharimonadaceae > Saccharimonas. Next base: position 216,519 of record CAUSLI010000001.1, on the reverse strand, counting down.
CATCTAGACAAGGGAGTAACGGTCTTTGACAAAGAGCTCTCGGAATTAGCAAATAAAACAGCCAATGTCACCTATGAAACCAATGCCAGTCTTTCCCTGAGTCAAGAACGCTTTAAAAAGTCGATAGATACGTACGGCAAGAAAGCTCAGTATCTCTTAGCTGGCCAGCCTGACGATGTAAAAGCGATGAAGAAACTCCTTGCAGATAAGGGAATTGATAGCAAGAATATTCAATCAAGCACTTTTCGGGGTTTGAAGTAGCCAGTATCGCGCCGTCGTGCATAGCGTGCTGCCAGCGTCCCACTAGCAAGCAACGCCGCTGTTGCAAGGACAAACTGCCAGAGCGATACACCTGTATCGGCCAAGAGGCCGTGGAATTGGCTTTGCTTGGCTGGTTGGGTGGGTTGGTTGGGCGCGCTTGGATCGAGCGGTTTTGTCGCTAGTGCCGCGCGGCACTCCGACCAAATTGCTTCTGGGTAGCTAGCCGCCAACACATACCACGCTGTCGATGCCACTGAGTTTGCATTGGTTAGCTCATTTGGCAGATCTGCCTTGGACGCGTACTGCCATGCACCATTGGGCCGCTGTGCTGGATAAGTATCTGTCAAGATTGCTCGCGCCGTGGCTGCATCTCCAGCAATGTTATGCGCCTGCGCCACACCATACGTCCCCTCAAACCATACGGTTGGCACGTAGTTACCTGTCAAATACGGCGTATAGCCTTTTGCCGCACCATCGGTTGTTTTGTAGCTGACAGTATGAGCGAGTGCTTGCTTAGCTTTGTCATATTCGCCAATCGCATTAAGGAAAATTGAGCCCCAGCTTGTTGTATCGAGCGCCTTGCTGCTGTCGTTATACCCTTGGTTAAAGCGCCCTTCAGATGTATTCCATAGTTTTGCTACTGTCGCTTTCGCGAGTTCGTCTGCCTTCTGGGTATACTGCTTATCGCCCAGCACGCGGGCTGCTCGCTCGTACACATGCCACATGTCAGTGTTGTGCTCGGTAGCATGCCACGCAATATCCTTCTTGACGCCATTATCAATCTTCACCCCGCCACGGAATAACCCGGCAGCATCGCCAGTCGTCGTCTTCATCGTCTCAAGCCAGCGGAAGGTATCGAGAATCATCTGGCGCACCCCTTGCTGGTCGCCATATTTTTCCATATAGCGGATGAGCGCATACTGCACGAAGGCAATACCGCCAGTATAATAAATCGGCTGCTGAATCCCTGTATAATCAAGCTGGTGTGCACTCGCCGGGAAGGCCCCCTTCTGCTCACCGGTCTTGACTTGGATTGCATTCAGGCCGTGCACCAGCTTATCTGCCATCGCCCGATCACCTGCACCAATTGCCACCAGCAGCGCCAACGACTGATCATACACATAGCTATACGACTCACGCGGTGTACCATAGCCATCTTGACCTGGTGCATACTCATACGAGCGAATGAGCCCCACCAGCTCTGGCTTGAAATACTCAGCAATGATGGTTTTAGTTGCCGTGTCATAGAGGCGAATTAATTTATGCCCCTTACCTACTGCATCGAAACTAAAAGTATTATCTGCCTGGGCTGGTTGCGTAGCTTGGAGGTATTCTTTATCAGATACCGCGTAGAGCTGCACCTCAAGATTCTTATACGTCACAGGTCGCGGCCAGCTCTCGCCAATCTGCTGCCCCGTCACTTTGTCGTATAGCCGGAAGTGCCATGACCCCGCAAATGCCGGGTTGACAGGTGAGAGATCAAGCGTCCATGTGCCATCTGGCTGCACTACTGCTGGTACAACAGCTGCCTGCTCATACTCAGTATCACTATAGAGATAAGCCCGCACTTCACGTGGGTTAGCTCCCGTTGGTGCCGTCCCCTTCACTGTGCCGCGGTAGCCTTCGGCAGCGTGCGTAGTATTAGGAACCGTCAGTGGCGTCGCACTTTCGGTTTGTCGCGAATGTGCAAGTGAAAATCGCCCGCTCACCTTTGCTTGGTAGTCAAAGCCATAGGCTTGTGCTGGCGTGATGGTACTACCATCACCCTGATTACGCTTAGGCTCCATCATCTGTTTGAGCCATGCCATCGCGCGAGCTGCTGGTGCTGAGTCAGTCGCTAGTGGCCGACGCACCGCTCTAAATAGCTGATCATTTGTACCGCACAGCGACGTATTCGCCCGCACTGGCGGAGCTATCGCGAGCCCATAGAGTGCACCGCATAGCAGCACGACGCTCAATCCCCATCGTTTCATTATTTCCCCTCCGAAATACTCTTATGCTTATATTTATAGCACACTTTGGCTATATCGCATATATGTCATAGCAATTTTATCCATAATTATGAGCCACCAACGCTATACACTATACTTTTGCCAGCTCAAAAGTACTCGTGTATCACCATCAACCTCATCTGTGATATATCAAATCATTATTTCTCCACTTGAAGCTTACTTCAACTCATTACTCCCTACAGTATCAATTTGCCTCATCAGCAATCTTGTATTAGGCTAGAAGGAGGCAGGGTTGGCACCTTGCATACCAATATCGTTAAAGCCGCACGAGGAGTACTCCATGGCACAAAATTTTACGATTAGCGGTAACAAACTCAAAGGCTACCAAGCAGTCGCCGACGGCACTGGGCGTGTCTACTTCGTAGGCACCACCCAGGAGGAAGTCATCGACCAAACGCGGCGTTATATGCGCCAGCACGGTGGTGGCGAGCTCAAAATCCAGCGTGCCGACGACACCGCCCAGTATCGCGATGCCGACACCGTCCCGCCCAAGAAGGATCCCTTCCCACCGCGAGGATAGTACTTGTATATAAGAAATACCTCTGGTCCTGTCAGAGGTATTCTTATGTCAAAATAGCACAGATAGCTACTTGAGCAAGGTGTCAGGCACACCAAGCATCCGTGCCAACGCATACTGAAGCAAAAAACTCAAGGAGGCAACGCCAGCGCAGAACACCGCAACGATCCGCACCACATGCTGCGACAATGGCGCCGCACCGGGCCAGATCATTAGGATAATCACCGGTACTACACAAGCCAATGCTTTAATGCCTGCTGCAATGCGCGCGTTGATGATGGTGCGCTGCTTCTTGCTCACTGGCTGGTGAGATTTTGTGGCTAGGGGCGCAACTGCCTTCGTTGTCTTTTTTACTACGCGCTCGCCTGTTTTGGCAATATTGCGTGGCAGCATGACCAGCATATAGAGGCCGCACCCAATCATAACGATGGTGATGATTGCTACGAGTGCAATCGCTACTGGCTGCGGCAAGTCCGCCCCCGAGGGCACACCCTGTGGAAGTGTGATCTCTGGCTGATCATGCGGCTCTGGTATAACCCAAAGCGCCTTATCTCGCGTGATGTATGGGTAGAGCAGCTGCATTGCACACCACACCCATAGCAGCAAGCAAAAGAGATACCCCATCGACGCACAGAAGTGCGTCACCAAAAGCGCAAACCGCCGCGGCTGTGGCTGCTTGGGCTGCTCCTTCGACTTTGCTGGCTGAGAAGACTGCGCTACCATAATTACTAGTCATTATACACGACAGCACAAACTGATGCTATGGTGTGTGGTTTTACCACTGTTTTTTAATTAACCGGCAATGGTTGCTGGCAACCCATTTGTTACTATAGTTATAAAATTCATCCTTAGTAAAGCAGGTGAAAAAGCGACTTAGATCAATCGGTCCTTCGATGAGCGGGAGGAATAGCGCGAAAATCATCAATCACACTTTGTGCAGTTGCAAAATCTGAAAATTCATACAGATCCATTGCTGCTATCTCAGCTGGGGTAACTGTATCGGGGTGCCGCGTTCTGTATTCTGTGGCAGGGTAACCATATTTAAGGATTCTAGCTGCAAAGTTCATCTCAGTCTTCTCTTCACGGTGCTCTTGTTCACACTAAGTATTGTGTACCTATCAAAAAATAACCTGACTACACAAGCCAGATCAAAATTACTTACAAAAATATGGTCGGGGTGACTGGACTCAAACCAGCGACCTCGCGGACCCAAACCGCGCGCGCTATCAACTGCGCCACACCCCGATACGCTTTATATCACACGGGCGACCACTCTTTGCCGGAGCAAAGTATGGTCGGGGTGACTGGATTTGAACCAGCGACCTCACCGTCCCGAACGGTGCGCGCTACCAAGCTGCGCCACACCCCGCGATACAAGACTTTGCCATCATACCACACAATATAGCAACTTGTCTACTGTTCTTGCTATCAAGACCAATATACTCACCCCACAAGCACAAGGTCGCCCTGCGATATTTATCTAAGATAACTATAGTAAACAATCGCCAACCAGCATATAGCTGGCGCACCACGGAAACGTAGACTGCTGATACTATTACGCTTTGGGCGGTACAATATCTGCTTTAAGCACATCACACGCAGTAGGATATACTGTATCGGACTCAAACGTGTAGACAAGCAATTGACCAAAGGGCATCTCTACTGTACCCATATCTTCCTCGGGGATTCGGTCAAGATACTTCATAAGCGCGCGAATCGTGTTGCCATGCGCCACAATCAATACCGTCTCACCCGCCTGGAGCCGTGGCAAGATCTCTGACTCAAAGTACGGAATCGTGCGCTCATACACATCCTTCAGTGTCTCACCACTGGGTACGGGATAATCCCAACCGCGCCGAATACCATTAAAGGCCTTCTCGCCAATCTCTTCCTTGACTTCCCACTTGTTCTTGCCAGTTAGGTCACCATAGTCACGCTCGTTCAGCTCAGACGCGTGCACCACCATGGCATCACTCGAGCGGATTGGGTTGTCTGCACCTTCCATTAGTGCATCTAGCGTCTCGTGTGTCCGTTTGAGCGCCGAGGTATACACTGCATCAATGGTGCGGCCACGCAAGAACTCACCAAGCTGACGTGTGTCACTCTTGCCCTTCTCGGTGAGGCTCACGTCTGTCCAGCCTGTCCATTTGCCTTGTAGATTCCATTCGCTTTCGCCGTGCCGGCTGATGATAAGTGTTCCTGTCATGTCTCCATTATACGGCACTATTGGCGTGAGTGCCATACACTTACCTACTAAGAGTAGTAACACAAGAACTGTGTAATCGCTCAAGATTCAAAAAGCCCCCGGAAGGGGGCTGCGACAACGGGGTTTTCATTTTCGTTTTTTGGGTATATCGGGTGCTTACAGTGAGTAGTTATTTAGCGAACGAAATCGCCTTGATATACTGATCCGTCGGTACGAGACAACAGCCAGTAGCGATATGCTGCTCCCTCTGGTGCTGCCTCAAGGCTGACACAGCCGGTCTCGCCTGCGCCAAGGATTTGGCCATAGCTTGGGCCGTTGCCTTGGGTTGGCGCCACTGTAAAGGCTGTCGTGCCAGGTGTACCATCGGGGTAGTTTGCATCAGAAACGCAAAACAGTTTCGTCCCATCGTAGTATTGGACAACGGATGTACCGTTGTCATTGGCTGTCGGCCCGAAACTCTCTGCCGACGCTGGTGCTGTATTAAACAGCAAAGATCCCGCCGCCATTGAGCCAACTGCCAATACGCTAAGGATACCTACCTTTTTGAATGTCATGGGAATAGCCCTCCTTACTGTGTAGGTGCGAAACGAAGAACACAGGGTTGCTGCAACCCTCCGCTTCATTAACCGTTGCCGTAATTATATTGTACCATGTGTGCTAGCAAATACAATGCTTGAATCTACAAAATGACCTTTTGTCAATATCCTTGTCTGGCATGAAAATTTTCGCAGTTGGTTCATGCTATTTTAACGGTAATAGCGACTAATTTTCATTCGATGGTATACTAGAAGACATGAACAACTACTCTATCCAAACCATAAAAGCACGACAAATCTTAGACAGCCGCGGCAACCCCACTGTCGAAGCGGACGTCATCCTTGCTGATGGCACGCTGGGCCGAGCGGCTGTCCCGAGCGGAGCAAGTACCGGTGCGGGCGAAGCACTGGAGCTACGCGATGGTGGCAACCAGTGGACTGGCAAAGGGGTGAGCCAAGCAGTTGCCCACGTCAACGATATTATTGCCCCAGCATTGGTGGCCCACGATGCGAGCGACCAGCAGGCGATTGATAATGCAATGCTTGCTCTTGACGGGACGGATAATAAGTCTAAGCTCGGCGCTAATGCTGTTCTCAGCGTTAGTCTTGCCACCGCCAAGGCCGTCGCCAATGCCAAGCAGCAACCACTCTGGCGCTACATTGCCGAGCAAACTGACAGCACACCAAGCCTTCCCCTACCAATGATGAATGTTCTCAACGGTGGTGCGCACGCCGCCTTTGCGACTGATATCCAAGAGTTTATGATCATCTGCAAGGGTGCGACAACCTTTGCAGATACGCTCCGCATGGGCACCGAAATCTTCCACGCTCTTGCCAAAGTCCTCAAAGCACACGACTACCCCACTACTGTTGGTGACGAAGGTGGCTATGCACCACGCGTCCGCCAGGGTAACCGCGAGCCACTCGCCTTGCTGAGCGAAGCGATTACCAATGCTGGCTATACCGTTGGCACAGACGTCGTCTTTGCAATGGATGCTGCCTCGAGTGAGTTCTACCATGACGGCCGTTATGAGTTGAAGTGTGAAGGCAAGAGCCTGACCAGTAGCGAGATGATCGACTGGCTGGCTGCCCTTGTCGACGAATTCCCAATTGTCAGTATCGAAGATGGCCTGGCCGAGGGCGACTGGGCAGGTTGGCAGCAGCTCCGCCAGCGCCTCGGCGACCGCGTCCAGCTAGTGGGCGATGACCTACTCGTCACTAATACAAGCCTGATCCAACAAGCGATTGACCAAGGCGCAGCGAATGCACTCCTCGTCAAGCCCAACCAAATCGGCTCTCTCAGCGAGACAATCCAAGCCGTGCAACTTGCCCAAAACGCTGGCTGGCGCACCGTGATGAGCCACCGCTCTGGCGAGACTGAGGACACCACGATCAGCCACTTAGCCGTTGGCCTGGGCTGTGGGCAGATCAAGACCGGCTCGCTCTCGCGCACCGACCGCGTAGCGAAGTACAACGAGCTGCTCCGCATTGCCGAAGCAGACGAGAGCCTCGCTCTCGCGCAGCCATTCAAGCAGTAGTAGCCTACCTCGCCACACGGCACTACTATGCCACCCACTCTTACTTTGAGTGGGTGGCTTTTTTAGAGCACGCCTCCACACTAACCTTTTCAATGTTGACTTCTCTGCTTGCAAGTTATTTTTTGATATCGCTATAAGCGATACCATTATTTAACTATAAACACCAGAGTTAGATTAGCGATTGATCTACATACTCTATCGAATGAAACTGTAGATGAAATGCAAGAGTTTTCTATCGACTCTACTCTAGAGCAAAGTTACCTAATAGAGCTCGTCTATCAATACTATGACGGTCATGCTATTGGCGTGCTGCTGCTCGTGCCGTATAATAGACAGAGATGAGGAGTTATTATGCTAGCAATGAATAAAGCAAAGCGGCAGCCATCTGCGCCGCGTCGTTCGCGTATGCGCATGCCACGCATTTCGATACCAAACTGGATATTCGGTACTATCGCAGTCCTCTTTTTGTTAGTGGGAGGGTATCTACTCCTGCTCACTACTTCACCGATCATTGCACCGCACTTCACGAAGCCAATCACTGTGGCGACACTCGCCAAGCCTGAAGCCAAAGACAATCGTATTATTATCCCCAAGATCGGCGTTAATATCCCGTACGGCACCAATGGCAAACTCGCACTCGACCGTGGTGCGTGGTGGCGCTACCCAGACCACGGCAACCCTGAGAAGGGTGGTAACTTCGTCGTGGCAGCCCACCGCTTTAGTATCCAGCCAACGCCTGGCGGCACAGTGGAAAAATCACCATTCTTTCATATCGACAAGCTCGCCCTAGGTGACCAGATCCTCGCCGATTACCAAGGCAAACGCTACAACTACAAAATCACCAAGAAATTTGACGTCAAACCAACTAGTGTTGAGATCGAAGCCCCAACAGAGGACGCCCGCCTGACGCTCTACAGCTGCGACTTAGGCGGTGCCAAGACTGGCCGAGTCGTCATCGTTGCCGAGAAGCAGGGTGAGTCTGCATCGTAAGCTAACTTTGTGTTTTGCGCGTGACGAAATTATTCTTGTTTCAAAAAGTGCATTCTCCACTTCTCTATCGTAACCGATTGGCATTACCTCCTACTCGCTTCATCTCCACTGTAAAACGCAGTTTTGTTCATATCAATCCTTTTGTGTGGTATTGGGATTACATAAAACTCTCACTTTAGCAATTACTCATACTCCTGCCATTTGCCTCAAGGAACACATAAAAGCATCTGCTACGTTGATAGCGGAGCTTGGGGTACTGGAATACATTGTCTCTTTAGATGAGAAAGGCTCATCAAGCATGCAATACTGCAAACAAGGGTTTATGACTCGCTCGGGCATCTGGGCATTCTTATCCCATACGATACACCTACAAAACAAAAAACCGGCCAATTTACTTGACCGGGTTTTGTCTGTAATGAGTTGAGTCATTAGACTCTATTTGGCAAATTCGATCGCTCGTGTCTCGCGGATTACGTTGACCTTGATTGTACCAGGATACTGCATGGTACTCTCGATCTTGGTAGCAATATCACGCGCGAGCTTGATGGCACTCAGGTCATCCACTACTTCTGGCCGAACAATGACGCGTACTTCGCGGCCAGCACTAATTGCGTAGGCTTTGTCGATACCGCGGAAGCTAGTGGCAACATTCTCGAGGTCGCGCATGCGCTCAACGAAGTTCTCGGCGCTCATGTTGCGCGCGCCAGGCCGAGCAGCACTGGCTGCATCGCACACCCGCACAACGATTGCCTCGGGGGTCGTGGCCTCGATATCGTCGTGATGAGCCTCAATGGCGTGGCAAATTGCCTCACTCAAACCTGCCTTGCGGGCCAGCTCCGCCCCAATGTGGTGGTGCTTGCCTTCCATCTTGTGCGTCACCGCCTTGCCCATGTCGTGGAGTAGCGTGGCGATCTTCACGGTACGCACATCTGCCCCAATCTCTGCCGCGATTAGCCCGGCAATCTGGGCCATCTCAGTGCTGTGCTTCAAGACGTTTTGACCATAGCTCGTCCGGAACTTCAGCTCACCCACAAGGTGGAGCAGCTCCTTTGGAATACCAGCTACGCCAATCTCACGCGCCGCATCTTCACCAGCCCGCACGACTTCTTTGTCAATCTGCTTATTTGCCTTGGCCACAACCTCTTCGATGCGACCAGGGTGGATCCGCCCATCCTTCATGAGCATCTCGAGACTCAGGCGTGCCACTTGGCGCCGCACTGGATCAAAGCTACTAAGGACAATCATCCCTGGCGTGTCGTCCACCAAGATGTCAACACCGGTGGCTCGCTGCAGAGCCTGGATATTGCGCCCTTCTTTACCAATGATGCGACCCTTCATATCGTCGTCGGGCAGCTTGATGGCCGTCACCGTGCGCTCGGCCGTCACTTCGCTACTCATGCGCTCCATTGCCGTCACGAGGATCATCTGGGCCTTCTCCTCGGCATCGTCCATCGCTTCACGCTGTAATTTATCAACCAAGCCAGTCAAGTCCTGGCGGATATCACGCTCGGTCATATGCATCAGTTTGCTGGCGGCGTCTTGCTTGGTGAGGCCAGCGATTTTCTCGAGCTTAGCCTGCTGCCGGCCCCGAATTTCACGGATCTCATTCTTGAGCTCGTCGACCTCTGTCTCGCTCTTGCGGAGCTTCTCACTGCGGCGATCGAGCTCGTCGAGCTTGCGATCGAGGCTTGCCTCGCGCTCGAGCAAGCGATTCTCCGTCTTTTGCATCGCGCGGCGGCGCTCATTCTCGATCCGCAGTGCCTCGTCCTTGGCCTTGAGGACGATATCGCCCGCCTGCTGTTTGGCCTGAGCCAATTCCTTGTCGATTGTCCGCTGGCCATTGGTGGTTTGCTGGCGATCGTAGACATACTTGCCACCAAAACCAAGCGCCACGCCAATCGCCGCGAAGAGTACTTCTATCATGGTATTCCTTTCTCCGGATATGTGTTGTTCTTATTACATCAGACTTACGTCAGCCCACACCGGTGTTATCAAACATTAAAACTATCTACAGACTAGTATATTGTATCGCGTTTTGGCCAATTTGCGCAACTGGCAATATAAAGGTCTATCTATTTACAGAGGTAACGATTTATTACCCTTATGCTTCATACTAGCTACTTCTTTGGCTGGGTGATATGTGCAGCTGCACCATACTGAGGCAAGACAATGCTATCATCATCATCCTCGCCATGTGCCAGCCGCCTAAGGCAGGCAGCGCGCCAATCATCACCCGTTGCACCAACGATCGGGATGTGCTGCTCGTGCGCGAGTGTATTGAGCACCGTTAGGCCAATCCGCAGCCCCGTAAAGCTCCCCGGCCCGGGCAACACCCCAATGCCAGTGACATCCGCTAGTGTCTTGCCATGCTCGGCCAAGCGATCACGCAGATAAGCTAGCATATCACGTGCCAGTGTGCGGCCAGCTGGCCACTCGTAGCTCGCTTGAGCGCCAGCGTCATCTACCAATGTTAGCTCCACCACCATCCCTGCACTATTCCACAAAATAATCATGTCGATACCTCCTGGAGAAGCTGCGCAGACACTACACCACCCGCCTCAATATCGAGCTGGCGAGCGGTTTCACCCTGTGCAGTAATGGTGATCGTTAGGTGATCGGGTGGGACGACATCCGCTACAGCCTGAGCCCACTCGATGATGGTCACTGTGCGGGGCTCAGCAATCGCCTCTGCCAGCTCAAGCTGCATCACCCCTGCATCGCCCAAACGATAGAAATCATAATGTGCAAGCTGGATATCATCGCGCCCGTGGTAGAGCCGGCTAATCGTAAAGGTTGGACTCTGAATATCATCGGTAATGGCGAGGCCGCGCGCGATTCCTTTGACGAGCGTCGTCTTGCCCGCGCCAATATCCCCCACCAGCACAATCACCTCGCCACCACGCAACGCCTGGCCGAGGCGCTGGCCAAGCTGCAACGTATCAGCAAGTGATTGACAGATAACACGCATACTGGCTCTAGTATAGCACAGCCTCACCTCTGCTAACACGAATATTGCGCTATCCTCTAGCCAGCATAAGCATAATGAGCTACAATTAAGCGTAAGTACTATGCATATATCTGATTCTACTATCGTCAAACTCCTCGAGCGCAGTGGCGCTGCGACCAGCCAGCAGCTCCAACCATTGGTGAGTGAGGCTGCGTCGTCTAATTTGCGGCTGCAAGATATTGTCCTGCAAAACAACCTCATCGACGAGCGTGCCCTCACTAAGCTCTATGCCACCTATGCCGACATTCCCTACATTGAGCTCGACCCCCGCGATATCCCCTCCGACATCCTCATGCGCATCCCTGAGCGAATCGCGCGCCAGTATAACGCTGTCATCTTCAAGATCGACCCTAATGGGCTCATCCACCTTGCGATGGACGACCCAGACGATGTGCAAGCCGTCAACTTTATCGAGAAGGAAATTGGCACCAACACCCGTGTCTACATTGCGCCGCGCAGTAACATCTTGGAGTGTCTTGAGGGATATCGCGGCGATGTGACGCAGGAGCTCAAGGAAGTGATCGACATCCAGCGCGAGGATGATGGCTCCAACCAAAAAGTGACCGAAGCAGAAGTAGCGGAAGACTCACCAATCGCCCAGACGGTTAATCTGTTACTAGAGTATGCCATCCGCAGCAATGCCAGCGATATCCACATCGAGCCCCGCGAGCAATTCGTGCAAGTACGTTACCGGATTGATGGCGTCCTTAAAGAAGTAAACCGCCTACCCAAGAATGTGCTCGGCGCACTCATAAGCCGCATTAAAATCCTCTCCAACCTCAAGATAGATGAACGCCGCGTACCACAAGACGGTCGCTTTAAGATCAAAGTCGCAGGCAAGCAATATGCCCTGCGCGTTAGCACACTGCCCATCGCTGATGGCGAGAAGGTAGTGATGCGTATCCTCGACGAATCGAACCAAGCAGTAACACTCGAGCAGCTCGGCTACTGGGGCCATTCGCTGGCTGTTATTAATCAAGCACTGACCGAACCAAACGGGATGATCCTCGTGACAGGCCCAACCGGGAGCGGCAAGTCTACCTCACTCTTCTCCGTCCTGTCGATGCTTAACACGCCCGAGGTCAACATCTCAACCATTGAAGATCCGGTGGAGTATAAGATCCCTGGCGTCAACCAAACCCAAACCAATAGCAAAGCTGGCATGACTTTCGCCAGTGGCCTGCGCGCCCTGCTGCGTCAAGACCCGAATATCATTATGGTGGGTGAGATCCGCGACGGCGAGACAGCCAACCTTGGTGTGCAAGCTGCCCTCACCGGCCACTTGGTATTTAGTACACTCCACACCAATAACGCCGCTACTTGTTTGCCACGCCTACTCGATATGGGGATCGAGCCCTTCCTGATCGCCAGTACCGTTAAGGCCGTGGTGGGCCAGCGCCTGGTGCGCCGCCTCTGCATGAATTGCCGCCAGAGTTACGTACCCGACCAAACAGAAGTCGCAGAAATCGTCCGCCTCTTTCACCTTGCACCGGGCCAAAATTTTTATTACATCCATCAGCTCGAGGCCCAGGCTATCGTCCAAAAGGTCGGTGGTGAGACACCCTGGGGTACGACGGACACCACCATCGCCGCCCTCTGGCAGCCCAACCCAAATGGCTGCGATGAGTGTAATCACACCGGCTTCAAGGGTCGGGTAGGTATCTACGAAGTCCTCGGCACTTCGCGCGAAATCCAAAAGATGATTATCGGCGGCAACACCAGCAACGAAATCCAAGACCAAGCCGTCGCCGAAGGGATGACCACCATGCTCACCGATGGATTAATAAAAGCAATCCGCGGCAACACCACTGTAGAAGAAGTGCTCCGCGTCACAAAGGAATAACATGCCACAATTTCGCTACATCGCCATCACAAACAAAAACGACTCCATCAATGGAACGATCGACGCTCCCGATCGTGCTAGTGCCCTGGCCAGCTTGAGCCGTCAAGGCCTGCGACCAATTAGTGCTGAAGAGGTCAAGCCAAAGCGCGCCAGCTTTGCTCTCTTTGGTGGCAACAAAGTCAAGAGTGAAGACTTGGTGATGTTTACCCGCCAGCTCAGTGCCATGGTGTCGGCTGGTGTGCCGTTGCTGCGCGCCATGGGTTCGCTGCACGACCACACCAGTAGCAAAGCCCTCCAAATAGTGACAGGCGACCTGCTACGCGATGTTGAGGGCGGTATGGCACTCGCCGACGCACTCGAAAAGCACCCAGAGACCTTTAATACCGTTTTTATTAACATGGTGCGCGCGGGCGAGGCAGCTGGTATTCTCGATGATATCCTCAAGCGCCTCGCCATGCAACAAGAAAAAAACGCCAGTATGCGCAAGAAGATCAAAAGCGCCATGACATACCCCACCGTGCTCATTGTTATCACTATTGCCGCCTTTTTTGGCTTGATGGTCTTTGTTATTCCACAAATCGGCAGCATTGTGCGCGGCCTCGGCGGGCCGGACGCCAAGCTGCCCGCCATTACCGAGTTTATGCTCGGGCTGAGCGCGTTTATCATCCAGTATGGGATCTTTATCATTGCTGCGCTCGGTGCGGGAATATACTTCTTCCGTCGCTATATCAAGACACCAGCAGGCAAACTCTGGCTCCACACCATCATTCTCAAGATACCAAAAATCAACGATATCATTACCAAGATCGCCGTTGCTCGCTTTGCTCGCACGTTCTCGGCGTTGATGGGGTCGGGGGTAGCAGTGCTCGAATCCCTCCGCGTGACTGCCCGAGCAGTGGGCAACAAAGTCTACGAAAATGCCCTCAATGATGCTGCCGAGCAAGTCAAAAATGGGCGCAACCTCTCGAGTATCATCGAAAAAAATCCACTCTTCCCACCCATCGTGGCACAAATGCTTTCCGTTGGCGAAGAGACTGGCCAGACCGACACCGTACTGGTAAAGGTGGCAGATTATTATGAGGAGGAAGTAGACGTCGCGATCGATGGCATCAGCTCCATCATCGAGCCCGTCATGATCGTCATCATGGGCGGCATGGTCGGGCTCATTGCTGCCTCGGTGATGTTGCCAATCTCGAATATGGCAAATCAGATTAAGTAGTGTTGAATTCCCTATTCTCCATCAGTGTTTCATGCCATGCATCGGCTCTTTATCTGATGGCCGATCCGCCATTAGTCAGTGAACCAATCTTTGCACCATAATCGCATAACCATACGGAAGCAATTCCCTGGTAGATTACAGCCACACCAGCTTCGTATCAGCCTGTCATTCCTACCATTATCACACCACAAACAGCAGTCTACCAATCCATAACAATCTTCTTCAAAACGCTAGCGTTTATCATATCGCTTATGCTATAATGACGGAAACGAACGTATCATGGCAAAGTTATTTTATCGCGACAAACCAATCATCGGTCTCGACATTAGTCAGACAGGCATCAAAATCATGTCGATCGACTCCAAGCGCTGGCTCGTACTGGGCTATGGTTCGCTCGACCTCGACCCTAAGGAAGTTCAGACATCCCTCGACAACCCTGATGACTCTTACCTGGCTGAGCGCCTCAGCTCACTCATCAACGAACATCTCATTGGCAACCTTGGTAGCGATCACGTGGTGATTGGTGTGCCAACTAGCCGCACCTACTCGCGCACTTTCATGATCCCAGCCAAAGAAGCAGCACACCTCGATGGCGCTATCCAGGTAGAGGTCGACCAGTATATCCCGCTGCCACTCGATTCGCTCTATGTTGACTATGAAGTAATCGAGCACACCAAAGAGCAGCTCAACGTCGTGATGTCAGCCGTGCCCAAGCAACTGGTCGACGCCTGTTTGCAAGCAGCCGAGGCGGTGGGTCTCGTGCCGGTGGTCGTCGAGCCCAATATCAACGCTATTGCGCGCGTGCTCGACAGCGCTGATGCTGGCAACCTCCTCACGCTCGTCGTCGATATTGGCCCAGCGAGCACCGATATCGCTGTGCTAGATAAAAGTGCCGTCCGCCTTACTGGTGGGGTGGCAATTGGCGGCAATACTTTCACCATCGACATCTCGAAGCATCTCAACATCACACTCGAGAATGCCCACCAGCTCAAGGTACTCAATGGCCTCTCGCCTGGGCCACGCCAAGCCGGCATCACCGAGGCACTCAAACCAAGCCTCAAGCGCATTAGCACCGAAATTCGCAAAGTGATCCGCTACTACAACGACCGGATTGGCGATGAACGCAAGATCGAGCAAATCGTCATCGTCGGTGGTGGTAGCAATGTGCCAGGCATGGGCGACTTCTTCACCAACGACCTCGTCATGCCAGTGCGCGTCGTCAATCCATGGCAAAAGCTCGACTTTGGCAAACTCCAGCAGCCCCAAAAGCAGTTTCGGCCGCGGTATATCAGTGTTGCAGGCCTGGCCAGCCTTAGTAGTGGGGAGATTTGGAAATGATTAATCTATTGCCACCAGCGTATAAAAAGCAACTCGCTGCGAGCCGTACCAACACCTTGCTGCGCCGCTATGTTGTGCTACTCTTTGTCTTGGTCTTTGTCGTTTTGGCCGAAATCGGCGGTGTGTACTTTTTCATCGCAACCGAGCGTGGCCGCAACGAAGCCGCCGTAGAGCGCAACCACAACAAAACTTCCGAATACGCCACCGTCAAGCGCGAAGCCACCGAGTTCAAAGCCAACCTCACTACTGCCAAAGCCATCCTCGACCAACAGGTCTCGTACACCCGTCTCATCAAGCTTATTGCCGATCGCCTTCCACCCAACGTTATCATCGAGCAGCTTAATATTGACCCAACCACCTTTGGCACCCCCACCACACTAAGCATCCGCGCCAAAGGCTACAACGATGCCATTGCTCTGCGCAACCGCCTCAACGACTCCGCTATCTTCTCTAGTGTCAGCTTCCAATCCATCACTCTGCAGGAAAAAGACGCCGGTAGCTACCCCTACACCTCAACCTACAGTGTCACATTCAAGAAAGGAATCGGCCAATAATGAGTAAAAAATTTACCCTAACGGCGACAAACCTCCGGATTATCCTCGCTGTATCGCTGGTAGCCATTACTGCAATTGGGGCTGGTGGCTTTGCCCTTGCCTACAACTGGCTTGATGGCTTTGCGGCCGATGCCAGCACCGTTGCCTCGCAAGCTGCCGCTAGTGAGTCGGAGCTGCAAGAGCTCTCCCAGACCGAGAAAATGCTCAAAACGCAGCATCATGCCGTCGAGCGCGCCTCCAAGATCGCCGCCGAGAGCAAAAGCTACCAATATCAAGATCAGATTATCAACGACCTCAATGACTTTGCCCGCAAGGCTGGCATTACTATCTCAGATATCACCTTTGCCGATGACAACGCCAAGGGCGGCTCATCGAGCAGTTCGTCAAGCAGCGCATCGAGTAGTGGCAAAACTGGCACATCCCTCCCTGCCATTGCCGGGCTCAAAGCCACCACCGCCTCTGTCACCGTCAAGAACCCCGTCGAGTATCGCAAGCTCCTTACCTTCATGTACTTGGTGGAGCAAAGCCTGACGAAGATGCGCATCGCCAATGTCGACCTCTCACGCAGTACCGCCCAGGGTCAGGCACCCGATAGTATCACTAGCAACACATTAACCATCGAGGTATATCTCCGATCATGAACAGCGATCTCTCACTCGCCGCGCTTGGGCGCGCCAGTAGCAAATTTCTCCACCGCTACCACATTATTCTCTTCGTCATTATCGCCTTTGGCGGCCTAGCGGTTACTACCTTCTTGCTCAATACCACCATCTCCAAAGCGTCGGAGGCTGCACCACCCCAGCCTGCCAATGGCATCGACCAAACCACCATCAAAAAAATCGAGCAACTCAAAACCGCCAGCGAGTCCGACCAAAGCGCCAGCCAACTACCGATTAGCTCGCGTAACCCATTTGTTGAGTAACATTTTGCGCAGCCGCTAGTGGAGCTTTTTGCGGCGCAATGATATACTACACATATGATACTGCTTGGATCTGCACTCGCCAACTATCCTGTCATGAGCTTACAAATGGGCGGTAAAGTTGGCAGCCTCGCGCAGCCGCTTGTCGATCCAGCCACTCTAGCCATCGTTGCCTACACTGTGGATGGCTCATTCGCTAACGACACAACCATGCTGCTCCGCCTCGCTGATGTGCGTGAGATGAGTGAACTCGGCATGATCATCGACTCTGTCGACGAACTCATCACCCCCACCGACGTCATCAAGATCCAGCGCCTCTACGAGCTCAAGTTTCACCTTTTGGGCATGCCTGTCCAAGACAAGCGCGGGCGGCGCCTGGGCAAGATTAGCGACTATACGATCGAGACGGGTAATTTTGTCATCCAGCAGCTCATCGTCCGGCGCTCGTGGCTCCACCGCCTCAATGATGCTGAGCTAGTTATCCATCGGTCACAAATTATCGAGATCAATAACGACGCTATCATCGTCCAATCGCAGGCTGAGACCAAAAAACCCGAGCAAAAGGCCACCCAACCAGCTATGAGTAGTGGCGAATACGTCAACCCCTTCCGTAAGCCATCGCAAGCCCGAGAGTCAATCAAGAGCGACGAGCGTCGCTAACATATCAGTATTCATCACCCGCCAACGCGGCTCGGATGTCATCATAGGCAAAACCCTGGCGCAAGAGATACGCGATAAGCTTTTGCTCGTCTGGGTAGCGGGGGCGTTTTTTGGCAATCACCTTAGCTAGCTCGTCTTCATCAGTCCGCCTCGACTGCGCTAATGCTTGGTGTATCACCTCCGGTGCAACGCCCTTAGCACGTAGCTCTGCCTCCAGCTTGCGGCGCGACACACCCTTACTCTGGTGGCGATTCTCCACCCACCACTGGGCAAATGCCTCATCATCGATATGACCACGCTGCTCAAGGCGCGCAAACACCCGTTGCACAACCGCTAGGGAAGCACCAGGCTTCTCAACCAGCGTGCCAGTTTTGCGTTGTTTATATTTGCGTGGCAGTGTTTTGCGCTGGAAATAGTCGCGGATTTCGCGGGCACTGTGCGGCCGCATCAGGGTGTATTCGAGCGCCCGCGCGTAGAGCTTACCAAACTCCCCCTCGCGGTGCAGTTCAGCCAGCTCGGCTTCAGTCAGTACCCGCCCCACCTTCACACCACAATCCACTACCTGCGCCACATCAAGGCTAAAATCGTACTTACCATCGATGAATACATTCACCCGATCAGCATTCCGCACCTGCGCTGTGAGCGCAGTGATGGTGTAGGTTTTTTCTGTCGGCATGTATGTATTATATGCAAATTTATTTAGTCATGCCACCCAGCTTTCTCTCTAGAAATGAGCTGTGCCACCCCCACTACTGAAATGCTTTGAGATAGATATTATATGCTTCATCAATGAAGACAGCTTTATTGGTACGAAAAGTTGATTGATCGCTATTTATTTCTTCAACTCTCTCGCCATCAGAAACAAACTCTATTTTCTCTACTGGTACCATATCCCCAATCATAACAGTTGGCCGGCGTGTCTGCTCATCTCGAGCGGGAGATACGTCAACAACATAGAACGTACTGCGTTGAGTATACCCTTCATAAGCAAGCAATTTATTAGCATTATCATAGGCAAGAAAAGCTCTCATACCATTAATACATGGTTCATATATTGTGCCTACGTCTGCTGGACTAACCTTTCTTAGTTTAAAATCAGATATATCTTTGTACCAAAAATTCTTGCACTCATCAAAGAACATATAGATGACTTCATCTCGCGTGAACGCCGGGATCTTATCAGAGTTCTTTCGTAGTTTATCATCCCACGCTCTCACTCCAAGGCCACTGATTGGATCATCCCACGCATATACGCCTTCATCAAAATAGCTGGTGATGATGTCGCTATTCTCTGTGACAATCACCCCGCCAACCGCATCACCCAAGCACCCCAGCATAATTCCCTTGCCAGTTCTATCAACAATCTCTGCATTATTACCCATAGACGGCTCCTCATAGTCCATCCGTGGGCAGACCAGCAGCAGCTTATCACCAATCGGCTGAACATAGCGAAAATTAATAAAACGCCGGCCAAGGTCAAGGTATGTTACCTGTTCAACAGCCTCTTTCTCCCAATCAATGACGAATTCAAGAACCGAAAAGACACTATCTACCTTGATTTCTGTAAAACAAGCCCACCCATCTCTCATTGGAATATTACTCGAGAGCAAAACATAGAGATGATTATCATAACCAAGCTGTATGCTACATATTTCTGTCGTCTTGTGTCCGTACTCTTTGAGTATCTCACGCAGATTCGCTACACGCGTTATATCAATCTGCGTAGTCGGAAGCGCATCTAGCACGTTACTTTCGTCTTTCAAGTCATCATTTTCAGTCATTTCTTCTCCTCTCTTAAGCAAATCTCTACCAGCTCTGGAAACGCTCGTGTCTGCATCGCGCTGAAGGTGAAGTGGCCATAGTCGACAAATCGATGGTAGCGCAGCTGGGGTAGCTCACGGCGGAGTTTTGTCGTGGAGCTTTGCAGGTGTGGGTAGTCGTTGGTAGAGTAGAGCACATCAATGCCGTGCACTGCTTTGCGGTCTATCTGGCGGTCGAGCGCAAAGCGAAAGAAATCTCCTACCTCTCCCTCAACATCTAGCCACGGCGCCACCAGCACAACTCGGCCAACACGGCAATTTCCCTCACTCAACCAACGAAGCAAAAAACCACCACCACAGCTATGGCCCACTAGCAGCGTTTGCTCATCCATCGGCAGATGGGCAAACTCTTGACGCCACGCTTCGTAACGTGGTTCGTATGAGCGAGGCATCTCGGGTGTTTGCGCTAGTATCCCACGTATCAAGAGTTGTTGCTGAAGCCAAGGCAGCCAATGAGAGTTGCTTGTACTATCAACCGTAGGGTTATGATATTTGTCAAAGCTTCGCCGCCCATGGAGGATGATTGCCCGGGTAAACGGAGTGTCGTTTCTGTAGTGGTTTTCGATATCCATGCTTTATTTTTGCTCCTCTGGTGTAGACTCTAGACTCGTTGCCTTGGTCTTTGGTCTCTACCCCTATTTTATGACTCGCGCGATATTCGTCCTAGTTCTTCCATTAACAGTGCAAAATAGAGTGGCCGATGCGGCACAAGCATCACATCTTCTGGCTGCTCGATCATCTGACGGAACGTGTCATACGGCACCCAGCGCAGTGCCGCCGCTTCACCATCAACCATATCCAGCGGCTCATCGTGATATTCATAAGTATAAACAAAGTGAAACTCGCTATATGCTGATTTGCGCTTTGGCAAACTCCCAATGAACTTCACTCGAGAAGTATCAAGCGCTATACCAATCTCTTCTTGAGTCTCACGCAGCGCCACATCGAGTGGTGTCTCACCAAGGCTCACGTGCCCTGCCGCCGAAATATCCCAATAGCCTGGCCAGTTTTTGACCTGGTCAGACCGGCGCTGGAGCAGCACATCACACCCACCATCACTGTTACGCCGCCACAACCAAACATGCGCTGCCGCGACAATAGTATCCTTGGTTATGTCCTTGCGGGCAAGGCCTTCACCCTGTTTTGGCGCTCCATTTGGGCAATAACTCTGCCATAGATCATCATGCATCACTTACTCCTGTGTATTATTCTTTATATCAGTTACTACTTTTCGCATGTACTGCGCTAGGCGAGTCAGCTCAGCCGTCAATTTACGCCGACTCACGCCTTTACTAAGCTGACGATTTTCCACCCACCACCGCGCAAACGCTTCGTCATTAACATATGCTTTCTGCTGGAGCTTACTCAGCACTCGCGACGCCACCCGCTCTGAATAGACCACAGGATTATTCATACCAGTTTGCCTCTTACGAAGGCTGGCTGGGTTTTTCGCCATAGATAATCCCTGACTTCCTTAACTGAATGTGGTCGCCGCAAGCAATATGCAAGTGCTCGCATATACAGCTTGCCAAATTGGCTCTCTTCTTGCAGCTCTTCCAACTCCCCATCACTCAATTCACGGCCGACCTTAAGATTTAAGTCAGTCACCTGAGCGATATCCAAACTGAAGCTGTATACGCCATCAACACTCACATTAACACGGTTGTTATCGCGAGCCTGAAGCGAGATATCAGTGATTTTCATAAAAATATTATAACGCGAAGACGGTGAGCTCGCTACTGGCAGAGGTTACTCGACTACCTCGACCACCTTGCCATGCACGCCGTTGTAGCAAGCAGCAGCACGCGGCTCGGTGATGACCGGTAGTTGCCCTGGAATAGCGCTCGTATTAACGTCGTCCAGCGTACCAGCTTCGACGCAACCAAGCGTGATGTGCGGGCGGAAGCCATCGACATCCAGCCCCGGATGAATACCATCCAGTGCCGCGAGTAATTGCTGGCGCGCCTCAACCATCCAGGCAGTTTTCTGCGTGCGCAGCTCCACCCAAACACAGTTGCCTGCTTTATCTGGCAGGAAATTAACTCCATCAAGCACCAACTTATCGAGGACGGGTAGCGCCGCAGCGGCTGCTTTGAGACGTGGCATATCCCGCTCAGTCACGTTAATCAATGTCACGTGTGGGATAAACTCACCAAAGTCAAGGTTCATTGTTTCTGACAACTCGCGAAGATACGCGTTTTGCTCATCATCAAAGACCAGACTGACTGACGCCACATGTTTTTCGACTGGATATGCAGTATCTGCTGCGCGCATTAGTTTTCTGCTTCTTTTACTTTGTCACGTACCTTCTGGTCAATTTCTGCCAGGACTTCAGGGTTTTCTTTCAGATACAATTTAGTTTTGTCGCGGCCTTGACCAATTGTCTCGCCACCGTATTTGAAGAAAGCGCCAGACTTATCAACAATGCCATGCTGCACTGCGAGGTCGAGAATATCCCCTGTTTTGGAGATCCCCTCGTTGTACATGATGTCGAACTCGGCAACGCGGAAGGGCGGCGCAATCTTGTTCTTTACCACCTTTACCTTTGTGCGGTTACCACGAATGTCATCACCCACTTTGATCTGCCCAATCCGGCGGATATCCACCCGCTGCGAGGCATAGAACTTCAGCGCATTACCACCTGTTGTCGTCTCAGGATTGCCAAACATCACGCCAATCTTCATGCGGATCTGGTTGATGAAAATGACAGTTGCTTTACTCTTGTTGATAATCCCCGTTAGCTTGCGTAGTGCTTGGCTCATCAAGCGAGCCTGGAGGCCCATATGCGAATCACCCATATCGCCATCAATCTCAGCTTGGGGCGTCAGTGCCGCCACCGAGTCTACCACGATGAGGTCAACAGCATTCGACCGCACCAGCGTCTCTGTAATCTCCAATGCTTGCTCACCGTTATCTGGCTGCGACACTAAAAGGTTGTCTGTATCGACGCCAAGCTTCTTGGCATAGCTCGGATCGAGCGCATGCTCGGCATCAACAAAGGCCGCCGTGCCACCCTGCTTCTGAATCTCGGCAATGGCATGCAACGTGAGCGTCGTCTTACCACTACTCTCTGGCCCATAGATCTCAATAATGCGCCCCTTGGGGTAGCCACCGCCCAGGGCTAAATCAAGGCTCAGCGAGCCAGACGGAATCACTGCTACATCTGCCTGATGGAATTCGCCAAGCTTCATAATGGCACCATCGCCAAATTGTTTTGTAATCTGATCCATCGCGAGGCCAAGCGCTTTGAGCTTGCCGTCGTCTGTGGTTTGTGTCGTATTCGATTGTTTGGTCATACGTCCCCTCTCCTTCAAGAATTTATTATACCAGAATCTCTTGCCGTTGTCCGCGTAGAGATTGATTTATGTTAAGAAGCTTCAAACGCGTTACCGATTCATTTTTGTGCTACGCCTCGGAGTTTCACTCCTCCATTTCGTTTGACCCCAGAATGGTAATAGGTGTTTTGTGTAAGGGGTGAGGTGTTTTATGATGAGCATGCTATAATAACACCATGAAGGCACGTAAAGGATTTACCGTCATCGAGCTCATCGTTGTGATCGCTCTGCTTGCAACAGGTAGTTGGCTCTTTTTTAGTGAGAAAATCGCGACCGAAGCGACGCAGCGCGACAACCAGCGCAAGACCGCCATCAACGCGATGTACTACAGCCTAGAAGAAGTATATTTTGAGAAGAATAACCACTACCCCAACACGATCGATAGCAAGACACTGCGCTCGGTTGACCCATCGCTCTTTACCGATCCAAATGGCCACAAGCTTGGCAGCGCCCAGTCTAGCTACCACTACAGTGGCACCGACTGCACAACCGACAACCAGTGCAAAGGCTACAAACTCACCGCCAACTTAGAGCGTGAGGCAGACTACACCAAGACCAACCGCAATAATACCTAAGTCTCTATTATATAGATATGCAAAAAACACCGAGCTTTGTCTGCTCGGTGTTTTTATCATCAACGTCTGCTAGTATTAGTCATTTGCCACTGGCCGGCCGTTCTTAAAGTCCTCTACTGCGTTATTAAGCGTCGCAATTTCTTGCTTGGGGTTGGCTACGAATGAGAAGCGATAGGTCGTCTCATCGCCCTCCGTACTGAGGCGAATAGAGCCATAATTAAACATCGCCTGGAGCACGCCGCGTTGGTTGTAGCTGGCATCTTCGATATTCATCAGGCTGACCGTTTGCTCGGTGTGTGAAAAAATACTGGTCTGGATCTCTTGGATAACACTCTCATTCGTTAGATAAAACATATTGCGCGTATAGACCCAGACCGACACATACCCACCAAGGATAAAGGCCAAGATAAGCGCCATACACAGCAGCATAAATGACCCAGAGGCAGAAGCTGGCAGATGGAGAAGGTCAAAAATATAATCGTAATTAAACATTAGTGCCAAGACGATGCTCGTCATCAAGGTAGACATAACAATCGCCGGCAACATGCCAATCGGGTGGCGACGCACCACGCTAATGATGTATTCTTGCTCACTCAGGTTGAGATTCGGGAAGGCCATCACTGACTCATCATGGCGGCGGCGTACTTCTGACGGCACTCGCGATACGCTTGCTTCTGGGCGCGGCGCATGGTAGTGAGGAGCACCTTCTTTGCCACTCACATCGTAGAGAGTGCTGCTCGCCCGTGGGGCTGTGGGCGGCTCGGCGTAGAGTGGGTTGCCATCGACATCATAGGCGACGGGCCGTGGTGGATCATTGCGTTGCAATCGTTGTGAATTCATGGGTATATTGTAGCATATCTTGGGCTCATCACCTCATGCCTCTTACTCCATTGCACGGCCAAGATGCTGCTGCGCTCGAGGTGTCACCCGTCGGCCTCGCGGCGTCCGCTCAATAAAGCCAATTTGCAAGAGATATGGCTCATAGAAGTCCTCGATCGTCGTTGTCTCATCACCCGTCAGAGCAGCAATTGTCGTCAGACCAACCGGGCTATCGCCATAGGTATCGAGCATCGAGAGTAGCAGGTTACGGTCGGCTGGGTCGAGGCCAAGCTCGTCAACTTCCAGCAGGGTTAGCGCTTGTGTTGTCGTTGCTACATCAATAATGCCATCACCGTTTACATCTGCATAGTCACGCACTCGCTTAAGCAAACGATTAGCAATCCGTGGTGTGAGGCGCGCCCTCGTGGAGAGTAATCGCGACGCCTCTGGCTTGATGTGCGTCTCGAGGATGGTCGCTGCCCGTGTGATAATCTGTGCAATCTCCTCTGGAGTGTAAAACTCCAAACGATAGATATGCCCAAACCGGTCGCGCAATGGTGCTGCAAGGCTCCCCGTCCGTGTCGTCGCGCCAATCACTGTAAAGCGTGGTAGATCAAGCCGGACACTGCGGGCCGCTGGCCCTTTGCCAATGACGATATCGAGCTTAAAATCCTCCATCGCCGAGTATAAGATTTCTTCCACAGCACGCCCCAAGCGATGGATCTCGTCGATAAACAACACATCACTATCGTTAAGATTGGTCAAGATCGATGCTAAATCACCCGCTTTCTCGATCGCTGGGCCACTGGTGACTCGCAAGCCAGCCCCCATCTCGTTGGCAATCACCGCCGCCATCGTCGTCTTGCCAAGGCCAGGTGGGCCATAGAGCAAGACATGATCGATCGGCTCACCACGCTTCTTGGCCGCCGCAATTGCCAATTGCAAATTCTTCTTCAGCCGTTCCTGCCCCACATACTCCGCAAAGCGCTGTGGCCGCAGCGTCACCTCAATGCGCTGCTCCTCGCTATCATCCGCGTGGCTACTGGTATCAACAATTCGTTCTATCGCCATAGGTTTATTATAGCATTGGTGATGCATGATGAATTATCTAAGCAATTCTTTTACGAAGATAGATAAAGTATCTTGTATTACTTCCGCTGGTTGTCTTAAGACTGTGGTAAGTTCTCTTGCACCGCAAGGACAATCTTGCCAAACAGCTCCTCACTCACGCGGTGCTCACCACTCTCTAGATGTCGTGGCCACTTTGGATCAGGGAATTCCTCCCCCGCAAAGTGTGTACCGTTAGCATAGCGCGGGTAGAGGTGCCAGTGCACATGGGTCGACTGCCCAGCCTTAACGGCGTTGTTCATCAAGCATTCCCAGTTACACACGTCTGCACCAAATGCCTGGGTCATTGCGTGCTCCATACTGCGGATCACCTCGTGGAGTTCGCGCCAGTCGGTCTCATCGAGTTCGCCAAGCGATGACTTGTGCTCACGTAGCGTCACAAACCCCTTGCCAAGATATAGCTGATTATTACGATCGAGCACTGCATTCCATCGATCAGTTTGCAAGACCACCGCCGGGTCATCAATTGTTTGCTCTACCACAAATGGGCAGATGTCACAGTTTTTCACTTTTATCACCTCCTTCTCTTGCTCTATTGTAGAGGAGAAGATGCTGCTTGTCATTACTGATTATTCTGTCGCTTAAGCCACGGGTTGTTCATTTCCATAATGCGCTTAAGGTGAGATTCAAGGGTATCCAATCGTTTTTGGATTTCGTCCTCAGCAATACCAAGTGATTGAAAGTCATTACTCAATGACTCCTTATATTTTGGCAAGAAATCTGCCTCAAACTTCTGGAAGTTCTCCCACGACATGTCCGGGTGCTCCTCATCGTGAAATGCCTCAGCACCGCGCCAGAATGTCTCCCAATCAGCTGTCATATAGGCCATATCAGCGTGATGGAGCAACTTCGCCTCGGGTGTATCACGCTGTTGGAGCGCAGGCACCATAATTGTACCCCTAATAGCCCGATCGAGGAAAGCAATATCGTGATTAGTCAGATCAATCTTATTGCTTTTGATATCTTCCTTCATGAGTGCTATTGCATACTCTTCCTTCGTCGGATATGCCCGAGCCGCCTTATCGTCGAAACCAGCATCATGCCAGGCCGCCGCTAAGGCAAGGAGGTCTTTTTGCCATGGAGTGATCACACGCGGATAGCCATCACCGGGCAAGAGCTTTACAAGCTCACCAACTGCTTGCATCACATCTTTCATGTGGCCAGGGTGGTGGTAAGGCAGCTTAGGATAGCGCTCACTAGCGCGATCTACCGACCCTTCAAAGGCTTTTGTATAGTGCTCCTTTGACTGGCTAATTGATTCTGGTGCAATATCAACCTGAGAATTAGAGGAATGAGGAAATTTATCAAACATAGATGTCCTATTATATGGATAAATCTATCAGTTGTCAACAGAGGTGCCTACACGCCTCAGCTATGCGTATTATAACCGACGAACCTGTTTGCCGGTCGGCTTACCAACTCCACGCAGATGCGGTACTGTTGTAGCTGCAACAATGCCAGCCGCTATACCGCCTGCGAAGCGCGTCCGCCTTGGATTGCCACGTGCCGTTATAATAGCAAAAGCCGCCGTAGTAATATTAGCGGCCCGTTTGTAGCGCCCACCCTTGGTCACCTCACCAGTTTTTGCCAGGTGGTAGGCATTGGCTGCGCCGGTTATTGCCTGCCCAAGTGCAACGGCAGCAATTCCCGCTCGCGCCTCAGGGTAGCGCTTGCCTAGCTCATACATCACACGCACCACAGCAGCTGTATCTACCACGCCGTCAGTCACACGGCGCAGTGGCGTATCATCAAGAATTTGCCCATCAGCAACATCAGCCGCCATAAAAGCTGCAAGCGCAAGGCCAATCGGCTTACCATCACGGGCCTGCCGGGCAATATATTCTACGCCACCATAGCGCAGGGCTGTCAGCCCCACACTCGCCACTTCTCTTAGACGAGATACATGATGCGTATCAGGCTTCTCCGATTTTTTCGGCTCAGAATTTCTCACACTATGTGCTCGTATCTCATATTTTTTGCATTATTCCTAATCAATGATCAAGGTCAGCAATAATTTCATCTACCGAGTCACACAAGCGAATCGAGGGATGGAAATAAAAGATTGTTGCATGCTTGCGTTGACCCAACAGATAAATTCGTGGTGAACCAGTGGTGGTATTGAGTGCAAGCGCTCCACCCAGCTCAACATACATACCTTTGCCTGCTTTTTCATTATCGGTGCAGATAACGTAGACGTCGCTCTCAGTCACACCATTCATGTCATTCGTGGCACGGCGTGCTGACTCTGCTGCTTGATCGAACTTCGTCTGCTGACCAACCAACATCTTACTGCCGCCTTCGTTGCGCGTCCAATCATGAGTAATCTCATGCCCAGCCGCCACCAGCGCTGCCTGCACTCGCTGTACTACAGAAATATCACCAATCTGTCCTGACACAAATACTTTTGCCATCCCGTCTCCTCTCTTTATATTGTTATTGCTTCAAAGCCATTGTTACTCGCTGCGCTGTGGGTAAACTCGTATCGACATGAGCAAGTGCTTTAGTGGCATCTGCCAACGTATAGCCTAGCGCGACCAACGCTTCGAGCGCTTCGTCGTTTGTATCAAGCTCTGCCTGCACAGGCGCGTCGTGAGCAGCATAGTACGTCGGTACACCCACCTTATCTCGCAGGTCTACCACCACGCGCTCAGCAGTCTTTTTGCCTACCCCACTGGCTTTTTGGATAAAGGCCGCATCGGCATTGGCTAAGGCATTGCGCACCTGCTCAGCCTCACCAAGGCTGAGAATGGCCAGTGCTGCCTTGGGCCCCACACCCTGCACAGTGATGAGCAACTCAAACAGCTTCTTGGCTGCCCGCGACGAAAAGCCAAACAGCTCTTGCGCTTGCTCTCGGATATGGTGGTATGTATAGAGCTTGACTACCTCACCAAGCTGCATCGCATCATAATCATGCGCTGCGACCGCTATCTCATAGCCAACCCCCTGCACATCAATGATGACACTACCCGCAAACTTCTCATCAACTTGGCCAGCAATATGAGCAATCATCCACGTCTCCTCAAAGCACTAAAAGTTAGTCCTGAAGAAGTTGTTATTATTGCCACCAGTATTGTTCTGACTATTCTGCCCAGAACTGTCGTCGTCGCCCGTACCACCAGTACCAGAACTATCACCACTCGTACCACCAGTATTGCCACTGTTGCCGGTATTATTGCGGCGGCGAGTATTACCGTTAATGGTCGAGCTATTATCACTGTCGTCGCTTGTACTGCCAGAGCTTCCCCTACTACTTGACGACCGGCAGCTTGCGATGTTCTTTGAGTAACGGCTACTATCAAAGTCTTTTTCGTCGATGGTAATGATGCGCTTTTGCTCGACGTCACAGACACGGATTTGTTGCTTGGTCGTAGAGCAGTCTGAACTGTTCTTTGAGTACTTCGTGCTGTCGAAGTCATCTTCGTAAATAGACTCCATCTTTTTATCACTGAGATTACAGACCTCGATCTTGGTGCGCACAACATTACACTGCTTGGTTGGCAATGCACCAGTTAGGAAGTATTCTTTGTATGTCCCCTTGGCATTCTCAGTAGTAGCCAGGCCACCGTCGCTCGTACAGACCGAGCGCTG
The DNA here is from genome assembly GCA_963532885.1 of uncultured Candidatus Saccharibacteria bacterium. Lineage (GTDB taxonomy): Bacteria > Patescibacteriota > Saccharimonadia > Saccharimonadales > Saccharimonadaceae > Saccharimonas. Next base: position 187,654 of record CAUSLI010000001.1, on the reverse strand, counting down.
TACAACACCACTTGGCACAGGGAATTGAGTATTCGACTGGCCTGCTAAGAGTTTCGTCATTGTGTTGCGCCAGATTGGTCCTGCCATGTCTGAGCCACCATTTTTCATTGGTGTATTGTCATTATTACCAACCCAAACGCCAACGGCATACTCTGGGTTATAGCCAATCGTCCACGCATCTTTGTTATCATTCGTCGTCCCCGTTTTGACAGCCGCAGTATGGCCAGGCACTGTGAGGGTTGAACCAAATACGCTCGCTCGTGCCGAGTTGTCCGATAGGATGTTTGAGATCAAATAGGCCCCACCTTCGCTAATTGCCCGCTTGCTTGTTGCGTTGGGCCAGCTAACTTTCTTGTTGTATTTGTCGTTAACTTGCTCGATGAGCCCCAGCTCAAATTGCTGCCCTTGGTTGCCAAATGCTGCATAGGCATTAGTCATTTGCGTTAGTGACGCCTCACCGGAGCCAAGTGCGAGAGACAAACCATTCTTCTCACCTGTTGCTTGAGTAATCGACGAGATACCAAGATTGTTAGCCGTTTGAACCGACTTACTAATACCAAACTTCTTCATGATCTCCACGCTCGGGATATTGAGCGACCAACTAATTGCTCGACGCGTCGTCACGCTTCCGTGCCAACGTTTGTCAGCGTTGAGCGGCTGGTAGCCACCACCAAAGTCCGTTGGCTTATCTTGGAAAATTGTCGCTGGTGTAATAACCCCCTCGGCTAGTGCTCCTGCATAGTAGATCGGCTTGAAGCTACTACCTGGTTGGCGTGGCGTTGTGGCCATATTGACATTACCCCACTGTGGGTTGTTGTAGTCGGCACTGCCCACTAGTGCGCGCACCCGGCCTGTCTTAACGTCTATCACAACACCACTTGCATTCGTCCCACCACGGTTATTGAGGTATGGAATCTGCTTGGAGACGTTATCGATCAGCATCTGCTGCGTATCCATATTGAGCGTTGTCTTCACCTGGTAACCTGAGCGCATTAACTTACCATACGCATTTTTATCGTCCGCACTGTATAGTTTCTGTTTGAGTTGGTTTATAACCATCTGCGCAAAGTGTGGTGCAATCGACTTAACGGTATTTGCCGTCGATGCATACGAGAGCTGCTGCGCATATGCTGCGTCTTTTTGCTCATTAGTGATAGCACCCACATCAACCATGCGGCCGAGCACTGTCTTTTGGCGCTGCTTGGCCTTTTCTGGGCTGCCGCTAATTGGTGAGTAAGCAGTTGGGGCTGGCAGCACACCAACAAGCATAGCGCTCTCAGCCAACGTGAGATCCTTCGGCGCTTTACCAAAGTAAATCTTGGCTGCCTCCTCGATGCCGAATGAGTCTTCGCCATAATACACGGAGTTGAGATACATCTCAAGGATTTGGTCCTTGGTATAGTTCTGCTCGATCGCTAGTGCTACAAACAACTCCTGATACTTACGCATAAAGGTCTGCTCGCTTGTGAGAACAGTGTTCTTAGCGAGCTGCTGCGTGATGGTCGAGCCACCACCATGACGCTGGAAGGCTGCCCGGAAGATACCGATTAGACTAAACCCAGGGTGTTTATAGAAGTCCTTGTCCTCACTAGCTAGGAGTGCATTTTTCATACTGTCAGAGATATCAGCTAGCTTCACCATATTGCGGTGCTGGGCTCGCCCCACACTGTAAAGTGGCTTGTTGTTGACATCATTGAGGACAATGCCAGTGTTGTTACGATTCATCAGCCGCTCTTGATCAGAAATATCACGCGCATAATACAGGTATGTCAAAATCGGCACAATCAGCAAAAACAGCAAAAACGGCGTCAGGATCACCATCGCCTTCTTCTTTTTGCTCATATTCCAAAACCACAAGAAATGCTTATGCTCGCGTCTCCGGCGCGGTGGTTTCGACTGGCGAACTTCTCCAAAGTTGGCATATCTGCCCATCCGGGCTGGTTGTTGTCTTCCTCGAGGTAGTTGCATAGTTTAATTATACCATCGTTCTGGCGCAATGTACTGAAAACGCTGATCTTGGCGCATTTTCCTTCCTCACCTCTGGCACAACGCGAGCTGCGTCTTTTTGCGATCTATTTCTGGCCTCATCAGACGTAGATATACCAAGAACACCTCGCTAGCTCTGCCGTGTCATATATGCTGCCATAATCGCTGCCGCGAGGGCATCCGCACAGTCATCTGGCTTAGGTACCGCCTGAAGGCCCAGTTGGAGTCGCACCATCTCTTGCACTTGCTTTTTATCGGCCTTGCCATAGCCGGTGATTGTTTGTTTGATCTGGAGCGGCGTATATTCCTCAATCCGCAAGCCCGCCCGTTGGCCAGTCAGTAGCGCCACTCCGCGTGCTTCAGCCACACTCATGGCAGTGGTGATATTGCGGGCAAAAAAGAGCTTCTCGATCGCCATCATTGTGGGTTGTGTCTCTGCAATAATACTAGTGAGGCCATCGAATATCTCACCAAGGCGCTCTGGTATTGGTGTATGCGGCGGCGTCGTAATAACACCAGCTGTGACAAGTCGCGTTGCACCACCATGAGCATCAATCACGCCAAAGCCAAGGATACCAGTGCCAGGGTCGATACCGATGATTCGCATGATGCTAGTATAGCTGAATCTGAGAGCTTCTGCTATATACAACTGGTATAACTAATGAGACTCTAACCTTTGCGCACCATTCGGCGTAGCCACTGGCCAATCTCACTGCGCCACTCCCAGCCAGCATAGCCCACCGCCACAACGGCTACCCCACCAATCATCCACCAGACAATCTCTGTCTGTCCATTATTACTACTCGGCTCAACAGCGTAGCCTGCAGCTGGTGCTTTGCTATTCTTGCTCGTCGATTTACGGCAGCGATTGGTCGATGGATTACGCTCCCAGCCTGGCTTGCAGGGCGTCAGCTGGCGACTATTTGCTGCGCCAAGTTTTTTGCAGCGGCCAGTCGCGGGGTTGCGATAATACCCTGCTTTGCATACCGCAGCCGATGCCTTGCCACCAGCGAGCGCTCGGCAGCGCCCTGTGGCAGGATTGCGATATTGCCCCGCCTTGCATACAGCTAATTGCTGGCCAGTGGCAGATACTGTGCGGCAACGGCCCGTCGTGGGGTTACGCTCTTGGCCTGGTTTGCAGATAGTCAGCTTTTGGACGCGAGAGGTCGTGCGTGCCGACTTTGCACTGTCAGCTGTGTGTCTTGACTGTTTCTCACTATTGTTGATCTTCCGACAACGATTTGTTGCTGGGTTGCGCTCTTGGCCAGCGGGACACGGTTTGCCCGATGGCTGCGATGGCTGATGAGGTGAAGCTGGTGTATCAGTGATGATATTATCCGTTTGATCGGGGCTTGGCGTTGTCCATTGCCATACACCGGTTTGCGAATTGTATGCCCAAGACTTGCCCTGGTGCGCAACCTGCCCTGCACCATTATATGCATCGATACGCGGCGAAAAGCTCACTAAGCCATGCTGATCCTCAAACCACAGTGTGCCACTACGCAATATTGCAAGCTCCCCGCCATTTGCCTGGGCGCGAACCGTCAACACCTGGCCTGGTGCAATCACCCCCGCAAGAGATGAGGTGTTTCGTACCGTGCTATTGCTACCGAGTGTACCACTACGCAAACGATAGGCAGTAAGGTCGATTGGCTGGTCACCAGTATTCTTGATCTTGACATATTTTTGGCAATTATCTGGTGCTGTGTCACAGGTGTGTGGATGAGGCAAGACCTCGAGAATTTGCAATGATGGCTCACCCGGCGTCTCGTACGGCGCAGTTACCTCAGCTTCACCAGATCGTGCTCGAAAGTCCTTAGCAAATACCCCGGTTCGTGCCGCTGCCGTCCAGCGTACACGCTCCCAGACGAGTGCACCTGCAAGCTCGTCCACAGCTGCATTTGCTTTATCAATAGTCGCACCCGATCGCTCCAGCGCCACATCATACCGTGTGACTTGCTCACCATCTGGCACGCTTGGGCAGCCTTGGAGCTGCGCACCATCTGCTGGGGCTGCCGCTGGATGATAGTAGCGCACCGACGACTGGGGCGGTGCATATCCCTGTAGATTGACGCGGCACGTGTAGTCGGTGTGGTTTGTGCTAACACTAACGATAAGCTCTACATCACTAAGCGGCGCAAACTGACGCGCAGTATTATGCAGTTCAACTGCACTCACGGTGCGCCGGTCTGTTGTGTGAAGCGCTCCGATCATCAGCGCGTCATGCTCAGTATGAGCGGCAAGACGCACTACAGGCTGTGCTGCTGTTGGTTCACTGCTAGCAACGGCATTACGCGCCACTGTCCGTTCAAATAAAAAATCGCCGAGAGCGGCGACTGGGGTGGCGAAATAAGCGGTGGAAGAATCAGCACCAAGCGCAGAAGCTCCGGCTATTCCTGGTATCATCATAGTTACGGCAAGCCCACACGCAACAATTCGCCGGGCATAATTCCGTATAGTTTGCATTTTGTTTTTCCTCCTCGCCACGATTATGCGCAAAGTAACTCTCTTGGTCAAGCACAAGCACATTGTTTTGTTGGCTGTGCAAATTAGTACAGTGGTCGGATTTTATTCTCTATCACACAACATAGTGAGAAATAGAAACTAGGATTTTATAATACAGGTATTCAAGCTTTCAAACAGATACAACAAAAAACAGGCCATCTCGCCTGCTAATTGATCAATGGAGGGCCCAGTGAGGCTCGAACTCACGACACCCTGCTTAAAAGGCAGGTGCTCTAACCTGCTGAGCTATGGGCCCGTAGACTCTGCGAGTATAGCACTGGTCGTGGTGGACTGTCAAGCGGGGCAACCACTGGATCCACCATCACTCTTCCAAAAGTCCACTATCTATAAACAAAATTCGTCTTTTTCCTCTGTGAGAGATTATACCTTACCACCTCACCCAGCAAGGTATAAAAATCTCTTGCTAAGCTCAAAAGATTCAATAATTTCACCACGAGAAAGCAAATACATAAAAATTCTAGCTCTCTTGGTACACTCTACAGAAAAGCAGAGCAAGCAGCATGAAATTAACAGAAAGGCGGCGATTCAGATGCAATAAATTGACGCACCGACAACGCAATGGTTTAATGATAATCAATGACGTGGTGGCAACGGCGAATTCACCCAACATGGCAGCTCACACTGTGCTGCGGCGGCATTGTTGGTGGAGTGGCACTAGCCCAGTGGTGGCCGTACGCTGCGTGGTGGTGGCTTATTGTAGCCGGCGGCGGCATTGCTTGTGCACTACGTCAAAGCCGGCGGTGGTGCCTTATTATCATATTGATTGCTGGCCTCATGATCGGCCTGGTACGCGGTGGGAGTGATCAACAGCAACAGCGTTCCTATGCAGCATCGTTTGGGCACGTAGCGACAATAACCGGGCAAGTGCAGGATGACCCTGATACAAATCAACGCAACCAACTCGTCGTGAGGCTTGGTGCTATCCGCCTCAATGGCCGCTCGCTGCCTGGCACAGTATGGGTGAGTCTGCACAGCAACCCTGCAGTCCACCGCAGCAACTGGCTGGTTGTGCGAGGCAAGCTCAAGCCTGGCTTTGGCAACTTTGCTGCTGTTGTGCAGCGTGCTCATGTGGAGCACATTGTTCAGCCGCAACCTGGTGATGTCGCTCTGCAGGTGCGTGATTGGTTTGCCGAGCATATTCGCCACGCAATTCACGAGCCAGCCGCCAGCCTTGGTAGTGGCTATGTCCTTGGCCAAAAGCGCGCTCTGCCGCACGATATCCAAGAAGCAATGCGCGCGACAGGCCTCACCCACATCGTTGTGGCGAGTGGGTATAACCTCACAATCCTCGTCCGCCTCGCTCGGCGCTTGTTTGCCAAGGTATCACGCTATCTTGCGGTACTTACCAGTGCAAGTCTCGTCCTTGGCTTTGTCGCCATCACTGGCCTAAGCCCAAGTATGACACGCGCTGGCTTGGTAGCTGGGCTTAGTATTTGGGCTTGGGCATATGGTCGTGCGTTTCATCCCATTACCCTGCTGGCGGTTGCAAGCGCTGCTACTGTACTATGGAACCCAAGCTATGTCTGGGGAGATATTGGCTGGCAACTAAGCTTTGCGTCCTTCGCTGGAGTGATGATTCTTGCGCCACTGTTGCAGCGCTATTTCTTCGGCCCAGTAGAGCCATCAATCGGCCGCCAGGTCTTGGGCGAGACAATCTCCGCACAGCTTGCTACACTACCGATTAGCCTCGCAGCATTTGGGCAATTATCGCTCGTGGCACTGCCAGCCAATCTGCTCATTGTGCCATGGGTGCCGCTAGCAATGCTTCTCACGTGCATTGCTGGGGTTGGGGCACTTGTCTGGCCAGCGGCAGCGGCAGTGTTTGGCGCACCAGAACAATGGCTACTCGATGCCATGCTGTGGGTCGTCCAGCAATGTGCTGCCTTCCCTTGGGCTCAGCTCGATCTCACACTGCCGTGGTGGGGTGTGACACTGTGGTATGGTGGGCTCATTAGCCTCTGCTGGTGGCTCTGGCGGGCAACTGGTTACTCACTACGCGACACCTCGCTCGTAGAATAATAATCACCCAATATGCTACAATGAGTTGAAAGATAGAACAATCAAGGAGAACCTATGTCTGGACACAGTAAATGGGCCACGACCCATCGCCAAAAGGCCGTGGTTGATGCAAAGCGCGGCGCAGCCTTTACCAAGCTTGGCAATATGATTGCCATTGCAGCCCGTGGTGGCACCGACCCAACCACCAACTCAAGCCTCGCATTAGCCATTGAGAAGGCTCGAGCAGCCAACATGCCCAACGCCAATATCCAGCGGGCAATCGACCGCATTAACGATAAAAATGCGGCCGCACTCGAAGAGGCAGTCTATGAGGGCTACGGCCCAGGTGGTGTTGGTATCATTATCGAGACAGCAACCGACAACAAGAATCGCACCTACCCAGAAGTCCGCACTGCTCTCACCAAGAATGGCGGCACTATGGCAGATAGTGGCAGTGTGATGTTTCAGTTTGCGCGCAAAGGTGTAATCCGTGTAGCAGCCAGTGGCGAAGAAGCGCTCCTGACTGTGCTTGATGCTGGGGCTGAGGATGCAGCAGAAGAAGATGGCGGCCTCACCGTCTATACCGACAAAAAGGAGCTCTCCAAAGTCCGCGAAGCTTTGCTCGCAGCTGGCATGACTGTTGAAGATGCAGAGCTTCAGTATGTGCCCAACAACACCGTTGCTATTGAGGACGACGAAACCGCCCGCAAGCTTACCAAAATTATCGACGCACTCGAGGCACTCGATGATGTGACAAACGTTGCGACAAACGCCGCATAGTTATACTGTTGAATAACGCTTAGCTATTTGCGTGTGTACATAGCTATATCACGACTCTCAGCTCGAGGGTCGTTTTATATAGCAGACAGAGAATGAATTGCAAGCCCAAGACTTACGCTCAGATAGTAAAAATTCTACTCTACTTTTTCTTGTGTGGTTTTGCGCCCTTTGTGTGAGCCACGAGCGTATCAACAAGGGCAAGTACAAACCCTATCGTTACAACTGCTGCATGAGACCCATCCAGCGCTGCCACAACCGTCTTGCTTGTCTCATCAACCGGCACGAGACTACTCAGCGCACCAAGCAGCACATACACTGCCATAAGACCAAAAACAAGCGAGCCACCAATACGCCACCAGCGCTGGCTCACCACCGAGCCGCAGCACACCAACACCATGGCCGGCAGCATTGTCAGTGCAATCGTCACCATCGCAAGCAAAGCAGACCGGTCAATACCTATACCAACCCCAGCAGCATACGGCATAACATCTGCCGCCCACAGCTGCGTCACTACCATACCGACCGCCAGGCCCATGACTGGCAGCCCAAAATGCCGCTTCGCTACATATACCAAACCAGCCAAAACCACAGCCATGCCAGCAAGCAATCCAAGCAACATCATGCCATCATTATACCATGACACCAATTCAACATAAGCGTTATGAGAAAAGCAAATACGTTTGAATGGTTATGCCCCAACGCGGTCCTTCTTGTGCTGCCGCTTGGCATTGCGCTCAATATATTCAATGATCGGTTTGGCTACATTGCGCCGCGTAATTTTCTCTATCCCAAATCCTGGGCTCGCATTGACCTCAAGCACTAGCGGCCCACGACTCGAGCGCATAAAGTCAACACCCGCCACCGTCAAGCCCATCGCCTTAGCTGCCCGCAAACACATGCGACGCTCGGCATCCGTCAAGCGGATCGGCGTCCCCTCACCCCCTTTATGGAGATTAGAGCGAAAGTCATCATCTAGGCTCTGGCGCTTCATACTCGCCACTACACGACTCCCCACCACAAAGGCGCGGATATCCACTCCAGCCGATTCACGAATAAATTCTTGCAAAAGGATATTTGTCCCATCCTCATTGGTGAGGTACAGCGCCTGGAGTACCGACTTTGCCGCTTTCTTCGTCTCCGCCAACACCACACCATTGCCATGAGTACCACGAGCGAGCTTGATAATGACTGGTGTGCCACCAAGTTCGTTAAGGAGATCGTCTATATCGGCTGAGTTGCGGCTAAACACCGTCTTGGGAATAGCTACTCCACCTCGGGCTAGTAGCTGTGTCGAGCGCAGTTTATCGCGCGCCCGGGTAATCGCAATCGAGCGATTAACAAAAAGCGTGCGTGGGTACGCCATTTCTAGCTGGCGCGCCACTGCTGTGCCATAGCGAGTCATATAGCTTGCAATGCGCGGAATTATTGCATCATACTGATCGATTGCTTCACCATCATACATCACCGTTGGGTTCTTCTCATCAATCGTCACATAGCATTTGCGGTATTTAATTACTCTCACACTATGTCCACGCCTCTCTGCCTCTTCCTTGAGGCGAAGCGTTGAGTAGTTCACATTGCCATTGCTGAGTATTGCGATTCTCACTTTTCTAGCCTCTCCTTATGGTATTTTTTATAGAATTTATGCGGGTTCCTTTTGAGCTCTCTGTTGAGTTTTTGAGTATATTTCTGCTTTACGCTATCTATTTCGCCCTTACGGACGTCAACTAAGAATCTTCCTTTGTGTAAGGTGCGTCTCCCGATTAATACTGGGAAATTATGGAGCGACCGATCAGATAAGCCGAATAGGACACGAAGCTTTCTGCCACCAATACGCACCGTAAAGTAAGTACAATATTTTATCACCTGATGCCCAGAAGCACTTCGCACGGCAGCAACAGAATACTCGGTTCGTTTAATCAATTTGCCTGTGTAATATGGCGAACCTTCACCAAACAAAGAAAACCGTAACACGCCATCCTTACCAACCCTAATATTGCTCGCCCACACCGCTGAATTATCTGCACCAGTATCTACCTTGGCTGGCACATCCATCCGCTGACTAAAGTGGATCCTTACATTGCGACCAATGATGATCTTCCTTTGTTGCTTCATAAACTCTCATTGGTTGATAAATACTCAGCCACCATCTCGCTATATGCAATCATCTTTTCATCATTACATGCACCAGTTGCAATTTGTGGCGCTCTATTAACCTCAAGAATATAATACTTACCAGTAGTTATGTCCTGTATAATGTCGACACCCGCTATCTCTAACCGTTCTATCCTTGCTGCTTGTTCTGCCTTATCTAGGATGTCTTGTGAGAAATTTTTAATATCGACAACCTCTGCTGAGCCACCTTGCGACGTATTATTGAGATATGAACCTTCTTTTCCTTTTCTTAGCAATATTAACCTTACTTTGCCTCCTAATACAAGGAATCGATAATCTCCTCTATTGGGAATATATTCTTGAGCAATCATAGTAGTATCCTGAAGCCGCCGTAGCACCTCTTCCATCTCTTCAAAAGACTGGATTAAGAAATTATCTCGACCCTTCTTGCCATTGTCTGCTTTAAGTACAAAAGGTGGTCGCAGTTTACTATTCTTTATCGCTGTCGCTATAAATAGTTGACTTGCATACACTGTTTTAGGTACAGGTAGGTACTTTTGTCTTGCAAATGAACATGCTAGTTTGCCCTTACCTTGAGTCAGTAGATAGCTATCTGTAAATGGCGTGCCTTTCTGGTCTAGATAATGTGCTACTGCAATACCGCGCTCAAGTTCATCACCTACTGTTCTTATTAGAACAAGATCAAAGTTAGCAATATCATAACCCTCGATAGAGTGGTAAATTTCAGAACATCCTCCACCAGACACATAAACCAGTTGATCAAAAGCTGTTATCTGCACCTCGACATCACCTAACAATTGCTGTAGCCACCTACTAAGTCCATACCAATTAAAGCTGTTCTCATCCTTTGGTTTTTTACTAACAATTATCAAGACCTTCTTTTTCATAGTTTTCTCCTACTCACCACGACATTTCAGACTACACGCTGTCATCTATATCGTACCAATAGTAACATATTATGCGATAGTTAGTGAACTTGTTAAATATGTATATAAAACAATAAAATCAACTAAAAACTCCTATCTCAAGGAGCTTTTAGTAGATCACATCATCGGCTTACTGCACTACAGCCCAAATATCCCCTTCCGCCCTAATGTGTCATTAAACTCGCGGAGGATTTCCTTTTGGCGGCGGTTTAGTTTGGTTGGGGTGTCGACTACTACCGTTACGATATGAGGTCCACGCTTGTCGCTTCGCATATGTGGCACGCCGTGGCCTGAGAGCTTGAAGTCTGTGCCCGATTGCGTACCGGCTGGCACCTTCATCGTAATCGTCCCGTCGACTGTCTTGACGTCGAGCTCAGCACCGAGCGCTGCATCTGCCATACCAATATGCTCCTCACTCAGGATCACATCACCTTCACGGCTAAACGTCTTGTGTGGATTGACTCGCACCTGCACATAGAGATCGCCCTTGCTGCCACCACCGACAGCTTCGCCACGACCACGGAGGCGAATTGTCGAGCCATTATCGATGCCAGCGGGGATCTTGACTGTAATCGTCTGCTCGCGGCGCTGCACACCGCTACCTTGGCAAACCGTACAGGCCTTCTCAGGAATCTGCCCACGACCTTGGCAGGTCTCGCACGTTACGGCCTGCTGAATGGGGCCAAACATCGTGTTCATCGTCCGCACACGCTGGCCAGTGCCTTTACAATCTGGACAACTCTTAAGGCTTGAGCCGGGTTCGACGGTGCTACCGTGACAATGCTCGCATTCGTCGTCAAGCGTTAGGGCAAGAGCAACTTCTTTGCCAAAGATCGCTTCTTCAAACTCGAGCGCCACACTCGTCTCAACATCACGACCGCGTGATGGGCCTTGGCTTGCACTGCCGCCAGCAGCGCCACCAAAGAACTGGCCAAAGATATCTCCCAGGCCACCATCACCAAAATCAAAGTGGATATTCTGCCCCTGGCCAAAGTCGCCAAAACCAGCGAATGGGTTACCGCCACCACTACCGCTGGCACCACCAACGCCTGCATGGCCAAATTGGTCATACCGCTGGCGCTTTTGCTTGTCCTTCAGGACCTCATACGCTTCATTAATTTCTTTGAATTTCTCTTCATTCCCACCCGCTTTATCTGGGTGGTACTTCACTGCCAATTTGCGGAATGCCCGCTTGATGTCATCATCGCTGGCGCTTTTGGCAACACCAAGCACCTCATAATAATCTCGCTTCGCCATATCTGTCTTAGTATAGCCAATTAGCACTCTAATTGCAAGAGTGCTAACAGGTCATTCCTTATGTTTCGTTGATGATCGATATATAGTCGTGTTTGGTAACGATAAGGTGGTCGAGTAGCTGGATACCAAGCAGCTTACCCGCCTCGGCCAAGCGCTGTGTTGTCTCTCGATCAGCCTGGCTTGCGATAAGCTGCCCACTAGGGTGATTATGCACCACAATGATCCCTGCCGCTCGGTCGGCAATCGCATCTGTAAAGACTTCTCGTGGGTGCACCAAGCTAGCAGTTAGCGTACCAATGGTAATTGTGCGTTTGGCAATCAAGCGATGTGCTCCATCAAGCGTTAGGCAGACAAAATACTCCTGCCGTTTGTCGCGAATATCGGCGAGCTGCTCTGCTGCCTTGCTCGGCTCATCGATGATAGGCTGGTCACTTTTGAGCAGATAGCGCCGTGCAAGCTCAAAATTCGCGAGAATCACTGTCACCTTAGCCGCACCAAGGCCAGTAATCTTGGAGAGTTCCTCATGCGTCAAGTCACCTCCATGGGTGCGCAAGGCTTTCAGCACACAGCGCGCAATTTTGCCAACGTCAGCTTGCGCATTACCGCTGCCGATAATCGCCATAAGGAGTTCGAGGTCGCTCAGGCGAGCCGCTCCATCTCGCGCAAGTTTCTCTCGCGGGCGGTCACTTGGTCGTCTGTCGCGCATTCGCATTGGCATCATCTCCCTTCACGCTATATCTTTTATAGTATACCAGAACATTGTGCAAACACCAATTAGGTATTTTCGTTGTGTAGTGTAGATGCGATTCCTGCTCTCAAGATACAGGCTGGAGTCGCTTCAGGCTCTATCGCTTGTTTTATAACCAAACCACTGCCCTACCATCAAGTGTATATATCGTACGACCAGTTTTATTATCGATAATGTGCGTTTTGGTGGAGCTATCAGCAGTACTTTTTTGCTCAATGGCGGTATATTGATCATTTGGCGATACAGTGATGTTTGTTGTATATGCCGGTGGTGTTGTCTGATGAATCACTTGCCTAGTGGGGTGGGTAAGCACTGTTTGGCGCTGCAATATGTGTTGCTGATTAACACTCGTTACCTCCATAGCATAGCCACTGTGGGTATGCAAGGAAGCAGCTAGTGATATCACATCATTTCCTTGTTGGTGAGTAATAGGCGATTTTTTGCTATTTTCTAGGTTGAGTGCAAAATACCCCTCCCCCGTTTTCATCATGATAATATTCTTGCCATCATATGATACATCGCCAAGTACCGCTGCCTGGCCAAGTGGCTGCATAGCGTGCTTGCCAGTCGGGTCAACAAGCAACACATCATCACCCCGAGTTCGCACCACAACTGCTGCGCCACGTGATACTGGGCGCCAATCATACACTGGTAATGGCTGCCCATTAAGGCCAAGTATGGTGTGATGGCGTGGCGCTGCAATATCATGCACAATAAGATTGTTAGTCTTGTCTTTGCTATCCGCCTTTGCAAAGAGATACCCTACCGTTCCATTATCTATCGCTCTCAGGCGAGACACTGTACCTTTGCCGGGCAGAGGCAGTGGTGATACAACACCAGTTTTTGTTTCAACCTGATGCAATTCACTAGCCTTCGTGTCATTCATTGCGTGGACAACAATACGAGAACCCACCACTGCATATTCGACAATTTGTGCTGCTTGGTAAAGTGTCTTCTCATGCTTTGTTGCCAGATTCATCTGCACGATAGTATCTGTAGCTTGTGCTGCGTAGAATTCTGTTTTTGTCTCTGCAAGATCACGGTGCTTGAGATAGTAGAGCTGTGCTGGTGGCATATCAAAGTGATGATCTAATACCGCGAGCTGTTGTGTATAGGTGCTAGCTACCTGATTAATCACCACGCGATACTGGGTGTTACTAAGCAAACGCTGCCGAAACTGAATCGTCACAGTCGCATTGTTCGTCGTAGCTGTAAAGTCTACCTGAGGTGTGATTTGTATTACATGAGGTTCTATCGACTTGACTGGCTGATTGAATTCCAGCTGGAGCGTCTGGTAGCCTGTGTTCGGGTCGTCTGCTAGCACTGCATGACGCAAGCGTGGGCCCTGTTGATAACTCAGGACCGTGAACACGCTCAGTGTAATTAATAATCCAATCGTGGCGAGCAAAAATCGCCATCGCTGGCGCACCCACCACCAGCTTTTAGTATTCATAGGGCTCCTTTGGCTGGGTGGTTGACGTAACCGAACGCGGCATGATGACAATCGGCTGCTGACGATGTTGCTGTGGATGCGCAGCAAAGTCACCCGTCACCGTTACCCAACTGTTGGGCTGGTAGCGCTCACGCCAACCCGGCGCATAGACTGGTACACCAACCGCTTGTGCATCAACCGCACAACACGTCACGACAAATCGAGATACATAAAAAACCTGCGCATCCGCTACATCTGGCGTAACGAACCCCGTCAAATTGACTGTCTTGCCACGATAAAATGCGCTGTCATGCGTTTGGGCAAGTAGCCCTGCCCATTCTTTGATCGTGAGACGCGAATAATCTCGCTGAGCAAAGATAGATGCGTGCGATAGCTTCTCTGCAGACAGCTGAGCTGCCGCTCCTTTGTTGATACCACGCTGTGTGGCTGTTGTTGTCGTTAGTGCTGTCGGTGGGACGAGCAGCGCCATACTTGCGACCACGCATATCATCACACACGCGGTAATACTACGCCACCAAGCAAAGTGTGTATGCTGGTAGGTGCGCGATTGCGCAATAATACTCACACTCGCCATTGCCAGAGCCACCGCTGCCATGACGGTCGTAAAGACGACATACCGCTGGTGAATATAGAGCGTCAAACGACCAGTCGCAGCTAGCCACAGCGTCACCACGGCAATGACAAAAAGGAGTATTATACCTTGTTGCTGTGCAACTCGGGACAAGACCAGCTTAAAACGCATAATTTACCACCAACCCCAATGTTACCGATGCCAACCCAACGATTGCACTCACTTGGAGCAGTACACTCGGCCGATACGTCGTCCGCAGCAAGCTCAGCATCTTGATATCGATCATTGGGCCAAAGGTCAAGAAACTCACAAGTGCCCCGGTCATAAAGGTCTGGCGAAATGCCAAAGCAAAGAACGCATCAACATTAGAGCAAATTGAGACGATAAACGCCAATGCCACCATTGCAATCACCGACCATACTGGCTGGCTCCCCAGCGATACCAATACCTCGCGCGACACCAGCACTTGCACAAGACCCGCTAACCCTGCACCAACTACCAAGGCTGGCAGCATCGCCTGCACCTCACGTCGAAATATCGCAAGGCTTGCTACTCGCTTGCTCTGCTGCACATGATCTGCCTGGCACGAAGCAACAAAAGTACTGGTCAATAGCTCCTCTGCTGGGCGGCGTGCATAGACCCAGCCAACAAGATTAGCAATAGCGAAGCCACCAAGCACTCGCGCCCACAGTATAGTTGCATCACCAGCGAATGCTTGCTGCGTTGTGATGATCGTCACTGGGTTGAGGATTGGTGCAGCAAGCAAAAACACGAGAGATTCACTGGGTGTAAGCCCTTTTGCTAACAGGCTGCGCGCTAGGGGGACATTGCCACACTCACAGACTGGCAATGTAATACCAAGGAGCGACAAACAAGCCCGGCGCAGCAACGGCTGCTGCGGCAGATAGGCAAGTAAGCGCTCGGCCGGCAGCCATACTTGCACTACAATCGCGATGCAGATCCCCAGCATAACGAATGGCAACGCCTCTATCATCACACTCAAACTCAGCGTTATCCAGTCTTGCAATCGATCAGGTAGCGACCACTGCCCTGTTTGCGCCGATACAAGGCGAAGTGCAGCTAGCCCAACAAGCACCCCAGCCACTACCGCAACGCGGCGCCACCGCTTTGCCAACCAATGAGTCATTTTCATGCTTCTATTATACCGCGAAGGGTAAGGTTGGTAATACGGCTATACGGCTTTTTCTTGCTCACGTTGCCAGCGGTGACGAACATCGATAATAGACATCTGAGCCAACACGTCAGTAGGGATGCCCTGCATATAGGCAATGACACGCGCTGCGTACTCAGGATATGGGTAGGAAGCGGCACGCTTTGGCCTGCGCCCCGCCTTAAGTCCATCAAGCACACCACGCATCCGCTTCCAAAATGAGTAATAATCGAGTTTGGCTTTGACCTGCCAATGCTGAGCATCCTCTATTACAAAGCCCTCGATTGGTACACCGTCATACAAATAGTCAAGCCCCTGCACCTGCTCATACCACGTCACAAACTCCTCCCACGTTTGGAGCGTCGCCGCAAGCCGCTTGGTTTCCATACCAAGCATAGCCGCAAATCGCTCACGCTCAACTTGGTCAACAGCAGCAAATTTTGCCTGGCGATACACTATGTCGAGCAAAACAATCCGGTCTTGTACATACTCAATGATGTGTGGATCCTCTGTCGGGAGTATTACTTCACAGACCAAACATACATTATGCTCGGCAAGATACTGACGAATCACATCAACATGCTTGCCATAGCTCTGCAAAAACAGATGGCGAAACCACTCGGCAAATTCACTCTCCGTCGTTGTTTTCGACGCAAAGACGAGGTCACCCAGTGTTGCATCATAGCCTACCAAGCCAAGATAACCATTCTCCTTCACCCAGGCGCGCACTGGAAAGACAAGCCGATCTTTGAGCGCAGCAAATTCAGTTTCTCGTCGCTCACCAATATTGAAGAATTTGTCATAGGCGCGAATTACTATCTCGTTCGTCAGTGTATTCATGAATAGTCCACGAGCTCGCACTGTTTGCGCTGTCCATTTTTTGTCATAAAACACCTTTGGTTTAAAGTGAAATGAGCTAATATTGCCCGGCAGTGACCGCTCATTAATCAGTTTATTGGTGCGCAGACCATGAATGAGCGGTGCGTTTTCTGGGTGGAGGATACCTTCAGCCGACTGGTTGCTTATCTCAACGACCGACCAACCCTTCTCGGCAAGCTGAGCAACCCGTAGCGTGCCACCAAACTCCACTTTGCCCTCGAGATTAAAGCACCGCTGATTATACTGCGCTGGATAATTCTGAGCGTTGCGATGACCATGCACTTGATAGACATTATCAGAGGTGTGAGCAACAAAAGCATCGTCAATAGCACCAACTTGATCATATCGCCCCACACCACGAATATACTGCTGGCTGGCTAGCAGCATAGGATTCTCTGGTAAATTACTCATTCCCGCATGACTCACAAATACTTGTTTATCATTCCATGTGTAGTAGAGAAAATCTTGCATGGAGTTCATCAATCGACTGACAACACGCTTGTCTATATTGGCACGCTCTAACTGCGCTCGAGTTCGGCCATTAAACTCTCGCGCTCTTATCGGCTGGTGAGTTAGCCACTGCCAAATATAACCATCATGGTTACCCTCAATGAACGCCACATTCGGCCTGCCGACAAAATTATCACACACATACTGCAATACTTCTGCATTCTCTGTGCCACGATCGAGCAGATCACCTGTAAAGATATAATAATCGTGCTCGACATAGGGGTGCTGCTCAAAATATTCACGCAGTGGCGTATAGCATCCTTGGATATCACCAATGTGATGAATATGTTCATACTGACTCAAATTAATCGGTTGCTGGTACGATGCGATAAGCTCCTTTACTACCGCTGGCTGCAGGACAGTGTATTGTTTTGGTATGGTACACGTGGAGAGGCGAGCGTGCATCTTCTCGAGAACTGCATCATCGACTACCTTATGTAGTGCACGCCGACGATTACGCTCCAGACAGACTCTGAGAGGCACATCCGCAAAATCTATAACGTACAGCTTGTAGCGATGCTTCCGCGCAAGCCGAGCATACTGCTGAAAGTACGAGCTCGTTGTATGTGTTGCATCAACCACGATGAACTCACCACGAGCCATCCGCATATCAAGCAACTCGTGCAACTGCTGCCACACCCGTCGATCATCCTGATATGGCATAACGATGCGCCCTGCATCATTCATCACTGGGCTACTATACGCTAAACGTAGAGTATCGGGAGATAGTGTATATGGGCCAAGTCCAGCAGATTGCAAAAAGGTGCTTTTACCAGATCCAGGAATTCCACGTGTAATAAAAAGCTGTCGCATAGTTTCTCCTTTCTGTAGCGTTGTTTTCAAGATTTCGCTTAACTATATCTAACTCAAGTAATTTAGTCTTGTTTTTTATATTATATCATCATCTGTTAGAAAAGGCTTCTACCTCATTAGGGTATGTAACAATCTATCTTATTTTATGAATAATATTTATTAATAGTTCATTGCAAAATACCCCATTGGGGTATTTTGCAATGAACATAGAGTAATATATATTCTATGAAATTATACCTTTTGGCTTAGGCTCTCATTATTCAATTTTGTTCTTACCTCGGTTCGCGCTACAATATAGCTATGTTCTATAAGGTGGAAGAGACAGATGCTCAAGTTTATTCAGGTGTTGAAAGTAGTACAACACCTATAAAACTTTGCGACTTTCTTTATACATGGCTCTGCCTTATTATTACTAGTCTACTAATCTGCTCACTTTGGTATGGCCAACAATCACAAAAATCATCACACATCACACATATACCACCATCAACAACACACACCTATACGCTATCCTCCCATGATGCTATTCGCTCGCGCATCATCAGGAACCAATCAGCATCACACCAAACGATCCTCACCTATCCACAAACAGGTATTGCCAATATAGACAAAACGGTCGCCACAATCATCGACAATGCTATTCCATCTCAACAAACACTTCTAACTACTATAGCAGCTCGCAGCAACACTATTACCTATCGTATTATTCACCGAGATGACACGACGATTTCTCTCGCTGTGTTTATCCGTACTACTATACCTCACGCTCTGCCAACCAACACAGTCCACTACTGGACATTCGATAAAATGAGTGGCCAGCCAATTACATCGTCTGCCCTCGTTGATACATCAATCGCAGGGACAAATGAGATTGTTATTGCTCTACGTAAACAGGTGCAGCAGCGCTACCCGCATACCCAGCCAGCAAAAGTAGCGGGAGTCATTACTCCAGAATCTATCACGAACTTTTTAGTACACGACCGAAAAACAATTGGCTTTCTCTTCGATAAACGCTCGCTTGGTATTGGCGTAGATGGAATCATTAGCCTAAAATTGCCAATCAAGCAGCTCAGCCATTTTGTCCAAAACCCAACCACCAAGAAACTTTTTGACATTCCACCGTCAGCATTATCATCAACAACCGACTGTGTGCGCCATCGTTGTATTGCACTCACCTTTGACGATGGGCCTGGGTTATACACGCAAACACTACTCGAGCATCTTGATCGCTATCATGCTAAGGCAACCTTCTTTGTGGTGGGGCGAAATGTTGCACCATATAGCATCGCGCTCCAGCAAGCAGTTCAACGCAAACACCAAATAGGCAACCACACGTGGAATCATCCACTCCTTCCTAAGCGCGACGAAGCTATCATCCGCCAAGAGATTGAGAGTACAAACAGTGCCGTTGCTGCAGCTACTGGCGTGACACCAACAATGGTCCGTCCACCATATGGTGGCATGAATGACAAGGTGCGTGCGCAGCTCCAGCAGCTTACTATGCCAGCCATTATGTGGTCAATCGATACACGCGATTGGGCCGATCACGATGCAGCAATTGTCTGCAGCCGTGCCATTGCCAACGCCACACCTGGTGCGATTATTCTCATGCACGACATCCACAAAACCAGTGTCGATGCCGTGCCGTGTATCCTCGATGCATTGCAAAAGCAAGGGTACAGATTTGTCACGGTCAAGAACCTATTTGGCCATCCGCTCAGCGCTGGGGAGTCATATTCTCAATATAGGCAGTAGAGCTTATTACAAACCGCTCATGCTACCATTCCGCTGTGTAATCCTCTACACTAATGCTATGCAACAACCATTTCTTCCTAACAATACCTCTCCCTCTTCAAGTCCACTCGATCTGGAGCAGCGACTTGACGTCCTGCAGCTTCCTGAGGCGAAGCTGCTGATCAGCGAACATATCAAAGCCTCACCAGAGTCACAAGGAGCAGACGAAGCAGCCAATCAGCGCGCAGAATATCAACGAACTGTCTGCTCACTCAATGTTATGGACTATCTATATTATGGCGGCGATGAGAATTATCACAAACTGACCGCCGCTCAGAGCGACACCAATCGTCTCACGCGCGAAGAATTTGAAGAATTTCATCAGTGGGTTGCGAGCAACTTGCCTGGCGAGCATAGCGCCAATGTAATGCGCTATATTATGCTTATTCACGATTTGGGCAAGAACCAAACGCTTGCGAGTGCTGTGATGGGAGAGGATGCCGCTGATTCGGTCGATCATGACGAAGTGTTGCGCCGCTTGCTCAGGTCAGATTACGCTGCAAAGCGCACAGAGTTATTACCGACATTCAGCCAATTAAGCGAAGCAGATCAAACGATCATACGTGATGTCATCAACACAGAACTCAATCTTGGCCAGTTTATCCAAGCCGAAGCACCAGCGGCAGCGCTGGCAAGCTTCGCCGAGAGTACCGAGCCAGTGCGCTCGCTCTATATCATGCATACGCTATTTGATATTGCTGGTGCGCTGGGCCACGTTAATGCTGAGAGTTCTCTGCTCCTCACTTCTCCTCTGTACAACCAAATGACAGCAGCCTGTGACGTCTTGACCGACAGCACCCTCTCAACCGACGACACACGCTACGCTCACTACCTCGCTCGGCGAGCACAGCGCTTTGGCCTTGATAACGATGCTATTGAGCAGCTCATCAACAACCAAGCACATACTCACACCGTGCGCCTTGCTTGTATGCTACGCTACGATACACCCAAGGAGTATCAGCAACTGACCGAGGCTCTAGATACGCTACCTGGCCCTGTACAAGCTATCCTCGCTCAAGAGCTCAGCAATAATGGCATTCATCAGCGCGCGACCCTGCCTTACTACGGCCCAGCCTTGCTAAAGGGGCTTGAAAAACATCATAGCCTTAGCACGGCACTCACTTACTTTGCTCATGTCTTGCAAGAGGCACACATTGCCGACAAAGCAGCGCGTAAAGCAGGTGAGACAGGTGTCGTCACGGCAGACCTCAGCACCATCGCCCAAGCTGCCAACCAAGGCACACTTGATCCACACCAGGCTGAGCTGCGCTTCCACCACAGCGGTGAAATGCTTGTGCCAACATATCAGGACACACCCGAGCTTGCTATTGATTCACTCCCAACGTTTGACTCTGAGCAGCTACGTGGCAAGCGGATTATCTACCTTGGGATGGGTGGTGGCTCAGACGGCATCCAGGCTGCTATGCTGAGCAAGCTTCATCAGCAGCACCATGCTGTGCAGCCTACAGCCATTGTGTCGGTGCGCAACTTCGCCGCCGATAACAACAAGCAGCTTGCGCATACTGGCCGACAGATTGGTGACGCAACTGTAGAAATCACAGAGGAAACAACCAAAGTTGGTGACTGGCGCTTCCTTGAGGATATTATTGCCAAGGATGAGACAATCGCACCAGTTTATCTACTTAACTCAATCGAGCCAGAGCAAATTGCCCGCGACCTACAGCTCCTTATCCGCGAGACGGGAGCTGATGCGATTTGCGGTATCGACACTGGTGGTGATGTACTCTACCGCGCTAATACCGCCATCGACCCCACAACCTCATCACCAGACCAAGACTATGCTGTACTCGCTGCTCTTCATATGGTTAACGCCGCGGCAGAGGCGGATGGCACACCACTCGATGTCTTTACGGCTATCGTTGCACCTGGTGTGGATACCCCTCCATACGCCAATGATATGCTTGCCCGTAGCAATGCCCAGCGCTATCTTCTCCAGCCAGACGATACCACCACCATTACTCAAACCTACGCTGCGTGGCGCATGGACGGCTCTGCGAGCGAAGAAGGGCTTTATGGCAAGACACCACTGGCGTGGATTGCTGCGCTGACAGGCAAGCACGGCTTGCAGCCACTCGCTCTCCCACGAGCTAATGCAACTTCAGCTCATAACCCATGGCGTATCTTTATGAATATCCGCCCTTCGACCGCTCGCGTGGTAATGATGCACGCTGAGCGGTTATACCAAGCGGTGAATCATGATTAAATTAATGAGTAATAGAGGAGGCTCTTCGTATGAAATTAACATTCATGACATACAATATTTACAACGGCGCTGAGACGACGATCGATGACGTCATTGCAGTTATTAACGAAGCAAAGCCAGACATCCTGACGCTTAACGAAGCAAACGGCTTCGAGAACGACACAAGAAAACGCCTTGCATACGTCTCAGAACAAACTGCTATGCCCTATACTCACCTTGCACTCTGCGGTGATGGGTCGTGGTATCATACAGCGTTGCTATCAAAATATCCTATCCTGGATGCGACACTGCTCTACCCATGTAGCCGATCGCTCCTTGTGAGCCGCGTTCAGGTAAATGACCAGATTTTCTCCATTGGCAGCCTTCATCTCTCGCCACGATGCGAAGCCGACCGACTGCAAGAGGTGCACCGGCTCGTCGAACATATAGGCGAGAATAGTACTCATACTGTCATTATGGGTGATTGTAATTCACTCTCGTTTTATGATACATATCCGCCTGATGTAGTAGATTCTTTCGATGCAAATCTGACGCGCAAGTTTACTCGTGATGGCGTGCTTTCCATGATGTGACTCGGTATATAGCGCAGGCTGGTCTTGTCGACACAGCAGCTGCTTTGCAACAACACGCAACCTCGACGGCTCCAACACCTCTACCACCTCACCCCGATCACCCCACCAGCCGGCTCGATTATATCTTTGTTTCGAAGGATTTGCAGCCTGCATTAACCTCATACAATGTTGTCAAAACACCACTGTCAGACCGAGCGTCGGATCACTACCCAGTTGTCGTTGAGCTTGCACTATAGTATAAGCTCGCTTTTCTACTACTAAGGTTAGTCTCTCGTATTTGAATTTTGCGACTCGAGTGCGATATAAACTCAATAAAATAAGACCGATTTTCATCGGTCTTTATCATGCATTGTGGCTCCGGAGACTGGGCTCGAACCAGCGACCTAATCGTTAACAGCGACCCGCTCTACCACTGAGCTACTCCGGATTACTCTGTAAGTATACCGGTTGAGGGGGTGGTTCGTCAAGAGTAGTGCCGCAAAAATAGGTATTTTGTGCTATGACTGGCTGCGCAGTTGTTCAATCCGCTTAGTTAGCTCGGCAATGTTATTCCAGCTACTACCGTCTGTCATGATGGCGAGCACGTATTTGCCATTCGAGCCATAGACAATTGCTGCGTCGTGTAGGAGACCATTCAAAAACCCAACCTTGTTTGCCACCGTGCCATTCGTACCAGCAGGGATACCTTTGCGATACACGTTGGCCTTGAGCGCAGAGAGGAATCGGTCGCGGTTAGCACTACTAAAGTTCTGCCCCGCATCAAGCATTGCCATAAAGTGTGCCAGATCATTTGCTGTGGTGTATGGGCCACCAGACTTGGCAAAGGTCGTGTCTTTGAAGCCAATATCATTCGCATCCTTTGTCACAACGTCATAGCCAATGACTTTGAGGTAGTTCTCTGCACATGGGTTATCGCTCTGGCTAATCATTTTGTTGAAGCAAACTTGGTTATCCTCCCAGCGCCAGCCTGCCAGCTGCTCGCGTCGAAGCACGCTATAGCCAACAAATAGTTTGTATGTACTGGCGGTCACAAACTGCTTGTTACCATTGTAGCTTGCATTGCGTTTCTTGCCATCAATCTCTAAGAATGAGACACCATACGTCCCCGGATGATCCTCAGCATAGTGCTTGAGGAGAGCACTAAGCCCTTCCTCGGTCGAGCTATAATTGCGGTCATATTCTACCTTGGCTGGAACTGTCTTGGTCACTGCAGTTGGCTGTGGGCGTGTCTGATTAATGAATTCCGTGAGCTGCTGGGCAGTTGCGTCAATATCGAGCGTGCGCCCCGGCTTGCCATCTGTGCGTGATGTCTCAGCAAGGTCATATGTTGCAACCTTCGTGGTACCTGGGTCAATATTTACCTTTGGCGTGACATGCTTTGTGAGATAGCCAGCGGCCTGTGATGCACTAATACTCGCCACTAATGTCTTATCCTTTGGCTGAGCAACAACCCACTGAATAACTTCATTCGCTGGCAATGTTACCGTCTCGTCGTTTACCTTAAGGGCAACACCCTTGCCAATGACCTTTGTGATTTTTTGCTCCAGTGCCTTCGCTGCATCGGTTGTAATAGCCGGAGCGATACCGCGCATTGGGATCTCGACAGTCGTGCCCTGCATGAGGCGCGGACTAATCGCACCAATGCTATGCGACACTGCACCACGCTCGCACTCACCGCCACGCCGCGCTTGATTCACTACCAGTTTACCGTGCTCCACCTTGAGGCTCGCATCAACTGGTGCACGCTTACAGACTGGCATGATCGTCTGCGTAATATATTGCTCAGTACGTGTTGTGGTCGTCAATTTTGGTGAGCTTGGCACATCTGGCTGCCACCAGAGCGACGATAATGGCATAATCCGCCACAGCAAGGGATACTGCGCCTGTGCAAGCCGGTCGGTGTTGTCTACTGTAATAGCAAGCTGCTCGATCGTCGGCGAGGCAATGGTTGTGCCATCACCCACTAGCTTCACGGAGTGTCCTTGGTACGCTTGGTTAAGCGTGTCTGTGGCTTCTGACAGTGTTTGCCAGCCAAGCGACACACCGTCGATTCGCGCATTTGGCAGCAGCCGATCACTCGGATACACCAGCTGGAACAGCACATTGAGCCCAAGAATAATACCAATGGTGATATAGGTTTTGCGCCGTGTCCAGCGAATACGCAGCACTGGCACACGCCAATCGGCGAAACGGAGTTTTTCGGCAATAGTTGCTTTGCGGCGTCGGGGGTACGGACGCTGCGCACGCGGAGGAGTGTACATCATGTAGATATTATATCATCTATGACGATTGGTCGCTTTGCAAAATTTCTAGTGCGCGCTGCAAAACCGCAATATCGTCAGCGGCATTGTCCTGCTGCTCTAGTGCGCTTATTTTTGCACGAATCACCTGCTCGACTGGTGCCACCACTACATCCGCAGCATTCTGAGTGGGCGGTACCACTTGCAGGCTACGCGCCGAGTTATCCTTTTTGACCAAAAATCCACGGACAATCAAACCGTTTACATGCGCTGCTACCGTGCTAACCGACTTATAGTCGAAGGCACGCATAATTTCGCGGTAGCTTGGGCCGTAGCCATTACTCTTGATAAATGTGTCTATAAACGTCAATAATTCACGTTGTTTTCGCGTTGGGCTTGTCATAATCCATCCTCCGTTATCGCTAGTGCTGCCAGCCCCCACCAGAGCATCGACACAGTGTCGTCAACAAAAACTGGTAAGAACAATCCTATCACAGTTAAGCCGATTCCGCCAGCAAAACTACCGAAAGCCAGCCAATATGACCGGCGATGCCATAATTTTACCAGTACACCAGTGGTTAATGCAACTAATAATAGTAATCCAATCCAGCCAATTTCGTGAGCAACGAACAAATAGTGGTTTTCAATGATTAAGCTCTGCCCATTGCCAAGAAGCGATGCCGAGCCAGTACTTCCTACGCCAGTGCCAAGCGGTTGCTGCAAGGCGCGCGCTAGGCCAGCTTGCAATGAAGTAATCCGGTCGCTGTCGGATGTTTGAGCGGGGCCATGCGTTGGGTCGTTATGCAAGATAACATTATCAATAAAGTGTGGATCTATAGTGTAGCCAATACTACCAACAATCACCCCACAGCCAAGTACTGCACCAACACCCCACAGCACAACACGCCGAGATGCCTGCAACCGCCACGCCCTGACAATCGCAATAATGCCGACGCCAACCGCCACCGCGAGCAGCGCACTCCGCGAATAGCTCTGCCACACTGCAAGCGCCGCTAGCAGCGCCATACCACCAAGCACCCAACGCCGCATATGCGAGATACGCCGCCATTGCAATGCGCCATACGCCACGATAAGCGTCAGGACAGTACTTGCATACGCCCCAAGTGGGTTTGGCCCACGCAGCGTGCTATTAATGCGAACATAGGCACTATTGGAGTCGACTGTTTGGTAAGGCTCTATCGTCGTCGGCCCGTAGCCAAGCGGCACAAGCACATCACGCGGCAAAACAAGCTGCGCTGCCGCAAAACCTATCACAATAACCGCACCCGCACCGAGCATACATAGCAGCCAGCGCCGATACTGCGGGTAATTACTCACAAACACATAGACCACCACACCAAGTGCCACAAAACGCAGGTCGATCAAGAAGCCCGATAGCAAGGCCAAGCCAGACGTTGGCACAAGCAGCGCCACCACACCATGCCACAACGCAAAGGCAAGTGCCAGCTGGATGATGTGATCGCTCAGCCAACGCCGCCACTGCCGACGCAGCGTCACATCGACAATAATGAGAAGTAAAACAATGAGAAGCAAAACTTCCTTCCACGCCTTGACAGAGAGTGCATAATCTGGCCAATGCGCACCAACCCATACCGTCAGCGGTGCATGGATAGCCAGCCCGAAAAATATCGTACACAAAAACCAAGCCGGTATCTTTTCTCGCAATAACCGCTTCATCTCTTTCTAGTGTAGCAAACTTTGGGTAAAAAGTGTTATAGTAACAGTTGTTATGCCGTCAAAAAATACGAAATTTTATAGTCTCATTCTCATCGGCCTCGATTTTGTGGTGCTGATGGCGGTGTTTTTCATCGCATACTACGTCCGCACGCAGATCGACCACCGTGATTTGCTCCATACCGTCTATGCCAGCGACTACCTGCTTGGATTTGTCGTCATTGCACCAGTGTGGATTATTCTCTATGCTTCGCTTGGGCTGTATAGTGCAAGTGTTTACAGCCGGCGGCTCGTCGAATGGGGGCGGCTGCTGCTCGGGACATTTATGGGTATTTTGCTGGTGATTGGCTGGGAATATGGCACACGAATGTATATCTTTCCAGCTCGCTTGGTGGCGATGTATGTCTTTCTTGGTTCATTCTTGGCAATTGGCACGGTGCGTGAGGTGTTTCGCCTGACGCGGAGCTGGCTTTTCCAGTACAACCATGGTGTGAATCGTGTGATGGTGATTGGGACATCGCTGGCGACACGCGATATCGCTGAGTCTATCTCCACCACCTACAAATCAGGTTTTCGCGTCGTGGCAATGGCCGGCCCTAAGCGCTTTGTGCCGCCTGGGCTTGATGTTGTTCATTTTGCATCACTCGACCCTGCCCTTGCGCAGATCAAGGAGCTCAAGATCGACACCATCATCCAAACTAACCTCTACGAAAACGAGGAAAAAAATCAAAAAGTGCTTGGTGCCGCCCAGGTTAACCATATCCAATACAACTTCATCCCTGGCGAGCCAGAATTTTACACCGGCAAGAACACCATCGATGTTTTTCTTGGCTACCCAATGATCACCGTCAGCCAAACACCACTCATTGGCTGGGGAGAGATTGCGAAGCGGATTTTCGACACAATTATTTCTGGCATATTACTCATTGTCCTTGCGCCGCTCTTTATTTTGCTCATCATCCTGCAAAAGATCTTTAACCCTGGGCCAGCATTTTATATATCAAAGCGCCTCAGTCGCTACTCCGAGCCAATTCAGCTCATCAAGTTCCGTAGTATGGGTGCACAATATGGCAAGCAAGATGCGGCCGATGAGTTCCGTGCAATGGGTCGCGACGACCTGGCTGAAGAGTATGAAAAAAACCGCAAGGTCGAACACGACCCACGCATCACTCGCTTTGGCAATTTTTTGCGGGCAACATCGCTTGACGAATTACCTCAGATTTTCAACGTCTTTCGTGGTGATTTGAGCTTAGTTGGGCCGCGGCCAATTCTGCCCCAAGAAGTGAAGTTTAGCTCAGCCCGCACAGCACTCTTGCACAGCGTGAAGTCGGGGGTGACGGGCTTATGGCAGGTATCTGGGCGCTCAAACCTGAGCTTTGATGAGCGGATTGAGCTTGAGCTATTTTATGCCCAAAACTGGAGCTTCTGGCTAGATATTAAGATTCTATTCAAGACGATCGGTGTGGTGCTACGCAAGACGGGCGCGAAATAGACGACATATTGTTATAGAGCTGAAGTAAGAGAGCATAACCTCAATAGGCTATTCCTTGTTTAGATTCCAAACCACACTATCTTTTGATGGCTTTGCTCTGCTCTATCTACTGGAATACTTGGTTTATTAGTTTTCATAACAAACCGTCATCTTTAATATAAAAGATTAATAGTGGAAGGTGCCGATGTTTTATAATGTCTCTAAGAAAGCAGTAGAAGTGTGGGACGGAAAATCGCAATAATAAACCATCGGACTTGGGCACTGCTCACAAAAAAGTGTGTAACCCTCAGTTATTTTATCGTCTGATCGCGCACTACCTTGCGTATCTTGGTCAGAAATAGTGTCTTGTCAAAACGCTGCGCGGTGCGGCGCAAGACTGCAGGGTCAAAGGTTTGTTTCTCGGCCTGCTCAATTGCCTTAGCAACGCTGATGCTCGTCTGCCGGTCAAACAGCACACCCACTTCGGGCGACGTGACGATATCCGTCGTGCCGCCACGAGCCAAACCAATCACTGGCGCACCAGCTGCTAGCGCTTCGACACTGACAATTCCAAAATCTTCCTCTGCTGGGTAGATAAAGCCACGCGCTGTTGTAATAGCCTTCTCATACTCGGCATCGCTCGCATCACCAAAGCGATCGGTGCGGAACTCAACTGTTGGACCAGCCAGATCAACAAGCCTATTGTGTGCGGGGCCATTGCCAAAGACGATCAGCTTCTTGCCAAGCTTCGTCGCTGCCGTAACAGCCAAGTCGTACCGCTTATATGGCAACTGCCGGCCAATTGTCACATAATGGTCACCCCGCTCTGTGGCAGGCGTAAACCGGCTTATATCTACCGGTGGATGAATAACTATACTATTTCGATTGTAATATTTTTTAATGCGCTGTTGCGTCTCGGTAGAGTTTGCCAAGAAAACATCGACTTGCCGGGCCGCTTGAAGATCTAGCTTGCGCTGGTGCGGCACCATGAGCGGCATGAGTGTGCGGATGAGCGGATTGAGATTACCATAGCCTGGGTCGCGTCGATATTCATTGTAGTGGCTCCAGTAATATCGTGGTGGTGTGTGGCAGTAGTTGATGATGACTTGGCCAGGCCGCGTCTTCCTCACTTGATGGCCATGCATGTATGAGCTGGTGAGGATGATATCAAACTCACGCAGATCAAGTCGCCGCATCGCTTTGACAGCCAGTGTTGGAAACAGCTTATAATACGTGCGCACCTTGCGTGGGATTTTTTGCAAAAACGACGGCCGAACATCAAGCTCAGCAAAGGCTGGCATTTTGTCTTCATTGTACATTGCGGTATAGATCGGCGCATCTGGAAAAGCTTCGTGCATAGCCAACACGACATTCTCAGCACCACCCATTGTTGTCAAGAAGTCGCAGACAATGGCAATTTTGGGTTGTTTACTCATAGTATCAGTGTAGCGCAAAGGAGAGATTTTACCTATACCTTACTCCACCGTCACACTCTTGGCAAGATTGCGCGGCTGGTCAACATCGTGCCCCCGCTCCACTGCCATATAGTAGGCAAAAAGCTGTGATATAACATTAAACAAAATTGGCGTGAGATGCTGCAGCTTGGTCGCGACGCGCACCACCGTCTCGGCAGGGACGCGTTTATCCGTATCGGTAATAACAATCGCATGGGCACCACGCGCATTCATCTCGATCAAATTACTCTGCGATTTTTCGTACAGCCAGTTGTCCTGCAGATAGCATACTTCGAAGAAATGATTGTCGATCAGGGCAATTGGCCCATGCTTGAGCTCACCTGCTGCATAGGCTTCAGCATGAATATAGCTTACCTCTTTAAGCTTAAGTGCACCCTCGAGCGCAGCTGGGTAGAGTGTATCGCGGCCAATGTAGAGCGCATGATTATAGTGAGCATAATTATGTGCGATGTTTTTGACGCTATCAGCCTGCTTAGCCAGCGTCTTTTCGATCTCGGCTGGCAGCATCTCAAGCTCATTAATAAACTCACCCATCAGCTGTGGGTTTGTCCCCTTGGCTGCTGCGAGCATGAGGCCAAAGATCGTCATCGCTGCCACCTGCGAGGTAAAGGCTTTAGTGCTGGCCACACTGATCTCTGCCCCCACGTGTACATATACTCCACCGTCAACTTCGCGGGCGATCGTACTCCCCACTGCATTGACGACGCCAAGGCACGTCACACCACGCCGCTTGAGCTCCGTCAGGCAGGCCAATGTGTCGGCCGTCTCACCACTCTGGCTCACAATCAGTGCAACGGTGTGCTCGGGGATGTTATATGCTCGGTAGCGTAGCTCGCTAGCAATCTCCACGCTCACCGTCACATCATCAGTCAGTTGCTCAATAAAATAACTAGCCTGCATACCCGCAAAATACGCCGTGCCACAGCCGACAATCATCACATGCTTAATCTGCCGCAATTCAGCATCACTTAAGCCTATGCCGCCTAGCCGGGCATAACGCTGCGCGGCAATCACTCGACCAGCCAGCGTTGCCGTAAGGCTGGTCGGCTGCTCAAATATTTCTTTGAGGAGAAAGTGGTCGTACCCCTGTTTTTGAATAGCTTGCAAATCCATCTCCAGCGTCTCTACTTGCACATCGACTACTTGCGAATCCGTCGTTTGGAGCTCAAGGCCAGTGCGGGTGCAGCGCCCTACTTCACCATCATGCAGATAGACCACTTGGTTGGTATATCCCACCAAGGCCGATGCATCACTGGCAATGTACGTTTCGCCGTCGCCCAGCCCAACAATGAGTGGACTACCCTTGCGTGCCACAATGATTTCGTCAGGGTTATCGGCTTGGACGACCGCCAAGCCGTACGTACCCACCACCATTTTGAGCGCACCTCGCACTGCTGCCAAGAGGTCTGGTGCTTGCTTGTGTAGGTAGTCGATGAGCGCCGTCAACACCTCAGTATCAGTATCACTCTTAAATTCATACTCGTGCGCTGCAAGCATCGTCTTGAGCGCCTGATAGTTCTCGATAATGCCATTATGTACAACATAGATCTGCCCCACCTGATGTGGATGAGCGTTGCGCTTGCTCGGTGCACCATGGGTTGCCCAGCGAGTGTGCCCAATGCCAACTGTATCAGTCGTCTTATGGCGGGCTGTTAGCTCATTCAGCGCAGCCACCTTGCCTTTTGTTCGAAGTAACGTTGGCGCAGTATCTTTATCAAGCGTGACGATACCAGCACTATCATATCCGCGATATTCAAGCCTCTTGAGCTCCGTCAGTAGCACACCCTGCGCTGGCCGCGTTCCGATATATCCAACTATTCCACACATAGATTTTTCCTTTCCTCTTGTATTATGGCGCTTTGGTCTTTGCCTTCTAGTGTACTCTTATTTTTGAATAATTTTGCAAAAATGTAAAAATTACAATGATTTTTCTCTGTTACTATATGATGCTATTTTTACATCAGTAGCGCTTTGAATATAAAAGGCTAGAGAAAAAGTGGCAAAATGTAAGACCGAATGCAGCGCCCACCTTCAGCTATAATTAAGCCAATATACGCATACTTATAGATGAAAATAACACGATATGTTCGACATTTTTTCGACGAAGGGGTATACTAGATGGTATGAGTAGAGAAACGATTTTAGTCACTGGTGGCGCTGGGTATATTGGCAGCCACACCATTATCGAGCTTATTGCGGCAGGATTTGGCGTCGTCGTTGTCGACAACCTTGCCAATGCGAGCCGCGAGAGCCTGCGACGTGTCGAAACAATTACCGGTACAACTATCCCCTTTATCGAGGCGGATGTGCGCGACCGATCAGCACTCGATGCGATTTTTACTAAGTATGATATCAGTGCTGTCATTCACTTTGCTGGGCTCAAGGCGGTTGGCGAGTCAGTTGAGAAGCCGCTCGAATATTATGACTGCAATCTTAGCTCAACCCTCACCCTCTTAGCCGCTATGCGCCAACATGGGGTGCATCGGCTCGTTTTCTCGAGCTCCGCAACGGTCTATGGCACACCAGAGTCGTTGCCACTCACTGAAGCATCGCGCACTGGCATAGGTATTACCAACCCATACGGCTGGACGAAATATATGATCGAGCAGATCATTCGTGATTATTGCGTAGCGCACTCGGACTTCCAGGCAACTATCTTGCGCTACTTTAATCCAATTGGCGCACATATATCAGGTATGATTGGCGAAGATCCAAATGGTATCCCTAATAATCTCTTGCCTTACGTTGCACAAGTTGCAGTTGGAAAATTGCAAAGCGTTGGTGTATTTGGTGATGACTACGACACGCCTGACGGTACTGGTGTGCGCGACTACATTCACGTTGTCGACCTCGCTAAAGGGCATGTAGCTGCACTCTCACACATGCAGCCAGGCGAGCACACCTATAACCTTGGTACTGGCCATGGTACCTCTGTTTTGGAGATCATTAGCGCCTTTGGCAAAGCCTGCGGCCATGACATCCCATACGAAATAAAACCACGTCGGGCTGGTGATATTGCAGCCTGCTATGCCGATTGCAGCAAGGCACGGCAAGAGCTTGATTGGCAGGCAGAGCTATCCATCGAGCAAGCCTGTGAAGATTCCTGGCGTTGGCAATCTCGTAACCCAAATGGGTATAAGAGTTAAATTTAGATAGTACCCCTAGCGGGTATTTTGCAATGAATATAATCGCACTACGTTCAGTTTGAGTATATTATTTGTTCATACTATAATTTTTCTGTTCAAAATATTGGTTTATTAACAATCTATGCTTCTCGTGTGAACAATAAATGTATTCAGGCTGTTCTTGTCTGCCAAATGTGAACCTGCAGAAACAAAAAACAGCCCACAACTATTGGGCTGTTTTTATTAATGCAAAAATAACAAGATCTGGTTTGAGTGCCTACTTCTCTTGGCCAGTCGCTTTGTTGATACGGGTCGAGGAATCTGGTTTACCTTCACCGGCGTCGAAGCGCATTTCTATGTTGTACTTTCTACAAATTTCTGCTTCAGGAATAGCCTTTTCCGTGTCACGGTCACCACCGTTGGCAAAAATAAGTTGGTCGCCAGGATATTGGCCAGCGACCATCTCGAGAGACTTGATCTGTGTTGGGTCTTCGTCGATGGACAAAATCACTTGGTCGACATCTTTGAGGGCGCGCATGAGACGTAGGCGATTGCTTTCGTTGAGGATAATTTTGCCTTTTTTCAGCAACTGCTGTTTGTCATTATTGACAATAACAATAAGTTTGTCGCCCATCGCAGCAGCCGCTTCGATCATATCGATATGCCCACCATGGAGCGGGTTAAAATAACCACTGACAATTACTACTCGCATTTATTACTATCTCCTTGTTGTTTATCGTTAGAAAGCTTCTGTTGCTATATTATACCATTACTCTCGTATATCTCGACACCATCCCCTATTTCACGCTATAATACAGCTATGACAAAATTGCTTATCACCGGTGGTGCGGGGTTCATTGGCTCGAACTTCGTGCATTATACCGTTCATCACAAGCCGGAATATGAAATCACTGTCGTCGATAAGATGACATATGCTGCAAACCCGCACAACCTTGATGGAGTGCGCGAGCAAATCAACTTCGTGCAGGGCGACATTTGCGATGCCGAGCTGATGGATCGCTTGATCGCCGAGACGGATATTGTCGTCCACTTTGCGGCGGAGAGCCACAACGACAACTCACTGCGCGACCCAAAGCCTTTTCTCGACACCAACGTCTACGGCACGTACACTATCTTGCAAGCAGTGCGTAACCACAACAAGCGCCTCCATCACATTAGCACTGATGAAGTATTCGGTGATCTAGCGCTTGACGATCCAAACCGCTTTACTGAGGAGACACCGTATAATCCATCGAGCCCCTATTCGAGCACCAAGGCATCGAGCGACATGCTAGTCCGCGCCTGGATTCGCAGCTTTGGCGTGAAGGCGACGATTAGCAACTGCTCCAACAACTACGGCCCTCGCCAGCACATCGAGAAGTTTATCCCACGGCAAATCACTAACATCCTGAGCGACATCAAACCAAAGCTCTATGGCACAGGCGAGCAGGTGCGCGACTGGATTCATGTTGACGACCACAACTCAGCAGTGCACTTGATTCTCGAAAAAGGCACGCTGGGCGATACCTACATCATTGGTGCAGACAACGACCACGTCAATAACAAAGCGGTGATTGAGATGATCTGCGACTTGATGGGCAAAGGTAAGGATTGGTACGAGCACGTCAATGATCGCCCTGGCCACGACATGCGCTACGCGATGGACTCAAGCAAACTGCGCCGCGAGCTCGGCTGGCAACCACAATACACCGACCAAGACGGCATGGCCAATGGCCTGCGCCAAACCATCGAGTGGTACAGCACCAACCGCGACTGGTGGCAAGCTCAAAAGGCCGCCGTAGAAGCAACCTACGCAAAGCAAGGACAATAAGCTAATGCCCGATACCCCCAGTAAAACTCGCGTGAGCAGCAAAATCGCCTACCAAAACCCCTGGATCACCATCCACGAAGACCAAACACGCGACCACGCAGGCAACCTGGGGGTATATGGCTATATAGAGTCGCGAAATTCGTGTATGGTCGTTGCTGTCGACGAGCATGAGCGAATCTACTTGGTGCGTGGCTTCCGCTACCCCTCGCAGAGCTTTGGCTGGGAATTGCCTGGTGGCGGCGGTGATGGCGAAGATCTGCTCACCGCCTCCAAGCGCGAGCTAGAAGAAGAGACTGGTATTGTTGCCCAGTCGTGGGAGAAGCTTGGTGAGGCGTACGTGTGTAACGGCCTGATGACTGAGAAAATGGCGGTGTGCTTGGCACGAGATCTGTCTTTTGGCGGTAACAAAGAACAGTCGGATGAAGTATTTAGCGATATGCGGTTCTTCACCCGTGAGGAAATTGACCGGCTTATTGCTCAAGGCGATATCAACGACTGCCAGACACTCGCTGGCCTCCATTATTATCATATATGGCGAAAGGAGAACGCATGAATTTTGACCCATCAACCTACAACGACCTTACTGTGACTGAATCGCCAATCCCAGGGCTATTCGTTGTTAAACTGCCTGTCCATGGTGACAACCGTGGGTGGTTCAAAGAAAATTACCAGAAGGAGAAAATGGAAGCACTGGGGCTACCCACCTTTACTATTGTGCAAAACAACATCAGCTTCAACGATAAAGCCGGTGCAACACGTGGGCTACACGCCGAGCCCTGGAATAAGTTCATCAGCACTGCTAATGGCCGCGTGTTTGGTGCGTGGTGCGATGTGCGCCAAGGCCCAACCTTCGGCCAGACATTCTCTGTAGAAATTAATCCTGGCACAGCGGTGTTTGTGCCTAAGGGTGTGGCAAATGGCTACCAAACGCTAGATGATAATGTGGCGTATACCTACCTGGTTGATGCCCATTGGTCACCAGATGCGCGGTATACCTTTGTTAATCTCTTTGACCCAGCGCTGGATATTGCGTGGCCACTCGGCAAAAACCAAGCGATCATCTCTGACAAAGATGCTGCGCACCCCCTCCTGCGCGACGTACAGCCAATGGAATTATAAGACGAAAGGAAGCTTGTATGACAGATCACACCTCTACCCTCATCATTGGTGCCAACGGGCAATTGGCCAAAGCAATACAGCAGCAATACCCTAGTGCTCGAGCGGTCGGGCATAATGAGCTCGACCTCTGCAACGCAGCAGCTATTGCAACCTTCGACTGGTCTGGCATTAAGACAATCATCAACACTGCTGCTTATACCAATGTTGACGGTGCAGAAACATCGGAGGGCCGCGCAGCAGCCTGGCGCATCAACGCCCAAGCGGTGGGACAGCTTGCTCGTGTCTGTTCTGAACGAGATATTACCCTGGTTCATGTGTCGAGTGATTATGTCTTTGATGGTGAGGCAGCACCACATACCGAAGATGAGCCGCTTAGCCCTTTGAGCGTCTATGGTGCATCCAAGGCAGCGGGCGATATTGCTGCCAGCACCACGCCACGGCACTATATTATCCGCACCAGCTGGGTGATCGGCGATGGTAAAAATTTCGTGACAACGATGCTCGGACTAGCCGCAAAAAATATCGCACCAACAGTGGTAGCAGACCAAATCGGCCGCCTGAGCTTCACGCCAGAAATTGCACGGGCGATTGACCACCTGGTAGAGAACAAGGCACCATACGGTACCTACAATGTAACAAATAGTGGTCCACTGGTAAGCTGGGCAGACATCACGCGGCAGATCTTTGCCTTGGCAGGACGTGATGACTTACTAGTAACAGATACAACCACCGCCGAGTATTTTGCTAATAAGCCCGGCGTCGCACCACGACCGCTCAATAGTGACCTCAGCCTTGATAAACTCCATGCGACTGGCTTTGTTAGCCAAGACTGGCACGAGGCACTACGCGAGTATGTTACTCTAAATAACTCATTAAAGTAGCCTTGGCTACTTGTCATAGCTTTAGGGTATCATCTCACGACGTGGATAATTCTGTTTGACTTCGTGCATTATCTAGACTGACTCTTTCGTACACTGTTATATATTCCCATTATCTTCGGTATTATGGTACTATTACTTTATCTGGTATGATAAGTATATAGTTAGAACAAAGGAGTTTTACGTATGAAAGGTATTATTTTGGCAGGTGGTTCGGGCTCGCGCCTGTGGCCGATTACTAAAGCAATTAGCAAACAGCTGATGCCTATTTATGACAAGCCGATGATCTATTACCCCCTCACTACGCTGATGCAGGCAGGGATTCGCGACATCCTCATCATCACTACCCCAGCTGATCAAGCAGGCTTCCAGCGCTTGCTTGGTGATGGTGCACAGTGGGGTATCAATCTGCAATATGCCATTCAGCCCAGCCCCGATGGCTTGGCGCAGGCATTTATCATTGGTGAGGAATTTATTGGTAACGACAAGGTGGCGCTCGTCTTGGGTGATAATATATTCTACGGCGCAGCGCTCGATGATTCGCTGCGCGCCTGTACCGACCCAGATGGCGGTGTGGTTTTTGCTTACAAAGTATCTGACCCAGAGCGGTATGGCGTTGTAGCCTTTGACAATAACAATCATGCAGTGTCGATTGAAGAAAAGCCCGCTCAGCCTAAGTCGAACTTTGCAGTAGTGGGACTCTATTTCTACGACAATGATGTGGTAGAAATTGCGAAGAACGTCCAGCCAAGCGACCGTGGCGAGTTAGAAATTACCTCTGTGAACGCTGAGTATCTGCGTCGCGGCAAACTGAAGGTCCAGACACTAGACAACGGCGATGTATGGCTTGATACTGGGACAATTAGCAGCCTGACCGATGCCGAGGACTTTGTACGTGTTGTACAAAATCGCACCGGCCAAGTCGTTGGCAGCCCCGAAAAGACGGCGCATACCAATGGCTGGATCACCGACAAGCAGCTTGCCGAACTTGCTGCACCGTTAAAAAAATCAGGCTACGGAAATTACCTCTCGGCGTAGTATAATAATACCAATATGAAAACGAATACCAAGACAGTGTGCGTGATCGTCCCAGCCTACAACGAAGCGACGGTCATTAAGGACGTGATCAAACAATCCAAACGAGTCTTTGCCAAAGCCAAGGCAGCTGGCTATACGATCGATGTTGTGCTGGTAAATGATGGATCGAAGGACGACACACTTACCCAAGCTAAAAAAGGCGGTGCCATTACGATCGATCATATCCTTAACTCTGGTGCGGGCGGCGCAACCTTAACTGGTCTATCGTATGCTCGACAGCATGGATATGACATTGCCGCCACGATGGATGCCGATGGCCAGCACGCGCCGGAGGATGTGTTGGCAGGCATCACGCAGATCGATGAGCGCCAAGCTGATTTACTCATCGGTAGTCGTCTCATTGACAGCACCGGCATGTCCAAGACAAAAGTGCTCGGCAATAAAGGCTTGAGTTTCATCACCAAACTCTTATTTGGCATTAATGTGACAGATTCACAGTCTGGCCTACGTATCTATTCGCGCCGCGCCATTGATAATCTCGACTGGAAGTCAACTGGTTACGAATTTTGCTCGGAGATGATCTGGCGTGCCAAGCAAGCGGGGATGACAATTGGTGAATATCCAATCAAGGCAATCTACACCGACTACTCCCGTGCCAAAGGTCAAAACAACTGGAATGCCATCAATATCGTCAAACGCTTATTCAAACAACGCTTAACGGAGCTCTTCGAATGAGATATTTTGCCCTTGTCTTGCTCAATGTGCCAATTATTCTTTTGGCACTGGTCAATATCATTACCCAATACAAACTAAACAAAATCACCGTTACTCGCTTACGTCACCAGGTGGTGATGTGGCTGGTGGTGATGGCAGTGCTGCTGAGCTGTTTCCCGCTGTATAATATTTCGATTGGCCACCCACCGTTTGATTCGTCGGAGTTGAGCTTGTTTGATATTGTCCAGACGACAGCGATCGTGTTACTCTTCTACATCGTCAACACGCAGCGCCAGCGGATCGACCAAAACGAACGTCGCGTGCGCGACCTCCATCAAGAATTGTCAATTAAACTCTCGACTCATGACAAAAAATAAATCACTCGATATCGTCATCCCCTACTGGGGCGAATTCACTCTCCTCAAAGAAGCGGTTGACTCTGTCTTGGCTCAGACGAGCGATGACTGGCACCTGACCATTCTTGATGACCACTACCCATCGACCGAAGCACGCGATTATTATACAAAACTCGCCGACCCACGCATCACCTATATCCGACACAAGAAAAACCTCGGCATTACCAATAACTTCAACTTTGCCGTCCAACATGTAACGGCACCACACTGTATGATTGTGGGGTGTGATGATCGGCTCTTGCCGGAGTGCGTGGCAGTGGCACTGCAGACAATCGGTGAGGCAGATTTTTATCAGCCGGGAGTGCAAGTGATTAATGATAAGGGACAGCTATATCTCCCATTGGTTGACCGTGTTAAGCGATTTTTGCAGCCTCATAAATCAGGGCTTTACTCAGGCGAAAAACTCGCAACGTCTCTGAGTCATGGCGACTGGCTCTACTTCCCATCGATCGTCTGGAAGACAGCGACGCTCAAGCGATATTCCTTTGATGCAACATATACTATTTTAGAGGATCTTGTTTTGGTGTTTGATTTTATTCTTGACGGCGCAGTACTTGCTTTTGATCAGACAAAGACCTTCCAATACCGGCGCTTTGCCCAGTCGCTCTCAAGCAAAGAAAAGTTAAAGGATGGCGTGCGCTTTGCAGAAGAAAATGCAGTATATAATAGCTATGCTCAGCGCTTCGCATCGGTTGGCTGGCATAAAGCTGCTCGGGCAGCGCGGCTCCATATTACATCGCGCATTCATCAGTTGTTGTCGTAGCTAATGCAATTTGAACATCCTCTAATCTCTATAAAAATAGAGGTTATTTTATGGTAAATTAGTGCCTCTTTGCTCTTGTACTACTGTATGGTAGAACTTGAGAATACATTCATTAGCAGTAATTCGCTTATTATTTTCTCTATTAGTTAATTCCAGTTTCATTATAGATGAGATAATAGACGCGAAAATCGGTTTTCACTTTCATAAAACACTTTTACATACGAGCGTTTTAGATAACGCGCCGTCTTGAGTAATATACATGATAGTAAGAGCATAAAAAATTGACACTATTCTACATCAAGAAATATTACCCTTTGCAGCGCACGACAAAACCGACTCGATTTCCTCGAGCCGGTTTGTTTTATTATATACGCTACCTCACGTTTGCTTCAGTAGTCTCGGTTTTTTCTTTATCGACCTCGGCAAATTTACGCTCCACTGCCATGATGTATAGCTGCATAAAGATTGGGCGAGGTAAGACATCATACAGATACCACACCAGTGTTTTCTTGGCATGTGGGAGCTCGGTATTTTTCCACGGAGTGAGTGCAAAGTACTTTTGCCACAGCAGCCGGTTGGGGTGCTTGTTGCCAACTTCCCACGGTTTACCCTGAATGCCATAGAGCGAGTGAATAATCTTGGGACTGTAATAGTTAGTCATAATCTCGTCGTAGCTATAAAAATACGGCTGCTTGAGGTTGTTAATGCGCAGCAGATCTTGCGGCCGATAAGCATAAAACGCACTAGAGAAATTATAAGCGATATCGAGCGTCTTAATCTGTCCTCGGAACATAACATTACAGAGGTCTTGATCGGCAATGACGTAGTCGCTTTTCTTCGATAGGTGCTCAACGACTTGACTCGATACATCATCCTTGAGCCATTTTTTGTGATTGATGAGCATGATACCACAGTTGTAATAGCCATCGGTAGGCTGGAGACCAATCGTTGCTTTGTGCTGATTGGTGAGAGTGTCGTAGGCCAGTGCCATGATATTTTTCTCAAAATCAAGCTCCAGCAAGCCATCAAGGGAGCTGGTAATGATCGTGTGTGGGTTGAGGTAGAGCACACGATCGGTCTTGATTTCAAGATCGGCCAGTGCTAGCATCTTGAGCCACGTCACATACACACCATGCCACGGCTTGACACCTAGCTTCTGTAGTTTCTTGTGATACGTGTTGGGATTGATGAATGTCAAATAGGTGTTGGGGTATTTTTCAACCAACTTTTTGAGGCGATCTTTGCTTTGTTTGCTCAGCTTATACCCACAATAAAAAATATGAATCTCATCGAGCGTCTTATTGTTTTCAAGTAATGATGCAATCGAAATTGCACTGACAACTGCATAGTTATCGTCACTTTGATACAAGACGTTTAAGATTTTCTTTTTGACTCTGGGCATGGCCTGCCTCTCTCCTTTATTCCACCGCTGCTATGTTTTTTACGTAGTTTTCCAGTAATGGCTGATAGCTCTCACTGATGAATCCTGTGTTGTGCAGCTTCGACAAATTCATATCACTATACATTGGTCGAGGCGCAAACGGAATCTTGTCTTTACTATACTCTTGTGTTGACACTTTTACAACCCTATCGCGATCGTGCCCTGCATATTCGAAGATATCCTCAGCAAGCTCTGCCCACGATTTGATCGGCCCGGAGTTAGACACATGATACAAACCATACTCGGCCTTGGTGTCTAGCAAGTGCTTGGTGGCACGCGCAATCTCCGACGCAAAGGTTGGCCGGCCATATTGATCATCCACAACTTTGGGATTAATGCGCATATCGGCCAGGCGCTTCATCGTCCGTGGGAAGTTGTGCCCATCGCCAATCACCCAGGAAACACGCAGCACATAATGACGCGGTGCAAGGCTAACCAATAGATCCCCGGCTGCCTTGACGTCGCCATAGACCGACAGTGGTGAGAGCGACTCATCCTCACCGTGGTTTTTGTTCGTCCCATCAAAGACATAGTCGGATGAGTAGTGCACCAGTGTAATGTCGTGCTCCAGCGCTACTTTGACGAGATTGCGCGGGCCAACGGCATTAACCTGCCAAGCTTTGGTGCGGCCTTCAATCGTTTCAGATCCATCGGCATTGACGAACGCCGCCGCGTTGATAATAACATCAACACCCGACCAATCATACCCAAGCACCTGCTCTTCATCCGCAATGTCGAGCTGCTGGTGGCCCAGTGCCGTGGCCTTTGGATATATCTCTTGGAGCGCTCGCCCCACCTGGCCATTACAACCCAATATTACAATCCCCTTGCTCATATACCCTCCTTTGTTTCCGCTATTATAGCACAGTTAGCGTAAGCTTTTTGAAATATCTGAAATCGCATGGTCGATGTAGGATAAAAAACACGCTGATGAGCTATTTTACTACTGTTAAGTGCTCATATAGTCTCGCTCAATCCCACCCCCTTGGGGTATCATTGCGATCAATTTTGCTACACAGCAAATTAGAAGGATCTAAATTCCACGGCATCTCCCAATATTAGATTTTCTCCACACCTCATCTCGATGGTATGAAATTGGTCGACATGATTAGTTTTTGACTCTAAGGCAAGAGATTGGCGTATCGGAGGTGTTGACTCTTGTAGTGCTCTATCGGAGGAGCGTGAAGTATGAGGATTTTTGAGATCAAGTGGGGGATAAGTAAAAATAAAAGTCTAGTGTTTCTCATAAGAATAACCAATGGTTCTATCCTAGCGCGGCACGCGAGCTATCTACCCACACTACGCAGCCATGCAGCGCAGCTGCCGGCGGTAGACTACTGAGAGGAGCACCGCTTGGATAATACCCGCCACCATAAAGCACAGCACACTGCCCAGCATTGCATAGTGCTGCACCACGCTATACGACACCACGGTGAGCGCGATATTACTCAGCAAAAGTATATAAAACTGCCCCGTAAACTCGCGCAGCACAGTGAGGATATTGATATATATCGATACCAGCGCATTGGCTACCGCCCCCACCACCATGATGAGCAGCTCGGTGCGATAATCGGTGATGCGCGCATTGAATATGAGAGTGAGAAGCGGTGCCCCAACCAGCCATGTCGCAATCAGTGTCAGTGCACTAATCCCCAAGACGATGAGAATAATCTTGCTCACCAGAGTGTGAAACTCAAGGCGCTTCTGCTGGTGATAGAGCTCCGACAGCTGCACGATATTGGGCTGGATAATGAAGGTAATAAACAGCGAGAGTAAGGTAATGGGCATGGCCATAATACCAAAATAGGCGATCTCGTGTGTGTGGAATTTGTCAAGAAAATAGCGCGGAATATTGAGCGAAAACATCGTCAAAAATGTGGTAAGAAACACTGGTGCGCAGCGCCGCATGATCATACCAACATGACGCAGCTTGGGCACGAGATGATCGATATGGGGCTGGATAGATTCGTACCGCTGTACCTGTTGCCAATCATACAACACAAGCATGAGAGCATTAACCACCACAATTGCCACCACCCCCCACAGTACACTATGCATAAGCGTATCGACGAGCAAAAATGCCACAAAGCCTCCTACCGCCTTGATCGTAAGCGAATAGCCAACGACGTAGAGTCTGTGGTGAATCTGCAGCACGCCATAGAGTGCATCGGCCACTGCCTCCAGCGCTTTGAAGAGCACGAGTGCGATGATGATACTCGACTTAACGACATCATAGTGATTGACCGCGCAAAACAGCACCGCACCAACCATCATCACGATCGACGTCACGAGTTTGACGGCAAGGTAACTGCTGCTACTAAACTCTTTGCGCACATCCGACACCTGATAAGTACGCCCACCCCACAAGCCAATCGCCCAAAAGACTACCGAGAGCGACAACGCAAAGGAAAAAACCCCGGAGTCGGCAATGCCATTAAGCCGCGTAATAAGCAGCAGGAGCGCTGGTGAGATGGCACTTTGCAAGAAGGAGCCGATGGAATTCCAGATATAATTTTTTGATTGCATAATCTTATTTAGTATACCACTGGTTGGTTATTTCTCGCGATTTAGACCATAATTTGCTCTGTTGTGATTTGTGCTCTATAATCAGGCGTGTTATGAAGAAATATTGGGCATCATTCGAATCATTTATTGCACGGCCAGAGCGGGTCTTTCTCTCGTTGTGTTTGCTATTTGGCATGTTGTCGGCGTTTTTTGTGCCGCAGCTATCGGTGAGTGATGAGAATATGCACTACTTGCGGGCGTATGCGCTGGCAGATGGGCGCTTAGAATCCAAGCGCTGCACCTACCCAGTGGATGTTAATGGCCGGGCATCATCAGTGTATCATGGCAATATCAGCGCTGATTATTCGCGCCCTATCAACCGCTCAGAACTCAAGACAAGCAAATGTAACAGTGCCGTGGGCTACGCACCCATTATGCATGCGCCGCAAACGCTTGGTATTTTCATCGCTAATCTCTTCAATGGGTCGACGGGCCTGACGATTCTCTTTGGGCGGATTGCAAACCTACTGTTCTATGCGCTGAGTGTATTTTTCATTATCAAGTGGGTGCGGATTGGCAAGTGGGTCTTTGCAGTAGTGGGGCTGCTACCACTGATGGTTCATCTCGCTGCTTCGCTCTCGAGTGATGTGATGACCAACGTGGCAATCTTCCTCATTACCGCTATGACGCTCAATCTCTACACCCAAGAAACACCAATCCGCCGCCGGCAAGTTGCTGGCCTCTTGGCTATAGCGGCGCTGCTGGCACTGACCAAGGCGGTTAATGGTTTACTGCTCTTCCCGCTACTCTTTTTGCCAAGGCGGCTCTTTATCCCAAACACCGAGCTATCCAAGCTACCATCACTTTTCAAGAAGCTCCCCTTCAACCTGCATAAGTGGGCACTGATCGCGGGCGCTGGCATTGTGTCGCTGGCGGCACTACTCATCTGGCAAAAGATCTATGATGGTGCACTCCTTTCATCCGGCGCGGCCGATAATCCGCTGCATCACAACCCGCTTGGCTTTATCCGCATCCTCTTTAATACCTACATCAATCCAAACATTGGCTACACCGACATCGTGGTGCGCGGGAGTGTGGGTGACTTCTCAAGCTTCAAATATCACCTGCCGCTCTTTGTTTTGATTCCACTCTTTCTGCTGGTCTTTCTTGCACTCATCAAGCGTGATAAGGCTGAGGAACAAGCACTAGCACCAGCTGCTGGTCGATTAGCCGCGGCCAACCTCACCACTATTGCCGTCTTTATCGCGGCGGTTTCATACGCGATGTACACCGCCTGGGCGCTACTACCAATTCGCTTTGGTGCTGGTGCATACTACGCCGATGGAGTGCAGGGGCGTTACTTTACGGCACTACTCGTGCTCCTCATCCCCTGTGGGGTGTGGCTACGCAAGTATATTTGGTTCCATACTGCCTCGGCTAAGGTGTTTCACGCCCTTATATTCTTCGGCTGCGGGGCAATTTTGCTGTACTATACCTTTGGCACCTACTGGGCTTACCACGCGCCGATACCGGTACCACCGGTGGCATAAGAGAAAATTTCGGTGCTAGCATTAGGGGGTTGATGTTTATAGAGAAGCAGTACTCTTTGTGGTGTCTTGAATGAGAGGGTGATACAAACAGAGCG
This sequence comes from uncultured Candidatus Saccharibacteria bacterium, assembly GCA_963532885.1. Taxonomy (GTDB): domain Bacteria; phylum Patescibacteriota; class Saccharimonadia; order Saccharimonadales; family Saccharimonadaceae; genus Saccharimonas. The sequence goes on along the minus strand of CAUSLI010000001.1, from coordinate 142,954 downwards.
ATACGAGAATTGGTAAGGTTCTGATATGCCATTGAGAAGATAGGATTATATAAGGATTTTTTGATATTCTATCTTCCACCTTCCCCTTTCATGACGCTTATGCTATAGTGACATGGAACACTAATAGCACAAGCATTATGAAATTATTACGTACTCTATCCAAAAAACGTCTCACGCTCATCATTAGTATTGGCATTGCGCTCATCACCGCCGGCAGCTATGGTGCCTATATCGCAACGCGCCCCGCCTCGCTACCACCCCTGTCAGACGAGCCAACGCCAGCCCAAAAACAAACACAGCACAAGACCGATGCCGCCACGAAAGAATCATTTTTAGACAGCAACACAAACCACGACACGAACACTACCAAAGACACCTCACAGCAGCGCACCACCCAGGCTCAGCCCGCGCCAGTCCCAACCTCAGCGAAGCATATTGAGCTCTCTGCTGAGCAGTCAGGCGAAACGGTCATTGTGACTACTAAGCTGAGAGAACAAGGTTTTTCCTCTGGCCAGTGCGTGCTGACGATCACTAGTAGCGAGCAGCGCTCCGAGCAGCACGCTGCCATCATCTACCAACCAGAATACTCCACCTGTGCTGGCTTCTCTGTGCCCGCCCGATCATTACCCAAAGGTATGTGGCATATCTCTCTCGCTGTCACGCCGCTTGGTGGCAAGGCACTCACGAAGACACTTGATAAGGAGATTCGCTAGATGATGGCTCAATCATACTCCACTACTCGTCTCTTCTCGACATATTGGCGATATATCCTTGCTGGTGTTTTATGTGTGAGTTTATTTGCTGCAACCATCCTCTCCCGCCCAGCCCAAGCAGTGACGGCAGCCGATTGGCGGGCGGGCAATATCGTTGATGATTTGCTCTTTACTAATAGCGACGATATGTCAGTGGCAGATATTCAGGCGTTTCTCAATAGCCTCAACCCACAATGCGACACCTATGGCCGGCAGCCTGCTGCCGAACACGGCCGGCGCGATATCAGCCGAGCACAGTATGCCGCCGCTCGAGGTTGGCATGGGCCACCATATGTCTGCCTCAAGGACTATTATGAAGTGCCTAAATACACACCGGGCAATTACATCCCTGCCAATAACTTTGGTGGAGCGATCCCGGCTGGAGCAGTCAGTGCCGCGCAGATTATCTATGATGCTGCCAAGCAGAACAATCTCAACCCTAAAGTCCTGCTGGTGAAAATCGCCACCGAGTCAGCTGGCCCACTCACCTCTGACACTTGGCCCCTTCAAAACCAATACACCTATGCCATGGGCTCACACTGCCCCGATAGTGGCCCGGGTGGCAGTGCTAATTGCGATCGCAACTATGCTGGCTTCTCGATGCAAGTTGCCTCAGGAGCACAGCTCATCCGTTGGTATCTGGATAGTATGCAGCAACCGTGGTGGTCGTATAAAAAGCCGTTTGCGACCAATCGTATCCTATGGAATGTGGTGCAGCGAGGCTGCGGTGCTGGCGATGTATATATCGAGAGCAAGGCCACAGCGGCACTCTACACCTACACACCCTACCAGCCCAATCAAGCAGCCCTGGCTAATATGTATGGCTTAGGCGATCATTGCAGCGCCTATGGCAACCGCAACTTTTGGCGCGTGTGGAACGACTGGTTTGGCTCGACCCAGCATAGCCGGCCACTTATCAGCTTCCGATCGCACAGCAGCTACATCGGCTGGACAGGGGTAATTCATAACCGTGGCATTACAGGCGTCACTGGTCAAAGCAAGGCAATGCAAGCTCTCACGATCGATGGTGAGGTAACTTATACCTCATACAGCAACGAGCGCGGTTGGCAGCCCACTGTGCAGGGTAGTATGCAATCGGGCACAACAGGGCTTGGCCGGCCAATTACCGCCGTCAAGATCCAGCCAACTGGTACTCTCGCCCAGGCGTACGACATCTACTATCGCGCCCACGTGAGCTACATTGGCTGGATGGACTGGGCTAAGAATGGTGAAGTGGCTGGTGTAACTGGCGGGGCTAACAATGCTATCGAAGCGATCGAAATAAAGCTTGTGCGCAAAGGAACGCCTGCACCTGAGTCATCTGGAGTAGCGTATAAAAATATTGCAACACATGGCGACCCATCACCCCTTAGACTCTCACTCAGCTCACATGTCGGTATGGTTGGCTGGCAGCCAGAAGTGCGCGATGAGATGATGAGCGGTACCACTGGCCAAAGCCGCCGCATCGAAGCAATCAAAGCATCGCTCCACAACACAACGGGCCTGCCAGGCAGCATCCAATATTCATCACACGTTAGCTACGTCGGCTGGCAAGATTGGAAACAAGCAGGCGACGTATCTGGCACGACAGGGCAATTCCGCTCCATCGAAGCAGTCCGCTTCTTACTTACCGGCAAACTTGCCACTACATACGACATCTGGTACCGAGGTTACTCGCAATACGTCGGCTGGATGGGCTGGGCTAAGAATGGCCAACCAGCTGGTTCGACTGGTGCCTACCGACAACTCGAAGCACTAGAGGTGCGCCTTGTGCCGAAGCATACACTCAGCTTGCCTGGCGGTGCCTTTTATAACCCAACCAATACTGCTGTGCCCGATCTCTACCAACTGAGCTACGCTGCCCACGTAGGATACATCGGCTGGATGCCCGATGTATCGCACCCCATTATGGCTGGCACCACTGGCAAATCGCGCTACCTTGAGGCAATCCGTCTTGGCAAGGCCGTATCGCTGCGCGATGGTTCGCCCATTACCATCCAGTGCGAAGCAAAAACTGCTGGCCAGTGGCTTCCATCAGTCACTCTCTCACCATCGCAGCCCTGTGGCACGACTGGCCAGCGCAAAGCGCTCGAAGCCCTCAAGCTTAGCCTCAGTCCCGCCGACGCCGCTCGCTACGATATTTATTACAACACTCATCTCTCCTGGGTAGGTTGGCAGGGCTGGAAAAAGAACGGCGAGGTTGCCGGCGACCGACCCGGTTCGCATGTCGAAGCAGTGATGATGAAGCTGGTCGAGAAGAGTAACTAGTAACTACTAGATATACAAAACAATCCTCTCACAGATGTGAGAGGATTGTTTGTATATATCACAGCAAGGCAACAGCTTTACTCGTAAATCGCTGCCACCTTCTCCTCTATATTCTTCCACTGATAGTCGTTGGCTGTTTGGCGGCCACCAGCGATGAGCTTGTCACGCAGCGCTTTGTCCGCTACCAGGCGCTCTACCGCTGCGACACCAGCTGCTATATCACCCTGTTGGTAGAGGAGGCAGTTCTCACCATCCTTGAGATATTCGACATTGCCGCCATTGGGCACCACCACTGCGAGGCCACCGGTTGCCATCATCTCGAGTGGTGGATAGGAGAAGCTCTCGAGGATGCTCGTTTTGATGAGAATGTCACAGCTGGCGTATACTTCGCCGACCTTCTCAGGTGCAATGCGATTGTAGAATGTATCGACGCGGTACCAGTCCTTGGGTTCTTTGCGGTACGATAGGTACGAAACTTCATACTTCGCAGGGTCGAGCTGGTTGATGATGCGGAAGGCTTCGTCGGTATTCTTGTACTCACTCTTGCTATCGCCCTCAACGAGGATTTTTATCTTGCGACCACTGTCAAAGTCGCGCTCGCGGTATGGATAATACTCGATATCGATGCCGTTCGAGACATACTTCGCATCCTTGCCAAACATATCTTTAAGCCACTTCTGGCACCAGAGCGACATTGTTACGTAGCGCACGCCCGACTGGTCACAGTATGATGCGTTCGCCGCGAAGCGTGGCCCACCCGTGCCGGGGATATAAAAATCGGTCTCGAAGTTTTGGACGAAGTAGAGCCGATTGCGTACATTGGGGTGTTTCTTGATAATTTCTACCGTCGACCACAGCGTCGCCACTTGCGTATCAAAGAAGGCCTCTATCTTCGTCTTGTGCGCTGTAATAACATTGAAGCCTGGCAATTCAGAGCGGTATTGGTAGGTCTTTTTGGCCTGCTTAAGGGCATGTTTACTCACTGAATCTATCAGCGTTACATCCCAGCCCGCCTTACGGAGAATGTCAGCGTGTTTGACGGCAACGATCACCCCACCAGAGATATCCGTCGAAGGCAAGACAAAGCCAATATTGCGCGCCAAGCGCTCCCGCATAAACGATGCAAGTGTATAGCCAGTGTAGACCGTCGAATAATCATTGGTGGCAATCTTGTGTGCATTTTCACCCAGCTGAGTGCGCAGTGTTTTGTCGGTAATGAGGCGATCGAGCGCTGCATACCAATCGTTATCCGCGCCAACCAAGAGGCCCGTCTCGCCGTCCTTAACTTGCTCGGCAAAGGCCCCCACCCGGCTCGCCACCGTCGGTACCTTGACGAGGCCAGCCTCGAGCCATTTGTTTTCAGACTTCGCACGGTTAAAGATCGTATCGACCAGTGGTGCAAGGATAATATCGCAGTCCACCATCACCTTAGGTAGCTCTCGCCAATCGACAAAGCCTGACGTCATCACTCGCTCTTTATACGGTTCAAGCGCGGCCGGTACGTCGAGAATACCAGCAATCTTGAGGTGGAGCTGCGGATACGCATCGAACAGCCGAATCAAATCTGGGATGACTAACTCAAAGTCCTCATTGTGCGTAATACTCCCACTAAAGTACCCGATGATAATTCTGTCTGCATCCTTGGCAATCTTCCCTTCAGCCAAATCTTCCAGCGCCATATTAGACGTCTTGATCATCTCATCAGAGGCGGCATTACGGTTGATGAGGACATCACCAGTGGTGTACTTTTGCAGTTCGTCACGCAGCTGCGTTGTAGTCGTCACAACGTGATCACAAAGCTTGAGTGTCTCGCGCATGCGATTTACTCCATCGTCGTAGAGCTGTTTGTCGGCTTGGTTCATCTGTTGGACGTATTTGATGCCGTCAGTGTATGTTTGATCAATGACAAGATCATCGATATCAAAAAAGCAGGTCTTGTTGAAGAACTTTGCTTGCTTAATAAATTCCCGCACTGTCTCTGTCACTGGGCAGCGGAAGAAGACGAAGCCGCGATAATACTTGAGGTCATCCAGCGAGAGCCGATCATAAAACACACTCTCCACCGTCAGCCCCTGCGACATCAGCTGCTCCATCTGGTGTGCCACGCGGTAGCGCTCGGGGTGCGGCAGGGTGCAGCCATTAATAAAGAGGATGTCTTTGTAATACTTCTGCTTGCGCTCGGGAAACTTGCGATAGTAGGCATACTTCGTGGCGCGCTTACCAAAGCCAACGACTCCATCGTCTTTGATAATCTTCATGCTTTTCTTGGCGGCTTTGTGTACTTTACCGATCATACGTCCTCCTCTGGCGTTACGTGCGGGTTATATAGTATGTTGTATCCTTTACCACAGAGTGCAGCAGTTATCTGAGCACTGGTGAGCGGTGTGTCTGGCGCAAGGGCGGCAAGTTTGGTACGCGCCACCACCACTGTTGGTGCGTCGATAGTACCAAGATTATAGCGAGCTGTCAAGTAGATATGTTTGGTAAATGAGCGCCGACTGAGCTGTTGGAGCAGATCCACCACCGCTGGCTGCAAAATCGACGACAGGTTGGCAATCACCTGCTGCTCATCGGCAATCCGTGGCGCCACCGCACCAATCATCGGGCGAGCGGCATCGGCAGCGAGGTGCTGCAGCGTGCTAGAAGGCAGCGCATTATGCTGCGTCAGGCATATCATCTCGGCGGTGGTCGCCTTTAGTAGCTGGCCAACAGTGGTCGCCTCATCGAATGGCACAGTGTGAGTGCTATATGGTCGATCCAGAACATAGCTCATCTGCCACTGAGCGCCATACTGCGGGTCGCACTCTACCTGGGTCTGCACCTGGCGAGCAGCGCTGTCTGCCTCGAGGGCGCGACGCTGGGCATCGATAACGTAAGGTTTGGCATCAAGGTCTTTCGCTGTAGAGGCTTGGTGAACACGCCAATAGTAGAGGATCTGCGGCACATGAGCAATCTGCTCGGGCTGCAAAGCCCGCGTCAGGCGCAAGAACAGCTCCCAGTCCTGCGTGCCATTATACGACCCATCTTCACCGCCAACCTCTGTGAGTAACTGGCGTGACATAACGGCAAAGTGCGTAATGTAATTCACTGCGCGCAAAAAATCTTCGTTCCAATCGGGCTTGAAAAATGGCTGATATGGCCGCCCGTGCTCGTCCATCTTCGTCTCATCGGTGTAGACAAACTGCGCACCAGTACGGTCGATCGTGGCCGCAACCCACAGAAGCGCGTCAGGGTGGAGAGTATCATCATGGTCAAGTAGCGCAATGTACTCGCCCGTAGCCTGCGCGATGCCGTAGTTGGTTGCACCGGCAATGTGGCGGTTTTTGTCCAAAAAGAATGGCTTGAGCTGCGGTATGTCCTCGGCTAGGTCACGAATCGCCTGGCGGGTAGTCTCGTTGGTCGAGGCATCATCAACGAGGATAAGTTCCCAATGTGGGTACGACTGCGCCACCACCGACTGCACCATCTCTCGCAGGAATGGAATTGGCGTATTATACGTCGGTACGATGATAGAGATACGCGGCTGCTCAGTAAGTGAGGCAAGTGCTGGCGGCTGCTCAGTATGCTGACGCTGCCATGCATCGTAGATGCGACGCTGGCGAGCATCAAGATAGACTCGATACGGCGCCAGGAGGTAACGTACCGCGCGGTGGAGATGGCGATTGGCTTTGATAAGGTGCGTCAGATGATGTAATATATACGACATTTCTCCCTATTTCCAGGTATGCTTGAGCTTGGTAACACCACCCCACCGGCCATGATCATAATCACGTTGCACCGAGAAGTGCGGCCCCTCCTCAGTAAAGGCGATCGTCTTGGTGTCGTCCGCCCCCATCAAGCCAGCCTTGATGAAATAACTCCCCTCGTTGAGGTTGAGCTGCACTGTGTAGACCGCGCGACTCTTGCCAGCAATCTTCACCTTTTCTTGGTAGGTGTTGGGGCCATAGACATACTCACCATTCTCGCGGAAGATTGCCACACCAACATGCTTGACCCCTGTTTGCTGCCACTCTAACTCCACTGTCATAGTTTCGTTATACTCATACACCGTCTGTTCGTTACCATCACTGCCGCGCAGGGTGATGTCGAAGTCATCTGAGATTTGCTCGTCTAGCCCTTCCGACTCGTTGTAACTCTTGATGTTGCTCCGGCTGTAGGCAGCGGCGATGCGGTATGGCTTGCCGATCATCTTCACCTTCCCATCCTCAATAAATACCGCCTTGTTGCAAAAGCGCTCCACCGCAGACATATCGTGCGTGACGAGGATAACAGTGCGCTTTTCGCGCTTGAGCTTATCGAAGTAGGCGTAGCACTTCTTTTGGAAGGCTTCATCCCCTACCGCCAAGACTTCATCTAGCAGCAAGATATCGGCATGGGCACGGATGGCAATGGAGAAAGCCAGGCGCACCTGCATCCCACTAGAATAATTCTTGAGCCGCTCCTCCATAAAGTCGCCCAGCTCGGCAAAGTCGACAATTTTATCATACATTGCCTCCATCTCGTCGTGGCTAAAGCCCAGCAATGCACCGTTGAGAAAGACATTCTCGCGGCCAGTCAGCTCTGGGTTAAAGCCAACGCCCAGCTCGATAAACGGCACCAGCGAGCCACCCACCTCGACGCTCCCGCTATTGGGGGTGTAGATGCCGGCAATCGTCTTGAGTAGTGTACTCTTACCCGAGCCATTGCGCCCAACAATACCAAAGAAGTCTCCCTCGTTAATGGTAAAATCGATATCCTTAAGCGGAGTAAAGATCCGATATCCTTTGCGCCCCTTGAGGAGGTTAATGAGCTTTTGCTTGATACCCGAACTCGCCTCCAGGGGGATCTTGAAGGATTTGGTGAGGTTATTGATAACAACGATTGGTTGCGCCATCTAGATACTCTCCGCAAAATACTGTTGGTTGCGCCGGAAATAAAACACCGCCAACAGAATGATAATGATAATCGAAATAAATGGAATGAGCACCATGGGGTACGCCACGAGGTCGTAGAGCTGGATGGTCTGGTGCGTTACCAGCACCTGGCGGACATCTTGGATGATCTGGGCGGCTGGGTTGAGCATGAGGTATGGCGCAGCAGCCGGCATACGATCCACTACCATCTGCAAGGGATAAATAACCGGTGTGGCATAGAAGGCGGCCTGCATGAAGATCTCCCACAAATAGCCAATATCTCGGTACTTCACATTGATCGTCGCAAGGAAAAACGCCACCGCCAAAGAGAGTACATAGAGTTCGAGGATCAGCGGCACCACAAGCAGCGCCTCCCACGACCAATGCACACCATTAAACAAACAAAAGCCCAGAATCACCACCATATTAATAGCGAGATTGATAAAGGCCGAGATCGTACCAGAGATAACAATGATATATTTGGGGAAATTGATCTTGCGGATCAGGTCGCCCCGCGAGACGATCGACTGCAGCCCCTGCACCGTTGCCTCACTAAAGAAGTTCCATAGCACGATCCCTACTAACAGATAGACAGGATAGTGCTCGATATTGCGACCAAGGCCGAGGAATTTGTCGAACACGACAAACAAAATAATAAACAAAAATATCGGCTTGAGGATTGACCACAAATAGCCCAGCACTGATCCCTGGTAGCGTAGCTTGAAGTCCGTTACGACCAACTCGCGCAGCAAGATGCGGTTTTTTCGTTGCAAAAGATTTGTTACTTTCATAGTTTCTCTGGCCATTATATAATATGACCGTGGTAAAAAACAATCTTGCAATTATAGTTCTTAACTGGAACGGCGCCGATGATGCCTTAGAATGCATCGATTCGTTGGCGCAGCAGACGCTAGTGCCGACCATTATTGTGGTCGATAACGACTCGCATGATGACTCGGTGGCACGCTTCCGCTCATATCAAGCTAAACACCCTGCGCTCAGTCTCGTCATTATTGAGAATCAGCGCAACCTCGGCTTCGCCGGTGGTATTAACACAGGCCTGCGCTATGCACAGAAGCAGCAATTTCGCTTTGTTGGCGTACTTAACCCCGACGCAGTTGCTAACACACACTGGTGCCAAGCCTTGGTGGACGAGCTACGAGCTCATCCGCACTGTGGCATTGCCACTGGGCTACTCGCTCGTCGCGATGGAACGACCATCGATAGCTCGGGCGACTTCTACACCACCTGGGGTTTGCCTGGCCCGCGCCACCGTGATGAGCCAATTAGCCATGCGCCAACAGAGGCCGGAGCGGTGTTTGGCGCAACGGGTGGTGGAGCAGTATATCGCACGGCACTGTTCGACACTGTTGATCTTTTTGACGAAGCATTCTTCATGTACTACGAAGACGTCGATCTCAGCTTTCGCACGCAGCTAGCAGGCTGGACGGTGCGCTTCACGCCGCACGCCGTCGCATACCACAAGGTTGGTGCCAGCAGTAGCAAAGTTCCAGGGCTCGCGGTATACAACACCTTTAAGAACTTGCCGCTGATTTTTATCAAGAATGTGCCGGGGCGGCTGTTCTGGTCGATTGGCGTGCGCTTTTGCCTCACCTACTGGCTGATATTCTTGAGTGCACTGCGCCATGGCAATGGCTGGCCAGCACTGCGTGGTATGCTCGCCTCTGTTATCTGCCAGCCAGCGGCCTATCGCCAGCGCTTTGCTATCCAGCGGCAGCGTAAGGTGTCGGTCGATTATATCCGTAGTATTATACACAACGGCCCACTACCCAATCAGACAGGCCTACTCAAATTCCGGAAGTTTTTTACCGGCAAATAACTTAGTTTAGTTGTTCTGTCACAGGATGAACCATGCAAATCTCAAAGTACTCGCTGATTACTCCTCTCTTTATTCAGTAATACTCTATTTTCTAGTTAACAAGAGGATAAGACTAGCGCCAAAGAGGTGAATTGTAAAAACTGGCTTTTGCATGGTAATTATACCGAAAATGTTCCGACCAGATCCTATATTAGTGTTTCCCTGTCCGCTGAGTGGCCAGCCTCCAGATATTTTCTTGTACAATTATTCATACAAAAGTAGCGCACCATACTCTATCAGTGCACAATTAACCTGCATCTTATCACCCCTGTTACGCACGCAATCATTTTGCATATTCGCCATCTATGCGTACAATAATACCTATGCGTCTTCTTGAATATCAGGCCAAGCAGTGCTTGGCCGAGGCTGGTGTAGCAGTACCGCAGAGTAATGTTGTAGAATCTGCAACTGTGGCGCCCACTGCCCCCATTGTCCTCAAATCACAAGTTCCGATCGGTGGCCGCGGCAAGACAGGTGGTGTAGTGATTGTCCGCGAGCAATCCGCTGTTACGCCAACCATTCAGCGTCTCTTTGCTCTCGATATCGGTGGCTACACCCCCACGAAGCTTCTTGCCGAGGAAGTTCTCTCTATCGCCCGCGAGTGTTACATTTCGCTCACCATCAATCGCGAGCACTCATCCATCGAGCTACTGGCCCACACCAGCGGTGGCATCGATGTGGAGGAGCATGAGAGCGCAGCGTTCTTTCGCCAGGCTATCACGCCGCAAACGGTTTCTTCTGTAGCTGAAGCACTGGCGGAGTATCTGTCGCTACCAGAGCAAGCCTTTGCGCTTGAGGATATGGTGGCGAATTGTTTGCGTTGCTTTATTGACAACGATTGTACACTACTCGAGATCAACCCACTCGTCGTGACGACGGATGGCCAGCTCGTTGCTGGTGATGCCAAGATGACGATTGACGATGCGGCGCTGTTTCGCCACCCGCAGTGGCACGAAGCAGCCCTAGAAGATCATAATTTCGTCACGCTCGACCACAACGGGACGGTTGCGACGATTGCCAACGGTGCAGGTCTGGCAATGGCAACCGTCGATGCGGTGACTGCCCGCGGCGTGCAGCCAGCTAACTTTCTTGACATTGGCGGCACGGCCACTCCAGAGAAGATCCTGGCTAGCTTTGAGCAGATTGCCCGCTTCCCTGCCGTGGCACTCATCATTATTAATATCTTTGGTGGTATTGTGCGCTGCGACGACGTAGCGGCGGCCATCATTAGCGCCAAGCAACAGTTGCCAGACCTCCCACCACTAGCCGTCCGCCTGACAGGTAACCGTGAGGCTGAGGCCAAGGCGCTCCTTGCCCGCGAGCACATTCCACTCTATGATAACCTCTCTCACATCCTGGAGGAAGCCGTATGATGACCCCTGATATCTTTCGTGGTAAGCATGTTATCGTCCAGGGCATAACGGGCAAGAATGGTTCATTCCACACCGAGCGTATGCTGGCGAGTGGCACACATATTGTTGGTGGCACATCGCCCAACCAATCAGTCGCAGAGGTGCATGGCGTGCCGGTCTTCCGGACGATTCGCGAGATTCAAGCGCAGCAGCCCGTTGATATTTCCGTCATTTTTGTGCCGGCAGCCCATGCCAAGGCAGCGATTATGGAGGCAATCGACGCAGAGGTGCCACTCATTATTTGTATCACCGAGGGTGTGCCTGTCCACGATATGTTGCATATAAAACAACGCCTGGCAGCTAGTTCTTCGGTTTTGATCGGCCCCAACTGCCCTGGCGTTCTCATCCCCGGCGTGCATAACCTCGGCATCATCCCTGCCGCGCTCGCCACGCCAGGCCACACTGCCATCGTCAGCCGCAGTGGTACGCTCACCTACGAAGCAATGAACCTCCTCACTCAGGCAGGCATTGGCCAGCGCTATGTGATTGGGGTTGGCGGCGATATGATTGGTGGCAGCAGCTTTATTGATTGCTTGCAGTTGTTTGAGCAGGATGCGGCGGTGGAGCATATTGTGCTGATCGGTGAGATTGGTGGCACGAGCGAGATTGCCGCGGCGGATTATATTAAGCGTCATATAAGCAAACCAGTCTATGCTTACATTGCGGGCCACAGTGCACCATCTGGGGTACAGATGGGTCACGCTGGGGCGATCCTTGGCACAAATGAGCTGGAGTCGGCCCAGGCCAAGACAGCCCGGCTCGAGGCCAGTGGCGCAGTGGTGGCATCGTCCATCCAGTCGCTCATCGCGCTCATACCAACCAATAAGTGATACAATAAGGCTACGATGAAAACAATCACCATTCTTATCCCTGCCTACAACGAAGCAGCTGTTTTGCCACAGCTATTTGCCCGGCTCGAGACGCTGCAGCGCAGTGTCGATCGCCGGCGCTACCAGTTCGAATTCTTATTTATTAATGACGGCAGCCAAGATCACACGCTCGAGCTCATTCAGATCGAGCAGCAACACAACCCCGCCATTGCCTACCTTAATCTCTCACGCAACTTTGGCAAAGAAGCTGCTATGCTCGCTGGCTTCGACCACGCCGCGGGTGATGCTGTCGTGGTAATTGATGCCGACCTACAAGACCCACCAGAGCTGATCCCGCAGATGATCGAGCTGTGGGAACAGGGGTATGATGATGTGTATGCACGGCGCCGAAGCCGCTCCGGCGAGACCTGGCTCAAGAAAAAAACCGCCGCGTGGTATTACCGTCTCCTCCAGAGTACAACGCATATACCCGTCCAGATCGACACGGGCGACTTTCGCTTACTTAGCAAACGCTGCGTCACTGCCATCACCCAGCTGCGCGAATCTCAGCGCAATACCAAAGCGATCTTTAGCTGGGTGGGGTATAAAAAGAAGGAGATTCTTTATGACCGCGACCCACGGGCTGCTGGCACCATCAAGCAAAGTCCGCGCACACTCATCAACCTCGCTATTGACGGCATCACGAGCTTTACCACCGCACCACTGCGCATCTCGGCTGTGCTGGGCTTCCTCATCGCCTTCTTGGCCTCTATCTATATCCTCTATCTACTCATCCGACCACTGTTTGGTGTGCCAACTGGTGCAGGTTATTCGTCGCTCATGGCGGTGATTCTCTTCCTTGGTGGAGTGCAGTTGCTGAGTTTGGGAGTGATTGGCGAATACATCGCTCGGATTTTTAGTGAGACGAAGCAGCGCCCACCTTATCTCGTTGAGGAGCATCGTGAGGCTCGCCATCGCAAATAACAGCGGTAAGTTGCTGCGGTTTGCGCTGGTTGGTGGGATTAATACAGCGATTGATATTGGCTTGCTGTTTGGGCTCACCGCACTTGGCGTGCCAAAGCTCGCGGCCAATACAGTATCGACAGGCACGGCCTTTATCTTTAGCTTTTTTGCTAATAAGTCGTACACTTTTCGTGCCCAGGGTAATGTGCGCCGGCAGCTGATCTTGTTTGTCGTCGTCACCCTGGCGGGCTTGTGGGGGCTACAAAACGCGGTTATTTTCTGTGTTTCGCCTATCCTGACCTCTGTTATTCATACTGAGCCGCTTGTGCTGCTGCTCGCAAAAATCATTGCCACTGGTGCATCGCTGGTGTGGAATTATTGTTTGTATGATCGTGTTGTTTTTCGAACAACGGATTAATGAGCCTTTCCCATATACTATGTTTTAAACAACACAGCGTGGCTGCACTATGTCATATTCAACTCTCAAGAATATCGCATATTTGCACACTTTGGCCCTAGTACACCAAGAGGATCTCTATCAGACAAAGTGTAAGCCGTTGTTTGTTTAACAACTAACTTATTCGGTAGCCATAAACTCACCATGTGGTTATAAGCAACTATTGACGCTGGTAATCATCCGCCACTCGCACAATATCATCCTCTGTAGATGGGTGCGCTGGGTTGGTATGTTGCCAGAGCTCAGCAATGATCGTTGGGTGCTGAGCATCACCGCAGGCACGGTGGCGCTCCCCTGCCGCCAGCCTCACAACATCACCCGCCTGGGCTAGTGTTGGCCGAGGTGGTAGTTCGTCGCTCATATTGCAATAGTACGCGCCAGCGGTGAGAAACCGCCACAGCTCCGCCCGCCGATGATGATATTGCCAGCTGAGGCGCGCTCCTGGCCGGACAAAGAGTATCTTAGGGCTAAGCGGTGCATCGACTTTATCCTTGATTTCTACCCCCGAAGCTACAAAGAAATCCGCCGCAAACCGCTCTGCCTGCGCCGGATCAATACAAACAAACCCACCCCATGGCCGTTGGCTGTCTACCCCGGTGATATGGTAGCCCGCCTGGTGAAGAATGGATTCTATCTGCGCCAGATTCGTCTGGGCTGCTATGTGTTGCGGTAGTTCTGTCATATTATTTGTAATATGGGTATTATAGCACTTTTATACAGAATTTAGATTATTATCACCCGTCTTGACACACGCGTGTCCATCTGGCGCTTTCGGTGCAGGAGCTGTATACTAGAGGGTATGAGTTTTCATATTGCAATCGACGCCCGCGTGATCAATTCTGGCACGGGCACATACGTCGTGAAGCTGCTCGAGCAGCTGGAGCGGCTTGATACGACCAACCGCTATAGCGTCCTCGTCCCCACCAAGGATCGCGACTACTGGCAGCCGCACAACCCCAACTTCACTATCCGCACGGTCGACTTTGCTAATTATTCGCTGGCAGAGCAGCTTGGTTTCCGCCGCTATCTGGATGAACTGAAGCCCGATTTAGTGCACTTTTGTATGCCGCAGCAACCGGTCTTTTACAGAGGTAAGCACGTTACAACAGTGCACGATATGACCCTCCTCAAGACGTATAATTCCGACAAAAATTGGCTGGTGTTTCATCTTAAACAATTGGTGGGGCGCTGGGTATTTCGGCGGATTGCCCACACCAGCGAGCATATCATCACTATTTCTCAGACGACCAAGCAAGAATATCAGAGTTTTACTAAGATCCCTGATAGCAAAATATCAGTCATTTACGAAGCGGGCGAGGTGCACCCTGGGCAGCTCACGCCATATATCGACCTTCCCTTCAAGCGGTTTATTATCTACGTTGGGCAGCAGCCTGATTATAAAAATCTGCGCCGCCTCGCGGCCGCACACCAGCAGCTGCTGAGCCGCTGGCCAGACCTTGGCCTGGTGTTTGTAGGGCGGATGAATGAAGACACCAAGCGCAACCAAGCCTACTACCAGCAGCAAGGCTATCGCAATATTCACTTCACTGGGTTCATCCCCGATGGGCAGCGTGATTGGCTACTTAACAAAGCCGAGGCATACGTCTTTCCATCACTAATGGAAGGATTTGGCTTGCCACCACTCGAGACGATGGCGTATGGCACAACCCCTGTTATATCGAGCAATACCTCGTGTATGCCCGAAATTTTAGGCGATGCTGCCGAGTACTTCGACCCACTCGATGTTGATGCCATCGCGAGCGCAATCGACCGCGTCCTCAGCCAGCCAGCCCGCCGTCGCGAACTCATTGTCAAAGGCAAAGCCCAAGCTGCCCGCTACTCGTGGGAGCGCTGCGGCAAGGAAACGTTGGCGGTGTATGAGCAAGCGCTTGGTAAGCAGTAAGTGTGATATATAAAATAACAGAGTAACCTATATATAGTAGCAGCTCCTATGGTTCAATACAGGATCTAAAGGAACTGCTACTATGGCTACGCACGAGACATACTCGTCGCTCGTTCTACCAAGGCTTGCACAGCAGCCCCTCGAGCTTGCGCCATTTGTACTTCCTTCCACGAAGGATTGAGTAACGTATTAAGGGTTGCTATATCATCCAATGATGGGTTATTCTTTTTTCTCACATCTCCTACCGTTTGGTGTATATCAAACTGACCACTATCGTCTGTTGAGAATTTTATAGACCCGATCACCAGCTCCTCTGTCATAGACCCCGATTCATGTAGCTGATCATTAGAGGACATGTTTGTATTTATATCACGCCTCGCTGCTTCTTCACTCATTGCAATATCTATGATTACTTCGCGGTAATTCAATGGCTCCTGCTCATTGCTTTCCTTGTTGTGTTCTTTTGCAATACTTATTGCAACGCGGACATTATCATCCGTTCCTTTATATTGTGCTACATGGGCAGCTTTTTGCCTTACATCTTGCAGAAAAGCCATAATAGTCTCGGACGCATTTTGCTCTGCAATGTGCGTAAGATCTTCCAAGGTGTAGGTTGTTATGTAGTTCTCTTGCCTACTCATGCCATTGTATAGGTCACCATGGTGTATAAGTGGCGCATTATTGAGCCGCTTATCGACGAGAGTGTTAAAATCTGCTGTTGCTAGTTCTTTTGTTTTTTTCTGTTCATAATATGGGTCTTCATAACGTGACATAGGGGTTCCCTCGTAGTTCTTAGTATGTAACAATGTTATAATACTTTTTTCTCTCTGCGGTGTCAAATAGTTATTCTACTAAAATGCGCCACCTTTTCTCAAAGATATACAGAGTAAGGGGTGAATGTTCTTTAGTGTTTCACTCCCCTGTTGTGTGTAGACTTTTTTACTTTTACTCAGCCTCTTCCAGCTGGATAATCACATGGCGCTCGCGGCCTTCGCCTTCGGAGACGGTCGTGATGCCAGCTGCGTCGGCAGCGACTTGGTGGACGATACGCCGATCAGCCGGGTTGAGGTGAGCGGTGTAGGGCTCACCAGTTGCACGCACGCGCTCGATCCAGCCCCGCGCTTTGTCGGCAACCTTTTCTTCGTGCTGCTTTTTGTAGTCGGCAATATCAACACTCACACGCACTATGGCCGCGTGCTGCGCCCGCAATGCCGACGAAACGATATATTGCAGCGCCCGCAGCGTCTCTGCCCCGCGGCCAATCAAAATACTATTGATGTCCGACGACTCCACCCGGAGGGTCATTACTTCGCCATCGTCATCACCCGATACCGCAATATTTTCGCCAAAAAATGAGATGATGTTCTGGAGATATTCTCGGGCAAATGTTACTGATTGGTATCGATCCATCGGGTTCTCCTCCTCTGTTATTCTTTGGCTTTGATGCGTGTGACGTTGGCTTCTGTAGCCGCTTTGGCGCGCTTCTTTGTCGACTTTTTCTTGGCGGGTGTTGTAATATCTACTTCATCGGCAATTGCTTCAAGCTCTTGTTTATCTTTGCGGAGGAGATATGACTGCTGCGCTACCGCCACTAAGTTGGACGCCGTGTAGTAGAGCGCCAGCGCCCCTGGCAAGCCCATCATGATCATAAACATCATCACTGGCATAAACTTCGCCATATTACGCATCATTGCGGCGTTCATTTCAGAGGGGTCAGCCTCTTTGCCGGCGGCCGTCTCCTTCATGATGTCTCGGAAGCGCTTGGTACTCTTGCCAGTTGGCATAGTCTGCTTGGTCATCACATATTGGGTGAGGGCTGAGATGATTGCGAGGGCGAGGAGCGGCCAAACAATACCATCCTTGCCAAGTGCTACCTTGGTGAGGTCGATAAAGCCCAGCATAGTGTGATTAAACTGCTCAGGGTGGTGAATGATCGCTTTGATGGCATCGATATTCTTGAGCGGCTCGTAGATATAGCGCGCCACTTGGTCGCGGTGAAGCGAAATGATCATAATCACCTGGTAGAGGCCGATAAAGATCGGAATCTGAATAAAGAGCAGGAGAATTGAGCGAAATGGCTTGATGCCGTACTTCTTATACAGCTCCATCTGCTGCATTGCTTCGACTTGGCGGTTGCCATTAGCCGCCTTCTTAATCTTGGCGAGCTCAGGCTGCATCTTGCGCATCTGTTTGCTCTGGTGGAGCTGCCGCTTAAGTAGTGGGTAGAGCAAGAAGCGGATGATGACTGTGAAAAGAATCACCGCTATGCCAAAGTCACCACCAGGGATGATACTATAGATAAGCAAAAGCGCGTTAAAAATGGGCTGTAAAATTATTGTCTCAAACATATTGACTCCGATTACTGCATTTATTGTATCATAGGTGGCCACGGAAGATGAATTGTGGCGAAGTATTTTTTGGAAATCAATCGTTGATATATGCGATACACCACTGCTGATGTTGTATGTGAGAGTATTTATGACTCTAGAAAAGAACACTCACCTAGCTTACCTTTCATTGGTATAAAATGACAAGAGAATAATTTTGTATAAATATTTTGAGTTCTATTTACCACTGTTTATACAGAACTATTTGGCATTGATTTGACTCAAATTACTATGAAGTAGATCGCACAAAGAAGACTGAAAGGATATAAAGCACTAGTCTATCTTTTCTCTTTCATCACTTGGCGTTGCGTCGCCAGGACAAATACCAGCTCGCACAAGAAGATTTTTCACCACCAGCACAAGCTCATCGTGTGGCGTGGCAAGCACCTCGCTTGAGGTGATGATCAGTGCAACGTCGTACACCCCTGTAAAGTGCGGTACGTGCTGGCGCAGAATCTCGTAGACGCGGCGGCGAATGCGGTTGCGCCCCACCGCAGATTTGTGCACCTTTTTGCTCACCACCACGGCAATGCGTGGCATGCGCCGACGGCGATTAGCTACGTATTTGACGGTCAGCAGGCGCGAACGCTCGGCACTGGCATGGCGATACAAATAGCGTAGCCCGCCATAGCCATGAAACCGATATCGTTGCTGTAACATAGCTGTATTATAGCAAATCTACCCGCAAGCAGAGATAAAATAACCCACCAAGCAGTGGGTTATTTTCGTCATTTTGCTATCATCTCACTACGAGAGTGCGAGGCGAGCGCGGCCCTTGGCGCGGCGGCGCTTGAGCACATTGCGGCCTGCCTTGGTGGCAATCCGTGCCCGAAACCCGTGCGTCCGAGCACGATGACGAGTGTGTGGTTGGTGAGTTCGTTTTGGCATATCATTGCTATTATACGCGATTGCTCCAGATCTTTCAACTTTTCACTCGCTTGGTGGATTTTGTGCTCCGAGCAACCTCCGTCATAAGCATAGCCAAATTGTTTATCCACATTTGTTCGCGAGTTATCCACACTTTAACAGAGGTAATACATTTTTGTGGAAAAACTCCACCCCTGTTGTTCTTTTCGGGTTTACCCCGTTGTTGTATTTCTCACGGTTGTGGAAAAGTCGGTTTTTTCTTATACTAAAAAGAGTCATTGTATAACAAACAAGGAGCAGCAAACGCCAGTGTACCACAGCCTGTGGAAGAGTGTTTTGGGTGAGATTGAAGTGTCGATACCGAGCGGTGTTTTTTCGACATGGTTTGCCAATACCGAGATGCTCAGCAACAAAGATGGGGTAATCACCATTGGCGTGGCGAATATCTTTGCGATTCGCCAGTTTGAGGTTCGCTATGATAGCATCGTCAAAGAAGCGCTCCAGCACAGTGGTGTGGAGGTGTCGCGCATCGCCTACGTGGTAAACAAACACGGCAAAAAACGCACTGTGATTAGCCGCGAAACCACTGGCCAGCCAGCCGACCGCGTCGAGGAACGAGCGGCAGCGCTCATCAGCAAGCCAACTGCCTCATCACACTCTAGCTCTACCACACCAGCGACCAGCCTGAACGCGCGCTATACCTTCCAGAATTTCATCGTCGGCTCGAGCAACGACCTTGCCTACACCGCCTGCCAAGCGGTCGCACATAGCCCTGGTACGAAGTATAATCCCCTCTTTATCTACGGTGGCGTCGGTCTTGGTAAGACGCACCTCATCCAAGCGGTAGGCAACGAGATCCTCGCGCGCGACCCAGGCAAGAAGGTCGCCTATCTGAGCTCGGAGACGTTTGTTAAAGAATTTATTGAGTCAATCCGCTTCAAAAAGGCTGGCTTTTCTGACCGGTATCGCAATGTCGATGTACTGATCGTCGACGACATGCAGTTTATTGCTGGGCGCGAGAAGACTCAGGAGGAGTTCTTCCATACCTTCAACGCCCTCCATCAAGCCAACAAGCAAATTATCATCGGTAGTGACAAGCCACCACACAGCATCCCTACCCTGACGGAGCGCTTGCGCAGTCGCTTTGAATGGGGGATGGCAATCGATATCCAGATGCCAGACTTCGAGACGCGCTGTGCGATCGTCGAGACCAAAGCGAGCTTCGCTGGCGTGACGCTCGAGCGCGACACTGTAGAATACCTAGCCAAGAACGTCAAAACAAACATCCGCGAGCTCGAGGGTGCGCTCAACCAGCTCCTTGCCTATGCCGAAATGCGCGGCGTCACCCCTGATGTGATGACGGCAGAGGGTCTGCTTGGCAATGTCCGGCGCAGTCGCCCTCAGCATCTCACCGCCAAGCAGATTATCGACAAGACCGCCCGCCATTTCCAGATCGACAGCAAAGAAATCTGTAGTGCTAAGCGGGCTAAGCATATCGTTGTGCCACGGCAGATTGCCATGTACTTGCTGCGCAGCGAGCTCCACATGAGCTTCCCACAAATTGCTAATGAGCTGGGTCGCAAAGACCACACTACCGCCATCCATTCAGTCGAAAAAATCGAAAAATCCATCAAGCTTGACTACCTCATCCGTGAGCAAGTCGCTGACATCCGGGATAAGCTCTATGCCTAGGCCGTGTGTTTTTTTCGCGACGCCTGTGGAAAAGCCGTGTATAGTGAGCCGTATAACCAGCGGACAGTTCGTGGGCAGCCATCCACAGCACCAAAAGCACACCACCCTCCAGCCTCATTGGCTGGTGGATAACCGCTGCTTCTCCCCGATTTATCCACGTCAGCGATCGCAGCGTTTTACACAAGTAGTGAGCAAGTTGTACCTCTGTTATTCATCATGGTTTCCACAGTATCCACAGCACCTATTACTAGATCAATCAGATAAAAAGAAAGGATTGTTGATATGAAACTGTCTGTCACACAAGAAAACCTTGCCAGGGCGCTTGGGGTTGTTGGGCGCGTGGCGAGCAACCGAGCCGGCCTGCCAATCTTAAATAATATATTATTCCGCACCGAAGGTAATCGCCTTCTTCTCGCTGCGACCAACCTAGAGATTGCCGCGACCTACTATGTAGGCGCAAAGGTGGAAGTGCCGGGGGTGATTACCCTGCCGGCCAAGCTGGTGAGCGAATTTGTGGCGAACTTGCCGAAGGGGCCGATCGAGCTGGAGACCGACGGCACACGCATGACACTGACGTCTGGCGGGTATACTTCGACGATTAATGGCGTGGTAGCGGATGACTTTCCGGAGCTGCCGACGATTGATGAAGAACAATCGGTGCGCTATAGCATTGCTGCTACGGACTTCAAGCAAGCGGCAGCGCAAACCTTGGTGACGTGTAGTAATGACACGACTCGGCCTGTTCTGACTGGTGTGTATTGGCATACAGTGGATGGTGCGTTATATATGGCGGCGACGGATGGCTATCGCCTGGCTGAGCGGCGTTTGATGGTAAGCCAGAGCCAGATTGCAGCCATTGTGCCAGCGAGTAGCTTGCAGGAAGCGCTACGCTCGCTCAGTGACGGCACGGAAGAAGTGGAGGTGCTCTTTGATGAGACGCAGGTGCGCTTTCGGTTGGAGGAGGTGGAGATTACCAGCCGCCTAATCGATGGCACCTACCCAAATTATCGGCAGCTCATCCCCGCTCAGTCCGAGACAAATGTCACGCTGGCAGCAGGTGATTTCTCACGAGTGGTAAAGGTGGCTGGGCTCTTTGCCCGGGAGTCTGGTGGCAGTGTCACGCTCACCGCCGACCATGAGGCGCAAAAGTTGCGGATTCACTCCGTTGCGTCCGAGCTGGGCGAAAATACCTCCGAGGCGGAAGCTGAGGTGTCGAGCGATGGGCAGATTACGCTCAATTCGCGGTACATTAGTGATGCACTAGGTGTTCTTGACGGCGAGACAATCACCTTCCGCTTTAGCGGTAAGCTCTCGCCCTGCGTCTTGACAGTCGCTCAGCCTGGGCCAAACTATATTCATATTATTATGCCACTGAAGAGCTAGCGATGAAGATAACACGGCTAGCAGTGCAGCATGTGCGAATCCATACGCTCAAGACACTTAACCTTGAGCCAGGTACAACGCTGATTTCTGGCCCAAATGGCTCTGGCAAGACATCGCTTATCGAGGCGATCCATATTGCGCTGCGTGGGACGTCCTTTCGCGGTAGTGATGAAGCAGTCTGTCAACATGAACAAAAAAGTTATACAATTGATCTTGCGACGGATGAGCAACACTATCGCGTCCAGTACGATCGTCGACATGAGACGAAGCGCAAGCGTTTTATCGTCGATGGCACAACCTATGGTCGCCTTCCCTATGGTAAAAAATATCCAATTGTTCTCTTTGAGCCAGATACCTTGCGGATTATCACTGGCTCGCCGCAGCGCCGGCGTGATTTTCTCGATACACTCATCCAGCAATATGATGCACACTATAGCCATGAGCTGAGCCGCTACCACCGAGCGCTGCAACAACGTAATAAATTACTCAAAGACCCTGCTCTTAGTGATGCGACACTTTTCTCGTGGAATCTTATCTTGAGTCAGTACGGTGCGTCGATCATTGCGAAGCGTCAACGGGTGCTGCGTTATCTTAATGTAAAAAGCAGTGCTATGTACCAAAGTATTGCGGGCGCGGCGGATAGCGTTGCGCTGCACTACTCAGAGGAGCGCAACGTGACCGCGCAGCAGCTTCTCGCCGAGTATGAGCAAAAAACAGCGTATGATACAGTGGTTGGTGCGACGAGTGTTGGGCCACACCGACATGATATAACGGTACTGTTTCGAGGTAATCCGGCCGCCAAGACTGCATCGCGGGGTGAAATCCGCACCATTATACTTGCCCTTAAATTTCTTGAGGCGGCTTATATTCAACAGCAAACAGGCCAAGCACCACTTATTCTACTCGACGATGTCTTTGGCGAGCTCGACCAACAGCGCCAACAGCGTCTCCTCAGCGAATTCGTCGATAACCAGATTGTGATGACGAGTGCGGTGGGATGAGTGAGCAGAGTCGGTTAATTATAATTAGTCAGCTAAACCATCAGTTTTTGAATCAAATAAGGGTGTTGATAGGCTTATATCGTCCTTTGAATATATTGACATCTCGATCTTATTTACACTAGGCATGACTACTTTAGCTATATATGATAATTGCTGGTTACGATTAAGAATAATGTCAAAAGTAACTGTAGTTTCCCCTGTTTTTTTATCTATTATTTGTTTGTAGCTGTCGAAATTGATAGTTACTTCAGAAATTATTTTCTCTTTTTTGGTAGCACGCTTATCTGAGTATTTTTTGATATATACTTTATATTGACCAACTTGCGGTTCAGTAAAGCCATGATTTAGTAATTCAGACAGCCCAAGATAAACAATATCATTGCGAGAACGGTATCGTTCGGGCACGCGACCTGGCGGACTATAGACGGTTTCACCCGAGTAAGGGTCTGTATATGAATTTACTTTTGATTGATCTTCAGTTTTTTTTGGTTGCGAGGGGGTGAGCCACCACCAAAGAAGAGTGACAACACTAAGAATTGCTACGATAATAGCAGATAGTATAAAAAGCTGTTTTTTGGCTGAGCTATCCATACTCTAATTTAAACCTCCATTATTTTGTTATAGCCCAAACATTACCCTGCCGTGCATAGGGAAGGATTGCATTGGGGTCCCACTCCTTTTTGCTGTTCTCTTGCCCAGCTTGTCCATTTGAATCAGCAATTTTCCACTTGCCATCATTTGTTACTCCACGGATAACAATAAAGTGCCCGCCAGCAATAAAAGGTGAAGGACCAGCCCCAGACATATTAACTAGTGCACCACCACGGAGTGCTTCGTTGATTGCAGTGACATCATTTGCAATATTCTTGGCTTTAAGCCCCCAATGTTCAGCAAGCTTTGGACTTACATCCCAAGAGCTACCATACTCATAGGCCATTCCATTATCTGCGGCAAACTTTGATGTCTCTTCTGGTGTTACCTTTTTACCAGTCATTGCTGTAATAATGTTTGACATAGCAGAAGGGCCACACCCTGCTGAGCAAATAGTATTTGGTTTGGGCCCATAAGAGAGGTTCGCCCATGGTTGATCGCATTGGTTATGAACAACAAAGCTATCGTCCATATATGATCCCCCACCATTACTGCCTCCTATCCCAGTACAATTTGATCCTGAAGATTGAGATCCACTACTCCCTGATGATGAGCCACCACCTGACGAGGAAGAGTCGGGAATTTTTGATTGAAAACTGGTGTATATCTCGTTTGCATACTGTGCACGCTTTCCTTCTTCCCCAGCTCCGTATCGTTCAAATTTTTCTCCAAATTCGACAGCTAATTTGCCAACGTCAGAACCGGAATCGTTCTTAATGGCTTCTAAGCCGGCCTTCTCCACTCCATTTAACTCTTCCCAGAGAAACTCTAATTGTGTTTCAAGGGTATTGTAATTACTCTTTGCTTTAAGATTATTTTTGCGTCCGCCAAGCCATTGTGCGATACCATAAGCGCCAATACTATTTTCAATAGTTGGATTGATTCTTGACTCTTGTTCTAGATTTCCTGCAATTGCTGCTGCTTGCTTGAGAGATAAACCTTTTCCGACAAAGAATCTCAAGACTTTTTCAATATTGTCGTTTCCAACAAGGGTAGTACTAGTGCTTGCGCCACCCTCGCCAACACCAGTAAGGCAACCTTTAATACTATAGAACCTAATTGCCTGCATGGGGTATGAAGCTGGTGATAATTCGGCATAAACAAAAGATGGTTGGACTATTACCATAAGACTAGCAAAGATGAGAGCTAAAAACCTATTTTTTTTAGCCGTCGTAAATATGAAAAATGTTTTCTTATGATGCTGCATTTCCTTGTCCTAGATCGATATGTAAGTGATTACAAGAATCATCAAACGATTGCCATCCCTTTTGAGTGATAGCATTGTTTAATGCACCACGTGCTCCTCCACAGGTTGACTGGCCAATACCACCACCTTGAGGTAGCGCATTTGCATTGATCAACTCCTGTACTGCTTGAGCACATTCCTCACCAGCACCATCACCACAAGAGCCGATTGGGCTTAAGTCGACAGCTCTACCTCGAGGGTGCTGGCTGTATCCTCCTGCTGTCATTTGTGTGCGCATAAGAGACGACACTGTGATCTTATGTTTTTGGCCAATTAAGAGAATGACTTGAAGAATCTGCGGGTCAACATTACGACTATATTGGGTTGGTACCGAATCTGGTATAGCTGGCTGGCCTTTTGCGGTATTTTCAATCTGGCTCTTAGGGGTTGTTTCGCCAGAATTCCAACCATAGTCTGCGACAGTAATATTTGGATTGTCTAAAATTTGCTGAGCAAGAGACTTAGCATCACCTGAAGGGAGTGATCCACCTTGAGATTGCTGTTGCCCTTGAGAACCACCACCATCGTCAACAGGTGGGTTGTCCATAGTGTCAACAACGCGCTGGTCGATAGTAAACAAAGCAGCTAGCTTTTTTTCCTCAGAGTCAAACTTACAATAACTAGTGTCGACACCGTTCTCTCCATCGGTGCCTTTGCCACACTTCTCTTGCCATTCTTTGAGTGTACCACCGGTTGCTTCGCCTGTTTCTTCGTTATACTGGCCTGCAAGAGCATCTGCGACTTCCGAAGGGTCTTTATCCAGATCAAGTGCTCCACGAGACACGCTACAAAATGATTCTGCGCCAACACCCTTTAAGTTTGGGTCGTCACATGAGTTCCAAATCTTTGCAACTTTATCATCTTCCGCGTATGCCTGAGTGCCAAGTAGAGCAGGAAAAATATTCTTTGTTAGAGAAAGCATACTATTAGTAAAATTACCTAAACTAGAGAAACTACTCATATAAGGTATAAATGAACCATAAATGCTACCCATAAAAGTATAGGGCGATGAAATATCAAAGGGGCTATGATTGAGTCTATATTCTTGAGCATATG
The DNA here is from genome assembly GCA_963532885.1 of uncultured Candidatus Saccharibacteria bacterium. Classification (GTDB taxonomy): domain Bacteria; phylum Patescibacteriota; class Saccharimonadia; order Saccharimonadales; family Saccharimonadaceae; genus Saccharimonas. The sequence goes on along the minus strand of CAUSLI010000001.1, from coordinate 117,336 downwards.
CCAAATTAAGCTTAGTGGCTTCTCGCTTATATGCGATCGTTTGGTCCGTGGTTAATACACCATTACCACCAGCTGCAGCTGATTCAGAGAACATATGCAATATGCCACTAGACATTGCATCACCAGCATCTTCTCCTATTGTGGAGCTATCTACCAGCGTTCCTGCCATGGTATTAATAAGTTTGCCGAGAATTGGAGCCATGATACTTGATATGACAGGTGCAGCCATTTCTGAAACAAGCTGACCAACAATACTTGTCCAGCCTCCAGCTACACTTAAGAGGAGCTGACCTGCACTACTGTTGATACCTGTACACGATGTTTTAAGGATACCAACATTAGCGCCAAGTGCGTTAGCAAGGCTATTCATTTTACGCGCCCATCCACCACCTGGAACATACTGAGTCCAGTTTGAGGTATCTGACGAAACTAAATCGTTATACATAATTTGCTTATAACCATGGCTTTCAGGAGCAGATCGTTTTGTAATTTTGCCTTCTTTATTGACCCTTGTTGCCATAAATTTAGCTCCTAATTCGGCCATAGGTATAGGGTTGTTTGTTCCAGCTCTTGCATGATCTGCAGCAGTAGCGAACAAAGTTGCAAATTGGATCACTTGCTCCATTTGGATAGCTCGAATTGTTTTACTGATAGATTGGGCACCGTCTTGTACCATACAAAGCCCACCAGCAAGCATTGCAGCAATATTGCCATTTTTGCCGACACCCTCTTTGATGAGCTTGGCGGCAGCCTCTTTACTGACTGATTTTGATGCACCTTCAGCACCTTCACCAGCTATCTTTTTCGCTTCGTTGCCAATATCAGTATCTTCGGTTATCTTTTCTTTCCCTTCTTCGTCAGATTCCTTCGCTTCGTATTTGCCCTTTACTTCTTTCCCTTTGACGGCATTATCAATACCTTCATCGACTTGTTTTTTGTTTTTCGCTTCGGCTAGACGATCTTTTTTTGTAAGCTTCCACTTTTTTCTAAGATTGGCAGCTACTTTATCAGAAAACACTACCCAGCGGGGTGCGTAAACTTCGTGAATTATAGAGCGGACTTCCGTATCCTGGAAAAAGTTTTTTCTAAAGTCTGGCGAATCAATAACTTTTTTTGTACCATCACTACGCGTAAAACGCAATTGGTCTGGTTTTACACCTAATAAGCCAACATCCTCACTCTTTATAACCTTACCATCTTTGAGAGCTTCGATTCTTCTGTTTTTTTCAAACCGTTTAATCATATACTTTGACAAACGACCATAGCGTTGGCAGACGCGAAACGTGGAGCATATACCACCAGTCGCCTTGCCTTCGATACGCTGATACATAATCTTATGAGCACGTTTTTCAAAGCTGGTACTTTGTGAATCCCACTTGATGACTGAATTTTGCAACCAGTGCGAAAGAGAAAGACTGGCAAAATTTGCTGGCGTCATAGCAAGGAAACTACCCCCACCAAACATCATAATAGCGAGAGTGATTAAAGGTTTGTTTCGTGCACCAGTTATTGTACCGCGTACTTTACTAAAGAAAGGTACCGATTTACTAGAAGTGGTAGTATTTGCAGGCGAGACATTTGTATTCCACCCTCCTCCTGGCGCGCCTTCCTGGCCTCGGACGGAGTTGGCGTAGTCGCTGCCGGTTGCGCCAGTGCTGCTGGCGTTGCTATGGGCGGATGAGCCACTCCCGCTGTTCTCGCGCGACTGGAGGTCTTGGGCGGTGTTGGATTGGCTATAATCACCACTGCCAGCGTGGTTATTCCGGCCAGCGAAGGTGTCGTTGCTCCAATGCGTATTCCCCGGATTATGCCGGTCGAGGTCGGGCTTTTGCTGCGAAGGGATGGGGGTAGGCATGGCAGGCTACGACCTCACTGGTTGCTGGTATAAGCTGTTATTGGCCACTGGGTTGGTGGTGATGAATTGCGTCTCGGTCTCGCTGGCAAAAATGCGGATATGGACGTGGTTTTGCCCAGCAAAGAAGAGGCCATCGCCTACCGGGAAGTTAGACAGGCGCTTGCGCTCTTCCTCGGTGAGTTTGAAGACCTCTGCTAGCACATCCACCGCGCTGGTCGATTGCTTAAGCAAGAGTTGGAGCGAGCTGTTTGCCACGATAGCCCGGCCCTTCTCGCTCCCCATAAAGTCCTCTACGTCCTGCGTGATGGTCGTCAGGCCCAGAGAGTACTTACGAGCTCGCTTGGCTAGGCTGTGGAGAAACTCCGCTGAGTCCTCATACTTCATTAGCTGCCAAGCTTCATCAACGATGAGCATCCGCCGGCGTTGTACGGTACGGGCAATGTTCCAGATGTGGCTCAGCACAATATACATCGCCACTGGCCGCAGGTCATCCTCCAGGTCGCGAATGTTAAACACCACCATGCTGTTATTGATATCAACATTGCTCTGCTGGCTAAAAATGCCAGCGAAGGTGCCTGTGGTGTATTTGCGCAGGCGCTGGGCCAGTGACGGCCCTGCCCCACCCATGTGGAGGAGAGTATCGTAGAGGTCGATGATCGTCGGTGGCTGAGAATTATGCGTTAGTGGGTCGCTAGTAATACCGGCTCGGGCGTAGGTATCGATGAGTGCTTGGTCGAGATCGGCCTCTTCAGCTGGGCTGAGCAAGGCAATCTGCTGCCCACCCACCAGTGTGCCGCCCAGCATAAGCTTAAAGAGCCGCTGCAGGGTGATGAGATTAGCGCGCAGGGCGTCGGTTGCTTCGTCGCTGTCGATCACTCGGGGAAGGTCAAAGGGGTTAATCCGCGTATCACTACTGAGGCTGAGGCGAATGTAACTGCCGCCGACTGCATCGGCCAGCTTCTGGTACTCGTTCTCTGGGTCGATGACGAGGATGTCGGTGCCAAGCATCATACTGCGCAGTGCCTCGAGCTTAACGGTGAAGGATTTACCAGCACCAGACTTCGCAAAGACGACCATATTCGCATTCTCAAGGCTAAAGCGGTCGAAGATAACCAGCCCTTGGTTGTGCTGGTTAACGCCATAGAGAATCCCTTCGCCGTCGCTCAGGTCGGCACTGGTAAAGGGAAAGCTCGTGCTCACCGCGCCAGTGTTCATGTTGCGGCGGACTTGCAGCTGGTCGGTCATTTGGGGGATGGTACTGTTGAGGCCTTGCTCTTGTTGGTTACTGGCAGTTTTGCTGTAGACCATATTTTGGCCAAAGATTGTCTCGATGACGTGCTGGACAAAGCTCAGCTCCTCGAGGCTATCAGCATAGAGCGTGACGTAAAGCCCAAAACGGAAGAAGCGCTCCGCTCCAAGCTGTAGCTGGTCGCGCAATTCCTCGGCATCGGCCAGGGCAGCCTCGCGGGCTGGGTCACGCACCTTACCCTTCTCGGAGTTAAGCGCCATATCGGCCTCAAGTTGCGTCACCTTCTTGCGGAGGTTATTAAGGACGATCTCTGTCTCGACGGGGTAGATAAACATGCTAATATCAAGCACTTGGTCGATGTTGATCAGCCCTGATAGCCAGCCTGTGTAGAGTTCACGCGGGTAACCGTAGATGTAGAGTGTGCGGCCATATTTGGTGCCAATACGGAAGTACGTGCTGTGGATCTCGAGGCTGCTGGGGGCGATCAGGTCGCGCAGCGTCGTCATACCTTTGATAAAGGCTTCTTCTACCTCTGCTTGCTCGCGCTCGCGCTGCTGGGCGGCAATGTCGATTGGATCAGGTCGTCGTGCCATTAAAAATCTCCTTTGTGATATGCTGTCGAGGTTGGGACGGCTCCCTCACCCTTGCGGACGAAGGTGGAAGTCACGTTATTAAAGTCGCCCAGCGGCTCGCGCACCGCTGTGTCGGGGTTGTACATGTTGTAATAGAGGGTGCCGAGCTCTTTAGTCTTGAGCTGCACTGCCCGCACACCAATCTGCATCAAGCCATTGAGGATGGTGTCGGCGCGGTTGCGGATCTCCTCGCGGGCTCGCTCGTAGGTTTCTTTGCTAATCTTCGTCACGGTGTTGGTGTTCTTAGGAGCGAAGAGCTTGGTGAAGAACCCTTTACTCTGGTCGAGAATTGTCCCCTCCCCTGCTGGGTAATACGGGATGACGACATAGAAGCTCTTGTCCATGATGTTGGCATTTTGCGAGAGGTCGTCGATGAAGTTGATATAGTCTTCCATCAGCACGCTGAGCAGCATGTTGTCTTGGGTGCGCTGGATGGCGACCAGCTTATCGAGGTATGGGCCAATATCGACCCGCTGTGAGCGGATGCAGATCTGCACTGGGAAGTACAGCGCATTGAGGAAGTTCTGGTAGCTATACTCCACTCCCTCGCGCTCACGGGCGCTCATGAGGTCGAAGTTAATCGACTCACAGGCAATGACGGCGCGAAAGCTACCATCACCCATGATGATCATATCATCGCGCAGCTCCGATAAGAGGAGGCTATTCTGCGTGGTAGCGGGCTTGGGTGGAGCCTTTTTCTTGGTGTCTTGAGTAGGCTGATCATTCGTCCCACCTTGCACAGCTGGTGGCTGAGCCGGTGCTTGCACGGCGGGGTAGTTACCCTGCGGCGGAGCGGGATACTGCGGATAATTAGCTGGCATCTGGCCCGCTGGCGCAGCGCCCTGGCCTTGGCTATAGCCAAACTGGCTGGGTGGCCCAGCTGGTGGCTGTTGATTGTTGGGTGAATTTGGCGACACCACTCTCCTTCTTATTTCTTAGCGCAAAGGGATGACAATCTCATCATCGTCATCATCCTGATTAGCCTGCTCTTGATGTTGAATCCGGTTAGCTTCATTGGCAATGGCAGCAACGGACAAATCAGAGTTGCTGGCTAGTCTAATTATATCAGGCGAGACGGTGTTTGTGCTAGTGTTTGGCGGCAGATTGTTGCGTTGCTGGGCGAGCTGCTCCTCACGCAGGCGTTCCTCGCGCGTGGGGGTTGTCTTGGCGTAATAACTGGGGTCGAGCGGCTGGATGACCGACTGGTGAATACTGGGGTATGGGTTGTAGCGCACTGCCATATCGATGACATTTTTGTCATCAGCTAGTGTCGAGCGCTCTCGGTAGGATACTGCGGCTGGGGTCGGTGCAGGAGTCGGCGTAGGCTGAGCTGGCGCGACGGGTGGCTGCTGAGGTGGTGCTGGCTGCTGGGGAGGATATGACACCGGGGTTTGCGGATAATTGGGGGCTGCTGGCGGGGTGGGTTGCTCTGCAGGTGTCGGGGTGAATGATGGCTGAGTGTCGGCAGGAGGCGCTGCCTCAGCTGATGGGTAGCTAGGTGTAGTTGTGGTGCGCGCGGCTGACTTTTGGGGTGGTACAAGCGGCACGGCATCGGTGGTGGGAGTGGTGTGCTGGCGCAGGTTGGCATAGATCGCCTCAAAGGATGGTGTCTCCTCTGGCTTGGGCTCTGGCGCAGCTTCTGCTGTGGGCTTAGCCGGCGTGTAGGGCTTGCTCAGGGCGTCTGGTAAGACCGAATCATGCGGAATAACGGCGGGCAGTGCCATTGGTAGAGACTGGAGTGAGTCATGCTCTCGCGGCATAGGCTGTGGGGCAGCAGTAGGTGTTTCGTCATGTGCCGCATCATCCACTGGCGAAATCTCGTATACCTCGGTAGATTGCTGAGGCGGGTATGAGTTTGGTTGGTTTTGGTAGGTGGCAGTATCGTGTGGGGGAGCTTGCTGATGCGACGACGCAGTGCGGTTCTCGGGGAAGCTCGTGGACGAATACGTCACCGCTGGGCGCTGAGGCTCTGGTGCTGGGTATGGCGGCTCTGGCATACGAGGCTGAGGCGGCGACACTGGCGCAAAGCCAGCATCATCAACGGGTGGCTGGTACGGAGGTGTAGCCTGTGGTGGGATAGTTGGAGCTGGCTGCGGTGCTGCCTGGTATGGTTGCGGCTGAGTCTGCGGCCATGCTGGCTGATATGGCACAGGAGCTTGCTGGAGTGGCTGCCCGTCAGCTACGGCGGGTAGCGCCGCTGGTGGAGCCTGCATGCGCTCGATGGCAGCTCGGCGCCGGGCTTGGTTGGATTGCTCGATGCGCCGCGTCATCGCCCGTGCTTCGCTGCTGTTGTCATCAAACATATCCGAGGTTTGCTGCGCCTCAAAATAGACGTCACTAATCATCGACCCCTGTGCATCGGGTACGCGGGTGTGGCGAATGGACCAGCCATGAGTATCAGCCAGCTGCGACAGATACGCCAGGCGGCGCTCGGCCTCATCTTGGCTGAGGTTCTTCGTTCGCTCGATCTCCACCTTCTCGGGTACCGTAATCTCGATGAGTGAGTTGATACCATCAGGCTGCCACATGCGCCGGCGTGGCTTGGTGTAGAACGACACCACCGCTGCGAGGTAAACCTCCATTGGCTGATCCTTACGCAGTGGCAAAGCTAACGCACCAAACAGCAGGATGATTGGAACCGGAATAACCGCCAGTGGCAAAAACACTTGCGATAATCCCCACGCCAACGCAATCCCCGCCGCCGCAACCAGCAGATAAATAAACTGGCGAAAGCTAAATGGCCCAAGAATCTTATCCTCTGCCTCTACATCCTGCGCAACCTTATATCTCGACATAGCTTATGTATTTATTATAGCATGAGGGGGATGAAGAATATGTATGTGGAAAATAACCAATTTAGTGTCGCCGATTATCGCGATTTTTGCTTGCATTCTTGAAAGATGAATCCACGGTATCTTTTGTTGCTTGTTGAATATTTTGAAGCTCATCTTTGCTAAGTCTAAGTTTTCCGCTTTTAGCTTCTTGTCGTGACCTTTCTAATTCTTTTTGCTGTGTAACATATTTATCGCCGACTGTTTGAAGACCCAGGTTATGAACAACAGCTGCTGGAGTTGCAAGACCATCTTCAGTATGATAGAACGCATCTAGGTTTGCACGGATACTACTCTTTGTAGTTTCGTCAACCTTCTCTAGAGCTTCCTTAACAACTGCACTTTGACTGACACTACTTGACATCAATGTTTCATTGGAAATCTTACCCCCCTCGAGTTGACTGGTTATATTACCATACAGCGCCGACTGTGCTTCTATACTATTACGGTACTTACCAGATGCAATTGCCCCTATACCAGCAGTCCCATAAAGAGCATTGTCGCCATGTTTTCGTGCACCCTGAGCAGCAAGTACTCGAAGGTACTCAGCCTGAGCTGGAGCATAGTCTTGGTCAAGATCACCTGTTGCAGCCATAATATCCAACCTTTCCTTGAAGTTGCCATATTCCATACCAGCTTCTATCGCACCTGCACGTTCCATAGCATCTAACTTTCTATTCTTTCCAAGTTTAGGATCGAACATCATTCCTGTCTTTGCAAGCTCAACCATTTGTTCTGGCATATGGTCACTCTCAAGCCATGTTCGTGCTTCGCTTTTTTGTTTATCTCGCTGCTCTGTTGCAAAAGTTTTTGCGATCCGGGGGCGTCGACTGCGTGCTCGAGAGCCGCCAATAACATTATATGCAAAACCTCTAATTCCTCCTGCATTTGCAAACTGGCCCATCATTTGCTCGTTGCGTTCTTGTTCACGTAATAACCTTGCTTGTTGGATGCCATAGCCGATTGATGTTTTGCCCATATTATCGCGAGTCTTTGCTAGAAGTTTTGCATTGCTTCGCATACCCATATGCTGTAACTTGGCTCCTAATGCTCCCATCGCTCCCATCGCTCCCATAAGTAAAGCTGGAGAAGCAAGAAGTGGAATAAACATAACACCAAGAGCTGTAATTTGGCTTGTTACATCATCCTTTGCGATAAAGATGGAGGCTGCTACTTTAGACATACCAAATATAACAGCAATCGTTGGATACACTGCAAGTAAGCTTAGGAACATCTTCCACCACTTATGGTAGAGTTTTTCAGTATTAGGAAGAAGAAGTGCCACAAAAGCAAGTGGTGAAATGACTGCCAATATAACAATACCAGCATTGCGACCTAATAGGATAATGAAAGCTAGTAAGAGTCCGATAAGTGCACCGAGTGCAATAGGGCCAAGAAGAGATATATTTGCAACCAACAGAGAACCCTCTGCTGCAACAAACGTACCAGCTGCAACAGTGCTACCACCAGCAAGAGCTACTTGGGCAGTTCTCTCAGCAAAACTTGTTTTGTCGGCACCACCAGAAGCTAGAGAATCAATAAAGCCATACAAAGATCCGCCAAGAACATTAGACATATCAATAAGGAATTGACAAACAATAAATGAAACATTGATTAAGATAGATATCATAATCAATCTTGGTAATATCCGTTTGATCCCATAATTGGAAATACCAAGACTTGTGACGTGTGAATATATGACAAACAGGAATGCAGCAATAAGTAGAATATTAGCTATATTGCGAAATGCCGACCATGATTCATTTGCAGCATCTTTTTGGAATATTTCGTGATCAAGAGACAAAAAGTCACTAATAATTCCATACAGCCCATCAATTACTTTCCCCATAAAGTTGACGACAGGACAAACCATCCATCCGATAGCACCTATTGCATCAGAGCATGTATTTATATCTTCATCCTCTTTATCGCTATCATATGTACCAGTAGCACTATTTGCGGTGCCGTCACTTTTGCCCATACCAGCCAGACAATTTTTGTATGCTTCATCGTTATCAGGGAATTTATTTTTGCAGTCGTCAGCATTCTTTGCTGACCGCCCTTGCTTACACTGGTCTATACCGGCTTTATTACCTGAAAACTTTTTCTCACAGGTATCTTCTTTGATCCATTTTGCATAAGCGTCGGCTTTTGCAGCCATCGCTTTTGCTATGTCTACACAAGTTAGATTCGAGTTATTTCCATTACTGTCGAATGCTTTTGTTTTTATGGTTTTATCCCAAGGCCCTCCTCTAACAGGGGTCATGTAGTAGTTCTTATTACTAACATTCCCCTTGCCATCAGCTGTTTTAATGTTTTTAATAGAATACTTATCACTGTCAGGAAAATCCTTGTCTGTTACTTCGGCACCGCACCCACCTCGTAGTACGTTGTACCAATATAGGTATTCAGCTGCATCACTCATCCTTAATTTAGCGTCTGTAGAATATGCCCCTTTTGCTTTGAGTTTATGAGCAATAGCTTGTGGGATACCACCAAAACCTATTGCTAATGTAAAATCAGGAGAGAGTTTGCCGGTGCCGCTGACGCAATCTTCAAAATGCCCTGGGCTGCTAGAAATGCGCTTTGCTCCAAAATCACATAACATTTCAGTAGGTGATTTATAACCCCACAGCGTTGCCGCGTCCTTCACCCAAGCCGATTTCTCATTAAGAGCACAATAAAAAACTTGTGAGGCTGCATGGTTACCCCATGCTTTATCATTCCTAACATACTGCGAACCGACGTATTTTGATAAACTCTTAAAGAACCAAGAAGGACCTGAAGTATACTTCTCCTCTTTGAACCAATTTCCCGACTCGACCTCGTTTGCTTGTATGGCGTTGTTATATATCTTCATATTATATTTGAAGTTGCTGCCTGATGTAGGGTCATTTATACTTAGACAAAAGCTAAGAGCCTGCGCATATGCCCAGCTTGCAGCTTGCTCTTGTGGAGCCATCTGCGATTCTTCCTTTGCGTGGACTATAGGAGAAAATGTTGTTGCCAACAAAGAAGCTACAAACAGAACCACTGTAATAAAAAGAGAAAAACGAGAGAGTGAAAAACACTTCTTTTTGCTACTTGTCATATGTCTATTTAAGCACAGATACAAACAAAACAAAAGACACAAAGTTCATCTAACAGGTGAGAAGCAGAAAACAACATCATATAGATATTACCCAGCAATTCTAATACTGGTGCTAAACACTATAGGTGCAAAATAATATTTACGTTTGCTATTTTTAGGCAAAGTAAGATACTAAGAATAACACTAGTCTAGTAGAAACATTTGTTCTTGCCTTTTGCGGCAGCATGCCCAAATATTGAGCTCTCTACGAGGGCTCGCTGATTGCCTGCGTTTAGTGGGCTGATAGGATAGTATGTGATCTGCTCAGCGCCATCGGCAGTGGTAATAGCACAAGGAACATAAATAATAGTCGTTGCCTTTGATGGCTGGTCGTCTTGACCATTGTCATTAGCAGGTAGATCGTCTTTGACTGGCTCAGTTCTTTGGCTTGTGACTGCTTTGTTATAAAAAATAGAAGTTCCCTCGATGCGCTTTTGGTCTGGGAAAAGAGGGTTATCATTGTCATAATATAGAGGGATCTGCCCAATAGGCTCCAAATCATCCCTTGTAGAGGATGGCTGTATAAAGTTTTGTAGTGTCATACTTGGGGCGCCTTCTGACTCGCCCGCCCAAGCAGATGTAGAATACTGTATCATCTTGATAAGCTCATCTCGATAACTTGTTGCTACAGAACGGTCTGGTGCTTGTATGAAGCTCTTGCTTGAGAGAACACAAGCATCAAGCAGTTTCTGTGCTATGCTAATAGCTTCATCTTTATAGCTACTCACCTTATATTTTTCTACAATAGTCTGAGCAACATTAAAAACAAGAGCGTTGTGGTCAATGATTTGCGGTAAACTGTAGCCAACATCTACACTTGGCTTCATGGTGGCATTTTGCTCAAATTTTTCAAGCTGCTCACTATTCATTATTGGGTATCGATCGGTCATCTTGTGTAGAGTTTCGTCTCGATATTGGCCAACAACAGCTTCAAGAAGTACTTGCTTGGTGCTTTCCCACTGAGGAGCTTTACCAAAGTAATCGTTTGAAGGGCTATCAACGGGTATCTCTAGCAGTGATTTAAGGCTTTTTTGGTCTTCTGCAGATAAACTGGTAACATAATCCGAGTTAAGCAAGGCTTCTTGCGGGGATGACAGTGGCTCATATGTTTGTTCGGGTGAGCTTGGAGTAGTATTAAGATCAAGCTGGGGTGTGCTAGTATCACGGCTAGCTTTTACAGAATCGTCTAAACGAGCAATTACTCCACCTCCAAGGACACATGCGGCTAGGAAGCCGATAGTAAACTTTCGTCGAGTCAATTTTTCATCAGGATCTTCTTCTGTAGAGTCTGGTGTGTCTGCTTCGTCTTCAGGTTTGTCGCTACTATGTCGATTTGTTATTTCCTCTTGAAGTTCCCAGGGTATATCGGTATTGGGGTCACTTAGATCGGGGTCATAATCAGGAAGGTGCTCAGGACTGAGGTTCCCTTGAGCAGGTTGCAAATTAATACTGCCAAGGACACTACTTACTAAGTCGCCTTCTGTTCGTGGTGTTTTATCTTCTGGTAGCATTTCTGTCATAAGCTTCAATCCTCCCCAATACAGGATTAGTGGTTATGTGTGCTTATTATCTGCGCACTTGCGTTTCATGCTACCATTGTTTGCGCGGCAGGTCAAATATTTTTTGGCCTCTGTTAAGAAAAATGAATGGCGCATACACACAGAGGTTAGTATAGAAATATATTCGAACGATATTTTTTGGAAAAAATGGGAGATATTTTATACATATTGCATGATGGATGAAATATGGTGGCTTGAATGTGAAAAGTTAGCCCTCAGCTATACAGATATAATTAATTTGTCTCTGTCCCTATTATTAAAAAAATAGCCACATAAATTAACAATATACCTAATAAATACTCTGATAAGCTACATAATTTACACTAACAAACCACCACATATCCGAATCACCTATACATATTGCCACCCTACCCCACATCCGCTATAATACAGAGGTACGGAGAGGTGCAAGAGTGGTTGAATTGGCACGCCTGGAACGCGTGTGTGGCGGCAACGTCACCCAGGGTTCGAATCCCTGTCTCTCCGCCATATCAGCGCCAGGCGGCACGCTGCCATAGGAGTGCGCTGCTGATTCGTCTTTTGGCATGATGCGTGGCTATACTGTATATTTTTGTGCAGATTGGGCTTGCAGAAATGTTTTTTGACAGTTTATACTAAAGGATAATTATGGTACGATCTTCTACACCAGTTATAGAACTCCGAGGCCTCACCAAGCAGTACGGTCTGGGTGATGCTGCCCAAAATGCCTTGGATAATGTCGACCTGCGAGTCGAAAAAGGCGAATTCATTGTCATCATGGGCCCTAGTGGTTGCGGTAAGACGACACTGCTCAATATTATGGGCTTGCTCGACCGCGCCGACAGCGGTGAGTATTTTCTTGACGGGACATCGGTCGCAACGCTGAGTAAGCGCCAGCACGCCCGGATTCGCTCACGGCAGATTGGCATCGTCTTCCAGAGTTTTAACCTGATTAATCGCCTAACAGTGCTCGAGAACGTTGCCCTTCCCCTGAGCTACCGTGGGGGGATGCGCCGCGTCAAGCGCCTAGAGCAAGCTAGTGCGGTGCTGAAGAACTTCCACCTCCAAGAGCGCGAATATTACATGCCGTGGCAGCTCAGTGGTGGGCAGGTGCAGCGCGTGGCAATTGCTCGCGCCCTGGTGAATCACCCGTCGATCATCCTGGCGGATGAGCCAACGGGTAACCTCGATAGCCGTTCGAGCCATATCATCATGGAAGAACTGGCTCAACTACACCGTCGGGGTAATACCATTATTATGGTGACGCACAACCCGAACCTCACGAGCTATGCCAGCCGTGTGATTAAGATGCTTGATGGGCAGATTGCCAGTGATGAGCAGATGCGCACCACTGCTGCCGCGCCAACGCCAGTGGCCCGCAAGCCACGAGTTCGCCGGGCAGCACCTGCTGGCAAGGCTGCGCCGACGATTGCGCAGAGCACGGCATCGGCCGCTCAGCCAGCTGCGCCAGTCAAGGCAATTGCTCGCGGTCGTCCCGCGAAAGCCCCTGCACCAGCAACGACAGCACCAACAGTGGTCGACTACGAAGATCCGCATACCCAAGATGGCCCGACCATCGAGCCTATGCCAGTTGCCCCACCAGAGGTGCCGCCAGCCTTGCCTGCCGCGCCGCAGGCTCCGTCGGCAGCCCAGCCTACTCCGGCTCACTATCTCACACCAGCTCAAACGGCCTCAGCTACCCCAGCTCAGCCAGCAGCACCTGCGTCAACACAGTCTGTAGCCGCACCACCCAAGCCGGTTGCACCACAGCCCGCTAGTCAGCCAGCGCAGCCTGCAGCACCAGCAGCCCATATTGCGGTGCAGCCATCATCTGCAGCATCTGCTCAGCCAATCAAGGTTACACCGGCCCAGCAGACCGCTGCACCATCGTCTGCTCACCAATCTAGCACAAAGGAGCCCCAGGCATGATAATCATCGACCATTTCGAAAATGCAAGCAGTAGCTTCCGGCGCAATCGCGGCCGTAATTTGCTAGCGACGCTGGGTGTGGCAATTGGTGTGGGTAGTATCGTAGCGATCTTGGCACTGAGCGGTGGCCTGCATAATATCATCTCCCAACAGGTGTCCGACCTCAACAATAACCTCATTGTGGTGCGCCCTGGCGTGCAAGACAAGAGCTTCTCGTCGCTAGCGAGCTCGGTGGCGCAGTATAATTACAACACCAGCACCATCACCGAGTCCGACGTCGAAGCGGTGCGCAAGATGCCACATATCCGCGCTGTAGCACCAATGATGACCTCTGAGAACAAGCTCAAGAGCAACGACCGAGAAGCCACCACTACTGTTGTGGCAACTTCGCCAGACCTTGCTATCACGAGTCAGCTCGAGCTGCGTGAAGGCGACTTCCTCGAGGGTGGCACGCACGATGCTAAGCCAGCGGTGCTTGGCCCAAAGCTGTCGGTGCAGTTGTTTGGCACCGAGCAGTCAATCGGCCAGACCTTTAAGATCCGCGGCAAGGAATTTATTGTGGTGGGGGTGATGCGTGCTACAGAAAATCCGCTGAATTATAACAACGTTGATTTTGACAACGCAGCTATCATCACTACTGAGGCAGGCAAGAAGATCCACAGTGGTCATACGCAGATTCAGCAGATCAACATTCAGGCTGATGCGTCGCAGCAGGTCGGGCAGATTGCCCAGCACGTTAAGGACAAGATCAAGCAAAATCACCAAGGGGAGGAAGACTTTACCGTAGCAACAGGCGATGCGATTAGCCAGCCGACTAATCGGCTCTTTACGGCGCTGACCCAGGTGCTGACGCTGATTGCGGCGATCTCGCTGGTAGTTGGCGGCATCGGCATCATGAACATCATGCTGGTGAGTGTGGTGGAGCGCACGCGCGAGGTGGGCATCCGCAAAGCGGTTGGTGCAACCGATGGTAATATCATTACGCAGTTTGTTATCGAGGCGCTGGCGATTAGCTTGCTCGGTGGTATCTTGGGTTATATCCTGGGCTACATAGTGGCGCTGAGCTTTAGCCTGTGGCTGTCCTTTGCGCCATCGCTAGAGTGGCAGACGGCGGTGATGGCAATTGGCCTGGCGCTGGCAGTTGGCCTCACCTTTGGCCTCTACCCAGCCATCCGGGCCGCGCGCAAGAATACGATTGAGTCACTGCGGCAGTACCACTAAACAAGATAGTTATTTTGATACAGAACCCGCCTGGAGAGTGGCGGGTTTTTTGTATGAGTTGTGGTATTCCTGGCTCACCCTACCCTGCTCGTTTACAGAGTACGATGATAGAATTTTTGCGCGTACTTTGCGGTTCAATTGTCGGATATAGTGTTTGAGATGATGAGCGATTTCGTTGATGAATTTATTGTAGCAGCTCGTTGTTTATGTAACATTTTGCGACAGCGAGCCATCGTACAAGATCATGACAAGGGCTTAAGAATTAGAGTAAAAAAAACAAAACACTACGATTCTCAAAAACTAAAACACGCTAGGTTAGAGCTTTAAGATTTGTCGCCCTTCCCCTGCTTCACGCCATTCAACACGCCGAGGTAGCAGCTGGCAAATTCCGCTAGCAGTATGCCGTGCAGCACCTGCTCTACCTCTGTCTCGCCAGCAAGCAAGATAGACTTCGCGTGGGGGCGGCGGCCACTGAGGCGGCGATCGAGCGCTGCCATGCGTTGCTGGGTAGTGGCGTCATTCTCCCCTGCGAGGTCGAAAAGCGCAAATGGTTTGTCTACAGGATGGCTTAGCCAGCCATGAGCGCCAGCCTGATCGGCCTCGGCAAGAGTGGTAGCGAATGCCACATTGTGCGCCTGCTCCTGCCAGCACCACTGCCACCACTGGGCCACTGATGCGAGCGCCCCACTGCCGCAAAAAACCGCCGTCTTGCCCGCTGCCTGGCGTGCAAGCCGCTTGGCGAGGTTGCGAGCGGTCGGCATGGTAGCACCCCACTGCTGCGCCGCAGCCACTGCGTACGCTGCGCCATCTGCTATCGCTTCCACAAGATCATCATCCAGCAACTGATAGGCCGTCAGTAGCGCACTCAGTGTGCTGAGTATGCGTAGTGGTTCCACCTGCCCTTCTCTATTAGCAATTGGCATAATAGTAGTTGCAGGATATATTGCAGCATACTCAGCCACGGCAGCATCATGAGTGAGCAGAACGGCCGGAGCGGCATGCTGCTGTGTATAGCGCAGTATATTCTTCACCTGGTCAGGCAAGATGCCAGCCTCGATAATAATCACCAAGCTATGCGTGCTCACAAATGGTGGCACTGCTGCTGCATCGCAGCACAGTACAGGCACAGCCATATAATGCTGCACGAGCTGCTGAGCAACGCGAGCCAACACCGCACCACCATCCATTGCTATAATAACAACATTACGAATATTATGCTGGACTGATATATGCGAGAGTTGGCTAGCTACCTCTGTTGGTAGCGTCGTTTGTTTCCATAATGTTGCAATGTGATGCAGGGCGGCTTCAGCGCCGCGTTGGCGCAATATCGTCTGGTCATCAAGCATAATCGTCTCCTTCTGCTTGCAAGAGTATACCCTCCCATGATACATTAATTAGCAGAGAATCATAAGCATATTTGGAGACAGGTGGGAACCATGAATATCAGCACTACATCACAATCAATTACCGACGATCAAGAGCTTGCCAAGGTGCTTGCTGGGATCGGCCCGCAGGTGGGCACAGCAGCGTCGCAGCGGTCGCAGGCGATGATGTCGGGGCAAGGTGCTGGCCGTTCATCACTGTCGGGCAATATGGGCTCGTCTGTGCCGGTTATGTCGTCTCAGCAGCCGTCGCAGCCTGCGCCCAGTGGTGAGGCGCTCAATGGCGTGAAGCAATCGGCCATCAAAGAGCTGCGCCCGCTGGTGGATAAGCTCAACGTCAGCCCAGATGAGAAGTTCGATACCTATCTGCTTTTGATCCGCTCGACGGACGACAAGAGTTTGATAGACCCAGCGTACCAAATTGCCAAATCCATCCGCGACGAAACCCGCCGCGCTCAAGCGCTGCTCGACATCATCAAAGAGATTGATTATTTGTCGCAGCGGTAGAGCCGATTTATAGCAAGGTGTAAAAATCCATCATATTGATGGATTTTCTTGTTCTCATAATTATCGACATATTATGCAATATATGATAATATAACTTCATGAATCATGAACTTGGATTAACAAACGACTCATCAGATATCGAAACTACCCCATACCATGGGGAGAATGAATTGAAAGAAGGCGTTCTAGAGGCACTCGAGAAATCATGCCAGGCAATTCGCGAGTTCCAACAAGAGCAATATGCTGAGCTTATGAAACTTATCAATAGTGAAGCTCTAAAATTAGCAAGACTGCAATTTCCTGAGAATATGAGAGAACTCAGTATTACAATGCGCAACAAGAAGGTGCCTGAGCAAGCACGAGAGAATGCACGAGAGAAGGTGCGAGAAATTGTTGATTTCATGAAGCGAGTCATTATGAATGAGATTAACGTGGGGAATGTTGATGATCCCCCTATCGAAAATGCCCGAAATATTGTCAATGGGGTGATAGAAGACTATGACATCAACAGGAATGATCCTCAGGCTGTACTTGACGCACTTGGTGTATTGAGAATTGATGAAAAGGGGAAGAAAGTATATCGTTATCCAGGTGAACCGTTGATGCCCCAACAGACTACTGCTGCCTATAGTGCGTATAAGAAGGCAGTTGATGAGCACGAAGCGGCAGGAGAGTTGTTCAAGCAGGATAAAAGTGATGAGAATAAGAGAAATGACCTTATCAAGGCAGATATGGCTCGTCGGTATGCGCACAATGCGGTAGCCCGAGACTTCAAGAAAATATTTGGCTTGAATCATCCTGACGGGACACCTTATACAGAGAAAGACTATCGGGAGCTAATAGCAGAAATGCTTGTAACAGATCGCCAAAGTGAGCAATAAAGTCACACTTTCTATACTAGTCTTAGTATCGTAAATATAGAAACTCGCCACTCTTGTGGCGAGTTTCTACTAAGTACATATAACAATTTACATTTAAACAACAATCATTGGTTACCAAGCATAATAAGAAAACCAAAAACTAGGAAGCTTTCTTAGTGGATGGAGAATGTTTTGCTGGGCGAGATGTAGACTTTTTTCTACGTTTATTATTCTCTTTTGTGCATTTAGTCTTGCCTCGTGCTGGCTTCTTCTTCGATGCTTGCCGTTCGTGGATAGCGTTTCGTACCTCTGTTATTTCATCCCAGGGGTGGGTGCCGTCGGCGCGTTCGATGGTTTTTTCGTGACCTTTGCCCAGGAAGACGACGGTGTCGCGGGTGGTGCGGGCACGGCGAATAGCAAAGCGGATGGCCTCAGCGCGGTCGTGGATGAGGAAGAGGTCGATGCCTTGGGCTTTGCCAGCGGCTTCTGCGCCTTTGGCAATTTGGCTAAGGATGTGCTGCCCATCGACATCACGGTCGTCTTCTTCGGTGAGGATAAGCTCGTCGGCGATTCGCCCTGCGATCTTGCCTTGAATCGCTCGCTTGGACTCATCACGCCGGCCAGCTGAGCCAAACAGGACGATCAGCTTGCCTTTAGTGCTCGCTCGCACACTACCGAGGAGCCGCTCGAAGGCGTCGGGTGTGTGGGCAAAATCAACAATAGCGGAGAATGGCTGCCCAGCATCAACCACTGTCATACGGCCCTCCACCCCGGTGAGTGCAGCCAGGCCCTGCTCGATCTGTGCCCGGCTCAGGCCTACCTCGTGCCCCACTGCTACTGCGGCTAGGCTGTTGGCAATGTTGAACTTACCCGGCATGTTGATGGTGATGTGATGCATCTGCCCCATGAGCCATACATCATAGCGGCTGCCCGAGGCGGTTTGGGTGATGTTCGTAGCGCGAATGTCGCCGCCTGCAATGCCATAACATAGGCTACGGGGCACGGCTTGCTCGAAGACCGCTGCCGATGGATCATCCGCATTGATAATGCCAACCCGCCGCGCAAGCTTGAAGAGCCGTGTCTTGGCGGTGCGGTAGCGCTCGAATGTCTTGTGATAATCGAGATGCTCGTGGGTGACGTTGGTCATGACGGCAATGTCGATCGGGACGCCAAAGATGCGGTGCTGCGCCAATGCATGGCTCGTCACCTCCAGCACCACCCACTGCACATTATGCCGTCGAAACTCCGCCAAACGCTGCTGCAACAGGGGTGCAGACACGGTGCTCATGTGCTCGGTTTGCGGTGTGATGTCGCTGTTTACCCCATAGGCCACCGTCGTCATTAGGCCAACGTTATACCCTGCCTCGACCAACATGCGGTGAATCATAAAGCACGTCGTGGTCTTGCCGTTTGTCCCGGTCACGCCAATGACGTGCATGCCCTGGGCTGGGAAGCCTTGGTTGGCCGCTGCCGCAGTGGCTTCGAGCAGCCGATAGCCTGGCTCCAGCGCTGCCAGCACGCTGGGTGGGAGGGTATTCTTGAGTGTTTGTTTCAAAGAAAATGCCATGGCACATATTATACCACTTTTGGTAGTATTTAAAACCATGAGAGGCATGATTTTTTGAGCAAGCAAATGTGCTACGATGAGGGCTGTAAAACACTCGCTTATTCTCACTATTACCTTCTCCGTGCACCCGCTTCCGGCTCACTATAATAGTGAATATCTCTCTCGAATATTCATCTTGTGCGCCTGGGCTAAAATTGATTATTGCGATTGACCCACACGCCATTGGATGAAGGGATTGGCTGGTGGAGCCAACGCTGCAAAAGTGAGATTATACGTATTTTCTACACTATTTTTATTTTGGAGTAAGTTTTCTGCGTTGTGTACTCTCCTTTGCTATAATAACCCTATGAAGATTCTTGGGATTGAGAGCAGCTGCGACGAGACGGCGGCTGCGGTGGTGGCCGATGGGCGGCGCTTGCTGAGCAGTGTGGTGCACTCGCAGATAGATATTCATGCCCAGTATGGTGGCGTGGTGCCAGAGGTAGCGGCGCGGAGCCATATTGAGATGATTACCCCGGTGATCGACCGTGCCTTGGCTGAGGCAGCGTGCAGCTGGGATGAGATTGATGGCATTGCGGTGACGTATGCACCTGGGTTGGTGGGGTCGCTGCTGGTTGGGACGCTGGCGGCGCGGACGCTGGCACTTGTGCACAAGAAGCCGCTCTACGCGATTCATCATGTGGAGGCGCACGTCTATGCCAATTTCGTGGTGGAGGATGGCCGGCCAAAGCCCGAGCCAGCTTTAGCGCTACCTGCTGCGCAGCCGAGCTTCCCTATGCTGGCGCTCATCGTCTCTGGTGGGCATAGTCAGTTGGTGTTGTTTCGGGCGCATGGTGACTATACACTACTTGGCCAGACGCAGGATGATGCTGTAGGCGAAGCCTTCGACAAGGTAGCAAAGATCATTGGTTTGCCCTACCCTGGCGGCCCGGCCATTGCTGCTGCCGCTATGCATGGTGACCCGCAGCATTACGCGTTACCCAAGGCGCGGATGCAGGGCCAGTACGATTTCTCCTTCTCGGGCCTCAAGACGGCCGTGCTGCGCCGAATGCAAGCCGAGGTGGGCAAAGATACCTCTTTTCCTTCGCACGAGCTCCCAGCGCTTGTCACGCCGCAGCAGCGCTATGATATGGCGGCGAGCTTCCAGCGTGTAGCGGTAGAGACATTGGTCGATAAGACCGTGCTTGCTTATGAGCACTATGCGCCGCGCTCCGTCGTGATTGCTGGTGGTGTGGCGGCCAACCAAGAACTTCGCCGCCAGCTGCGCACCGCCCTGCCCTGCTCCATTAGCTACGCACCGATGGCCTTTTGTACAGACAATGCAGTGATGATCGCCACCCTCGGCTACTACTACGCCCAAGCTGGCCGCACAGCCGACCCATACCAGCTCGAAGTCCAGCCAAGCTTGTCGATGCGCGAGGCGGTGTGGGGTGGCCACGACAATAAGTAGATATGTTTTGGTGATATTCGAAACGATAATACTAGTATGTAACTGCTTGTAGCAGATTACCGTCTGCGCGTTGGCACAGATTAGTTGTCGCTGTTTGGAAATAAGCGGATCTCTACCGGCCGATCATACCGCGCGCCGCACGCACACAGCGAATCACCTGATGTATGAATGGCCGAGCAATATATTCATAGCAGCCAGCGCGTTCCTCCAGCTGGCCGCCAAAGCCTTTCTTGAAGTGATATACTCCCTCTTGCTCCGGGAAGCCGTTGAAGTTTCCACTTGTGCCGTAGAAGTTATAGCGCTGAGCGCCAAGGCTGATGGCACGGCGCATTGCTGCGTATTGCAGCGCATATGAGCCAGAGAACTTAGCGTGCTTGTCGTCCGAGCCACTGAGGAAATACACCACCTCGTTATCATTCGTGTGCATAAATATGGCAGCAGCAAGTGGCAGCACGTCGCCATTGGCTGCGTGGCGGAGTGCTTCATAATCTGCCAGGCGCTTTGACACCGCAGCGAGCTGGTTATCGAGCTCCTTCACCTGCCCTTGTTTGTCTGGCTCAGTCGCCAGCATATCGCGCTCGGCTTGCAGGCTATCATGCTGAGTGCTGAGGCGAGCTTGGTAGCCAGCAAGGTCGAGCTCGGCAATGAGAAACCACGCTTGCGTGCGATGGAAGGCGCGAAACAACTGCTGATAAAATTCCTCGTTGCGTCCTGAGAAGCCACGCCGCGTGCCAGTATCGATTAGCAGCTTCGCAAACGGGACGAGATCGTCCACCGCAGTAATCTCGCGCACCGCCACACCATATTTGGTGGCTGCCTTGACGCAGCTGCGTGTCTTGGCGTCGAAGCTCTTGAGTAGTGCCGTATCGTCGTGGTAGGGCGAGAGATCTTTGGCAAAGAACCAGCGCACGTAGCGCGCGTTGCGGTCGGTCTGCTGTGGGGGGATGGCGCGGAAACCTGCCTTTTCTAATTGTTGCAGCGCCTTGGTCGTGCTTGCTACTTCGAGAAGCTGAGTAGGGTCACTTCCCTGTCGCAGGATAAGTGGCGGCTGAATCCGAAGTAAAATACCTTTGTGTGCTTTGACATATTTCTTGAGTTCTGTCAATAATGTACTGCGCACGGCTGGGTTGTGATAATCCACCAGCGGCCCTTGCAAACATTCAAACTCGCTATAGCCCAAGGTGCGCCACTCATATAACACGGCGGTAGCCACCAAGCGCTCACCCTCAGCAAACAGCCCCAGATAATGTGGCTGCCAGCCTAGCTGTGCTACCCGCTTGGCATTAGCGGCCGACTGGACAAAGCTCCCCAGCGGGTGCTGCGCGGCAAATTGCTCGAGAGTGGATGGATCGATAGGCTTGAGCTGCATAATGATAGCGATAGTATAGCATTTTTGAGTAGTGAGAGGAAGAGATGTCTAATAGCAAGGTATATCAGCCTTAGACTTTTCATAACGCGCGTACCTCTGGGCTAGATCAACACTATTTTATACGAATATTCACCATCTCGTCGTGGTACGCATGGAATTTTTGCAACAATCATCAGTGAAAATCCGCCACAAAGTTGCTATACTAATGTTATGAAACATTTTTTACAGACTGAGGCATGGGAGGCCTTTCAACAAGCGCAGCAGCGCCACACGGTGCGGCGGGCAGACAAAGGGTGGCAGTATTATGGCATTATCGAGCATGGTCGACTCAACCATCGGTTGTATGTGCCCTATGGGCCCGAAGCAGATAATGATGCCGCTCAGGAAGCGGCGCTCAAGGATATCATTGCCACAGGGCGGCAATATGGTGCAGACTTCGTGCGGGTCGACCCCCGGACGACGCGGCTCGAGCAATTGCAAAATCTTGGCTTTCGCAAAGCGAAGAGCCTCCAGCCCGATCGAACAATTATTAATGATGTAACGATGGATCACGATGCCATTCTGGCTAATGCCAAGCAGGCGGTGCGCTACACCTGGCGCAAGAATCAGAAGGCCGGGGTGCGCTTCCACACCAGTTATGAGCCGGCGGATATTGAGATCTTTCTTGATATGATCCACGACGTCGCCAAGCGTACTGGCATGCAGCCTCATAGTGATGCCTACTTTCGCCAAATGGCAGAAGTGCTTTTCCCACGTAAGGCAGCTGGCCTGATGTATGCCACGCTAGAGGACAAGCCAGTTGCTAGCCTGATATTCTTTAGTGACGGCACGACGATGGCCTATGCCCACGCTGCGTCCTACACCGCCCAGCGCAACCTCAGCCCAGCCACAGCACTGGTGGTGTCTGCCCTCTTCTATGCGCACGATACCGGGCACAAATTCTTTGACTTTTACGGTATTGCGCCAGACGATGTGCCGAAGGATCACCCCTGGGCGGGCTTCACGCACTTTAAGAAGTCGTTTGGGGGTACGCCAGTGGACTATATCGGTACCTGGGAGAAACCTCTCCATCCACTGCGTTACCGGTTGTATCACCTCTACCAAGCGATGTATCAGCACATGCGCAGTCTGCGCCAAGCATCGTATCGCCGCTCGCATAAGTAGTTAGTAGAGAGATCACTTAGAAGAAGACGCTCTAGCTGGGCGTCTTTTTTTATTTCTTCTGCCCTACTCTACAGACGTGACTTCAGATGGATGATGATATGAGATCCATATGATGATGTGGGGCTATAGAGCTTGATGAAATTGCGCATTATTCACGTGAAATGAGGATATGTATAGGTGAGAAATTGGGCTATCACTTCCCTACTGTAATTCAATTTTGGTTGTAACTATAATAAACGCAATTTATCTTCATCTCTGATTTATTATTCATACTTCCCTTTTATATTGTGTGAAACGCGTTGATGAATGCAGCATGATGATATGTGCGCAGACATTTGCAGTGCGAAGACTTCTGCTGTTTCTCTGGTAAGTCTGCTCATTCCTCATGCTCTACTGGATGAGATAGTAAAATTGTAATTGCTTTAGTCACAGGCCGTCACACATCACACCTTCCATGTGAAAACTACACAGTGGGAAACTATCAGAACAAGCGACTACTCGATAGTGACTAATTTGCAAGACGAGACATCTATCATATCACCGCTGTCAGCTACGTCTTAGCCTCATCACTAACCCCTGTCACCCCTGCCATTGTGCCGCCAAACATGCTATACTAGGTAGCTGGAGTTGCACCAAAAAATCGGCCAGGCAGATGCTGCACATAAATTTTCACGTGAAGCATCGACCGCACCGTTTTCGTGTGAAAAGTATCAATAATCTGTAAGGAAGCCACCGCCATGAAACTTGCCAAGACCTACAACCCTAACGAATACGAGCCAAATATTTACGCCATGTGGGAGAGTGCCGGTGTGTTTCGGCCAAAAGGGGAGGGCACACCCTATAGCATCGTGATGCCGCCGCCCAATGCCAATGGCAACCTGCACGTCGGGCACGCGCTAGGCTCGGCTTTGCAAGATATCTTAGTGCGCTACCACAGGATGAAGGGTGACGACGCGGTGTTTATCCCTGGGGCAGACCACGCGGGCTTTGAGACGTGGGTGGTGTACGAGCGCGAGCTCGAGAAGCAGGGCAAGACGCGCTTTGATTATTCGCGTGATGAGCTGTATGCACAGGTGTGGGACTTTGTTGACAAAAAGCGGGGCGATATGGAGCTCCAGTTGCGCGCTCTTGGCGTTGGGGCAGACTGGGAAGATATGGTCTTTACGCTTGACCCTAAGGTGGTGGAGACGGTTTATGGTACCTTCAATAAGCTGTGGCAGGATGGGTTGATCTACCGTGGTGAGCGGATCGTCAACTACTGTACCAAGCACCAGACCAGCTTTGCCGACATAGAGGTAGTGCACAAGACGGAGAAGTCCAAGCTGTGGCGCATTGCCTATCCGCTACTCGATCATATTGGTGAGATTATCGTCGCTACCACGCGGCCCGAGACGCTGCTGGGCGATACCGCCATTGCTGTCAACCCGGCAGATGAGCGCTACAAGAAGCTGATCGGCACCAAGGCGCTGCTCCCACTGGTGGGGCGCGAGATCCCGATTATTGCTGATGAATATGTCGATGCGTCGTATGGCACCGGTGCGGTCAAGATCACGCCAGCCCACGACCCAAATGACTTCGAGATGGGGCAGCGGCATGGGCTGCCGGTGGAGCAGGTGATTGGCTTCGATGGGCGAATGACCAACGTGCCCGCACCATTTGATGGTCTCACCACGACGGAAGCACGCCAGCGGGTGCTAGAGGCGCTGGAGCGCGAAGAGCTGCGCCGTGGCGAGGAGGAGCTGGAGCACTCGGTGGGGCATTGCTACAAGTGCGATACCGTCATTGAGCCGATGGTTAAGGAGCAGTGGTTTATCTCAATGCGGCCCTTGGCGGATGCAGCGATTGCTGCCATCGAGCGTGGCGATGTGACCTTCACCCCCGCCAACAAAGGCGAAGTCGTCATCAAATACCTGCGCGAGATCAAAGACTGGAACGTCAGCCGGCAGATCCCGTGGGGGATACCCATTCCGGCCTTTCAGAGCACGACCGACCCAAGCGACTGGGTCTTCAACACAAATGTCAACGAAAAAGAAATAGTTGTAAATGGCACAACATATCGTCGGGAAGAAGATACGCTTGATACCTGGTTTAGCAGTGGCCAGTGGCCATTCATCACCACCGACTATTTGCAAGATGGGCCGCTGGCGAAATTCTATCCAAACGCGGTGATGGAGACGGCGGGAGATATCCTCTTCTTCTGGGTGGCGCGGATGATGATGCTTGGCCTGTACTGTACAGGCCAGGTGCCGTTCCGCCATGTGTATCTCCATGGGCTGGTGCTGGATGAGCATGGACAGAAGATGAGCAAGAGTAAGGGCAATGTGATCAACCCAATGGAAGCAATCAGCCAGTATGGCTCAGACGCACTGCGCATGGGGATTATCGCCAGCCGCTCAGCCGCTCAGCCGCAGGCCTTTAATACCGGCAAGGTGGTGGCAGCGCGCAACTTTTGTAATAAATTGTGGAACATCGCTCGCTTCATTGAGGCGCAGGTGGGGGATACGCAGCCGGTGCATGTGCCAACGCCACAATCTATGGCCGACCATTGGATCATCCGCCAGCTGAGCCGGGCAGGGGAGACGATGGAGCAGCAGCTGGCGCAGTATCGCTTTGCCGAGGCAGCAGAGACGCTCTATCATACGGTGTGGGATGATGTGGCCGATTGGTATATCGAGGCCGCCAAGGTGGAGCAGCACGCTGATATGCTGGTGTGGGTGCTCGATACGTGCCTGCGCTTGGCTCACCCATTTGCACCATTTGTGACGGAGACGATTTGGCAAAGCCTGAGCTGGCACAATGACCTCCTGGCGGCGGCGCGATATCCGCAGGCTGAGGAATATAACGAGCTGCAAGCGGCTGAGTTTGGCCGGCTCAAGCGGCTCGTGACCGAAGCGCGCTATGTGACGAGTGAACTGCCGGGCAATGAGCGCTACACACTGCTCTATATGGACGATGCGCTGGTGGCGGATAATGCTGAGCTGGTGCGGCGCTTGGCTGGCCTAGCGGCAGTGGAACATGCCGATGTAGCGCGGGGGCTACGCTTGGCTGCCAGTGGCCGCGATGCCTGGCTCGACGTAAGTGACGAGACGCTCTACGAGCACCAGACGAACCTCGAGAAGCGTTTGGTTGCAGCGCGTAATGATGCCGCTAAGCTAGAAGCACGCCTGGCAAATGAGCGCTACACCAGCCAAGCACCCGCCCACCTGGTGGAAGAATCGCGCCAGCAGCTGGCAAGCAAGCAGGCGTTGATCGAGCGGCTGGTGAAGGAACTGCAGGTGATCGAATAGCGGCACTGCAGCATAGGCCGCTATACAAAGCAGAGAAGGCTACCATGGATGTGTGGTGGTAGCCTTTTTGATATATATAGAGATATTGGAGAGTGATGATCTAAGCTCTTGCGCTCAAATGACAGATGGTGCGCTTAGTGGGGAGAGGGAAGCGCAAGTACAGACGAAGGGATTATCGTGATAACGAGCTATAATAACCTGAAGCTAAAAGATTCTATCCCACGTCTATTCGTATCGCTCTTTCTTGTTGAGGTCTTGTAGAGAGTGAGTTACTAGAGTGCTCATCGCATAGATTTATATAGGTGTAAACATACTATGGCAAACAGCCTCCACATCTCATCAAGCGAGAAAATAGGGAAGAGGGCTCATGCAAAAAAGAGAGAATATCTCGACATTGACACAAAACATACTTGACAGAAAAGAAACATCCTGCTACCATGAATATGAACAAAAATAGAACTAACGAAAATCACACATCCAAAACACGCAATGAAACACAAACATCATACTACCTCACCTAAAACTATTCTCGCGCAGGCGGCAGTGGCGGTCTTTAGCTTGGCTACCGCGCTGGGAGTGTTCTTGCACGATGGGCAATTTGACAAGATCACCACTGTACTCCTTACGCTTGAGCCTGCTGCACTGCATGGCCGTGGGGCACAGGGCTCGGCGGAGCTCGATAAGCTAACGGCCGACCCACACGTCCATCCGCACCATGCGTTGCTGGGGCACAAGGTAGGGCATCATGGGCAGCACCACACGCCGAGCGTGCCACCGCGCGATGATGAATATAACTATCTGGCGCACAAGCAGCGAGGGACGCGCCACGCCTTTGATAACCAATTTTTGCCAATCGTTGGCTAGTTATTGATGATGGTACGGATGCCCAGCGGCAATCTGCTGCGCCCGGTAGAGTTGCTCGGCCAAGATGAGCCGCACCAACTGATGGGGAAACACCAGGCGAGACAGTGCCCACACCAGGTTGGCGCGCTCCATCACCGCTTCTGTGACACCATAGGCACCACCAATGATTAGCACGAGCGGCTTGCCCTGCGCCATTGGCTGATGTAGGATGCGCGAGAGGGTAGGGGAGTCGAGCATTGTACCGCGCTCATCTAGCAGTACAACGTATGCTTGAGGCGAAAGCGCCCGTAGAATCTGCTGCGACTCCTCACGGCGTGCCGCATCGCCACTGTGCGAGCTAGTGGGGAGGAGCTTCCACTGCAGCTGCCAAGCGCGGGTCATGCGCCGCTCGTAGCGTGCAATGCCATCAGCCAGCCAGGGTTCGTGCCGCTTGCCAATGGCGATGATGGTGATCACGCGCTGGCGTCTCCGCCACTGCTGGGTACTGCTGCAGCAAGGCGCTGAGCAGTGGTAGATAGGTGAGCATTGCTAGTATCAGTTGGGTAGCCATGATGGAGCTGCAACACCTCGCGGTCATACAGTGGTACAAGATGAATATGAGCGTGCGGCACATCGAAGCCTTCCACCACCACGCCGACTCGCTCAGGCTTGAGCTCCGCCTCCATCGCGTGAGCAATCCGCTGCGCTACCGCCCAGAGGTGCTGATACACCTCAGTGGGGAGCGCCCACAGCGAGTTAATCTGCTGCTTGGGTACCACCAGCACGTGGCCATTACTCAGCGGGTTGATATCGAGAAAGGCAATCGCCTGCTCATCCTCATACACTGTGTGGCTTGGTATTTCACCTTTGATAATCTTAGTAAATATAGAATCCTGCATGGCTCTAGTATACGCGAAGGTGGGGCAGGAGCTCAAGGATATCCGCTGCGCGATATTTTCGTTCGGCAGCGCATCTGTTATAATGAAGGCAGACCACACGGAGAGGTGCAGGAGTGGTTGAACTGGCCGCTCTCGAAAAGCGGTAAGCCGCAAGGCTTCGAGGGTTCGAATCCCTCTCTCTCCGCCATGTTTTTGATACTGTTAATCTGCAGGCTGGTGATGCTTGCAGATTTTTTATTACGAAAAACATGTGATTACTTTCGTACGCTGTGCTTGCTTTATTTCTGTTTTTTTGCAAACTCGCTCAAGAGCAATAAAAAGCGCACACCGCGAAGTGTGCGCATATGTTTGTGTGAGAAGAGAGCCAAGCGGCGCTAGCTAGGTAGTCGAAGCGCCGGTGTTGCTGCTGTTGGTCGTGGTATTGATATTGCCACCGGGGATGATGGTGTTGATAACAAAGTTCACCGCGGCGTAGGCCAGCAGTGCCACCACGACACCAACGAGGGCATACATAATCGTATTCTTGGCGCCCTGCACCTGTGATGAGTTACCGCCAGAGACGACATAGCGAATACCACCGAAGATGATCATAATGACCGCGATAGCACCAACGAGGAAGAGCATGATGTTGCTCACTCGTGTGAAGATGCCAGCATCACCAAAGAGGTCGGCTGGCTGGTCTTTGCCCCGTGAGCGGCTGGCACCATCTGACACGCCGCCGATTGCAGCGCTGGGCGGTGCAGCAGCAATTATCCCACCCCCGATGAGGGCGAGTGCACTGATAGATAGTAGACATTTTTTTAGCATAATAAACCTAGCTCCTTTTATCTTGTAATTATACGATATGGCGTTTTTTTTGTCGAGAGGAAAAGGGCGAGATTTCTTGGCTTCATTCTCTTTGGTGATCCGCCTTTCTATCCTCGCGCCAGCATGATGGCCCGAAAACGTGCTGGTATGATGATACGCTTGGCTTTAATATGGAGTTGGCACTCTTGGAGGGGTAGCGGCTCATCGGGTATACGCTATCAATAGGGGGAGTATGACTAAATATACTAAAGCAAAGCATAATAAAAATGCACCTCACAAATGTCTAGCGCAATCGCCCCATCTATGCTACAATAGCCAGTGCACGTTGGTGCACAATCCGACACGCTGGAGGAGTACCCAAGTGGCTGAAGGGGACGGTTTGCTAAATCGTTAGTACGGGGAGACCTGTAGCGGGAGTTCGAATCTCCCCTCCTCCGCCAGGATTGTTTGGGCTATGGCTATCGGCTCGGTGTTTTTTGATAAAACAGCCGCACAGTAATATCCACAGCTCAAGAATGACAAGCCAAAATAGACGAATGCTGAGGTTGCTTAGCAATCTATAGTTTTAACATAAAACACAGCACAGCAGGAGATAAACGAATCATTGTAGATATTACAATGATATTTTTATTTGTGTAGAACATAGCGAAATGCACGAGGCTATTAATACATGCGAAGTATCAAAAATGTCAAGAGCACTATCTGGGGTATGATCTATAAATGTACGATACAAGCGTACGACTGGCGTGAGGGGCGAAGTATGGGTGTTGGGTGCGGCATAGAGCGTATGATTGCGTAGTTATATGGGTTATGGTTAATTGACCAGCGCGGCCATTATGATAGAATAGTCTTTGTAACGTAAATCTAACGCCAACCGACAAGGGGAGGAAAGAGCAGTGAAGATTAGACGTCAAAAACGTGGGATCGTCATGCGCATCGCATCGGTTGTGGCTGTGAGTGGGCTCGCTATAGGCGGGCTTTTTTATGGTCTCAACTCGGTGAACGCAGCCGGTCTGAATAAAAACTATAGTTATATTAAGGCAAACTATGCTGTGCCAAATAGCAACGTAGCCTGGGTGTCGCCCAACGGGGATGACAACAAGGGCAACGGAAGCGAGTCGGCACCATACAAGAGCTTTGGCCGCGCCGTCACGAAGATCGGCGACGGCGGAACCGTGGTGGCAAAGAGTGGTATCTACCGCGAGCCACACTTTTTTGTGGCGAAGAAGAATGTCACTATGCAGGCAGCACCCAATGCTGAGGTGTGGCTGAAGGGTAGCGATGTGGTGACCAACTGGTCGCGCGAGGGCAATATGTGGAAGGCCACTGGCAACTTCCAAAACTTCTGCCACGTCTGTACGACCAACATCAAGCCAGAGGTTGAAGGCATGGCCGCCTACCCAGAGCAGGTCTTTATCAACGACAAGCCGCTGACGCAGGTGGGGAGCAAGGCTGAGGTCGGCCCAGGCAAGTTCTATGTAGAGGATGCCACGCAGACAACGCGTAATGGTGGGCACTTCAACCCAGGCAGGCAAGACACCGTGAGCTACTACATCGGCTCAGACCCAACGGCTGGCACAACGGAGATCTCGCAGCGCACTCGCGCCTTTACCACAACAGGCGAGAACTTCAAGCTGCAGGGTATTAACATTTCGCAGTATGCACCCAACCAAACCTGGGGCTTTAAAGACCCACAGCTCGACGACAAAGCTGGGCCAATTGCCATCTCCATCAACGGGAAGAACTCGCTGGTGCAAGATGTGATCGTGGCGCAGAACTCGAACTCGGGGTTGTTCCTCGATAAAGCATCGGGCAGTGTAGTGAAGAACAGCCAATTCCTCGACAACGGGGGTAATGGTGCTGGTGCAAACCGGATTGAGAATGCCGTGTTTGAGAACAACACCTTTAGTAACAACAACGCCGCTGGCTTCGAAACCAACGGTAGCTACTGTACCTCATGGTGTGGTATGGCTGATGTGAAGGTGACTCACGCCGAGAACTTCACCTTCCGCAACAATGTGGTGGACTACTCGAAGTCTGGCTCGACCAACTCCGACATCGCTGTGGCCAAGCGCCACCAGCTGCCAGGCTTCTGGTGTGACGAAGGATGTATCAACACCAACATCGTCAACAACTACTTTACCAACGTGCAGATGGCGATCTTCTACGAGGTGTCGCACACTGGTATCATCGCCTCGAACATCATCGAGGGTTCGGGCTCTGGTATCTTAGTGTCGGGTAGTAGCAAGACGAAGATCTATAACAACTCTATTTCACGCACCGCCTACCCAATCCGCATCCGTGAGGATACCCGCAGCAAGGGCTGTAATGCCTACCAAGGCAGCACCTGTACTGCACCAGAGAGCTGGTCGCAAGCTAAGGGCCTGAGTTGGGACACAACAGGCACAGAGATGTACAACAACATCATCTCGTCACGTGCCGCAACCGCCAAGGATGGCGATAGCCCGTACTGGGCATACGGTGTCCGCACCAAGGGTGGTGCCAACATTGGCGGGCCAAAGGTTGGTACAAACGAGATGTTTGCTGGCCTCGACTACAACGTCTACTACCGCAACGACACTAATGTCGACAAGACGGTCTTTACCTGGGACTTGGCGCAGACCGATGCACCAATTGACGTCCTCTTTAGCAAGACATCCGACATTGCTAAGGATGGCCGGGTCAGCAAGGCGATCGATGGCCTCGAGCGCAACTCGCTCGACCAAACTGGCTCACGCAGCGCCAACCCATTCTTCACCAGCGAAGCTGCGAACAACAACGACTACAACAAGAGTAACTACACCATCAAGGCCGGAAGCCCCGCTGCCAACAGTGGTAAGGAGCTGCCTGCCGACGTGGCGAAGGCAATCGACCCAAGCGGCGCAACTGTGAAGGCTGGTACCAAGGTGAATCGTGGTGCACTGGTCAACGCCAACATGACCGGCGGTGAGCCAAACATCAGCAGTAAGAGCAGTAGCACCCCACAACAAAATAACGCCAATGGCGCAACGACCAACGGGCAAGCAAACCCAAAAGCGCCGGGCATGGGCAGCGCCAGTAAAGCTGACACTGCTCATGCAGCCCAAACCGCTGAGGCCGACACCAAGAGCGACAACAGCGCTGTGTCGATCCCAGACGCTCGTCTCAAAGCCGCAATTAACAAAAGCCTGTCTGAGACCCTTGGTGCACGCCGGGGCGCCTCACAGGACGTGACAGCGGGTGAAATGCAAAAACTGACTGGCTTATCACTCATCTTGCCTGGTGACGCAGCAGATGACCGCAAAGCCACTGACCTCACTGGCCTCGAGGCAGCAACGAACCTCGACTGGCTAGCAATCGACGGCAACAAGGTGAAAAGCCTTGCGCCACTTGCCAAGCTGACGAAGCTGACGTCGCTCACAGCATACTCTAACCAGATTGAGTCGCTCGACCCGATCGCTGGCCTGGCGAATCTCAAGCTTGTGATGGTCTCGGGCAACCCAATTGCCTCGACCAAGCCGCTTGCTAAGCTTGCACAGCTCAAGCGAGTTGCTCTCTCGGGCAAAGATGGCTTTGTGCTGGACATTGCCGACGTCGCAGCCAGCAAGGGCAGCCTGGAGTCGCTCTCGCTCTACGACTACAGCCGCAAGACCACGCTAGCCAACGGCAGCCAACTGGCAACATTTGGTAGCCTTAAGAAGCTTCGCCTCACAGGCGTTAAGCCAAGTGCTGCCGACAGCGCCGCCATTGGCACGCTCAAAC
The DNA here is from genome assembly GCA_963532885.1 of uncultured Candidatus Saccharibacteria bacterium. Classification (GTDB taxonomy): domain Bacteria; phylum Patescibacteriota; class Saccharimonadia; order Saccharimonadales; family Saccharimonadaceae; genus Saccharimonas. The sequence goes on along the minus strand of CAUSLI010000001.1, from coordinate 85,076 downwards.
TCGAACAGCGCCGCATAGATTAGGTTCCTCCCCATCAGCCAAGTCTGGTAGCGTACATAAAAGGCCGAGCAGAAATGCTCGGCTTTTTGGTGGGGAAGAATGGTACAGAAGTGTTTTGTATGATGCGATAGGACGCACGGTAGCTATACGCTTACTAGGAAGTCTTGTGAAGTAATATGGTTCCTACAAATCACTCGGGAGGGCTGTATGAGTGACTGAGACTGTGAAATACAAGGGTAGGGCTATGGATACTGCTTGGCTTCTCTCGGTATTTGAAGGGTATGTGTCTACCTTGTGCAACAAAAAACTCAGCATGCAACAACATGCTGAGTTAGTATTCTGTATGGTACACTCGGCGCGATTCGAACGCACGACCTTTGGCTCCGCAAGCCAACGCTCTATCCAGCTGAGCTACGAGTGCATACCTGGGAAACAAATGTTGCCCAGACCAAACTATAAGGTGCACTGGATGATACCAGATCGCTTATTATTGTAGCACAGAGGTGCGCTGAGGGCAAGACGCCGCGGCCAAAACCACTACTGCAGCCGCAGGTAAATAATCAATCGCTCAAGCAAATCGGGCTTGCGCTCGCTCATTGGGAGGTGAGAGGCGATGAGATCAACCAGTTGCTCGCCCACGTCCTCGGGGAAGTACATGACGATGGGCATGGCAAAGCGCTTGCGTGGGATGAGGGTAATCCAATTCTGCGTGGGCTTGGCAGTGACGCTAAAGGAGCGAAAGGTGTCGTACGAGTAGGCGCGCTGACCCACCACTACCTCAGCGTGGCTGGCGCTATAATTCAGCAAGGCGGCTGGCCGCTGCAGCGAGACAATCAACGCCACCGCCATGATGGGGATAAGCAGCGCAAAGGTGTAGGATTTAAACAAAAAGATCGAAATCGCGAAGAGTACCACCACGACCACACCAAAGATCACATACCAGCCACGGGGGCGAGTGGTGTCGTTCACCTCACGTTCTTGCCAAATGAGAAGCGGCTCGGTGGGGTCGGGAAAAGGCGAAACCTGCGACGAATTGCTATCTGCCTGGCTCGGCCCACGACGAATCTCGAGCGGTGGATTGGGCTCATCTGCGGCCTGCGTATCGGCACGAGCAGTGCGCGACGGGTCGGCTGCGTCTGAAGCTGATGGCTGATCAAATTGCGATGGCTGCATATGTTTAGTATAGCATAGAACATTGGCGAAAGACGACTGTTTGGAATGTATACTTAACGTAGAGAAATCCTGTAGAAACAGTATCAAAATGGTCTCATCTGTGCGCGCTGTGGTGTGAGCTAAACTTGCCGAGCCTAACCTACTATAGAAGAGTCAACGGCGTACAGCGATCCTCCGTATTGTACTTCGACAAGTTTGGCTTCAAGCCCTCTAATAGTGCCCATGATTTCAAATTGCAGATTAATCATAGCCCCACGCTTATCCGCCATTTCACCAGTGTCTATATTAGCGTGAGTATAGTCATTCAAATAATCAAGTAGCTTCTCGTGTGAAGCGATTTGCGCGCGCAAATATTCAGCTCGCTTTTGAAAGAGTCTCCTTTTGCTTTGGACTTCCTTATACAAATCAGTTGGAAGCGGAACCTCGATGGTGCTACCATCAGATGCAGATTTGCTAGTAATGAAGTACTCGCGAGTATCTGTAGTGTCGGGTTTTCGCAATTTCTTTGCTAGCTGTCGAGCTGCCCATGCAATCCCACCGACTTTTGTCGCTTGGTCGGCTTCGGTCTCGATAGTCGTTTGGCCAGCCCTGTCCAATATATCAACTGGTGTTTCGCTGGCATCTAAAGCCTCTGATTGTACATTTGCCTCAGGGTGTTCGCATAAATTGCATGCTGTAGACCCAATACCAGACACCGCGTCTATTTGTGTTTCTTTATGGTCTTTGCGCTCTGGGGGGGGGTTGGCTCAAGAGAGGCTTGTTCTGGAGTGTAAGCTTGCTGAGTAGGGTATTCAAATGTAGACATTGTGTAGTAGCCTTTTAATTATTTAGATTTATAGTATACAACAAGATAGAATTATGCAATAGAGGTGAGTGGTTTTGCAACTACAATTTGTGATGGGCAACATTACTTTTATAAAGCAAAACCCTCGGTAGCCGAATTGCTACCGAGGGTTCGAGTAAGCACGAAATGGCGGAGAGAGTGGGATTCGAACCCACGGTAGGGGATGCCTACGCCGGTTTTCAAGACCGGTACCTTCAACCACTCGGTCATCTCTCCAGTCTCGCTTATTATAGCATGAGATGAGGCAAGGCAAAAGATGGGGGGTGACCAACTTTTGCGTAAGCCCTCGATATTATCCTTATCCCCCTTGTTTTGCAGAGCCGAAACATTGCTCTTTCTCTCCAATGTTGATTATAGGTGGGCCAACACCACAACAACGGCTTACGCAAACGGCTGATGGGCCACCACCACAGCAATAACTCGCCGGGCGCCAGCAGTGCGGAGGCGACGCGCGGCATAGCGAATCGTCGCACCCGTTGTAGAAATATCATCGATAAGGCAGTAGGTGACCTCTGATGAGAGTGTGCGAGGGCAAGCGAATGCTTGGCGGGCTTGCTGCTGGCGCTGGGCACGGCTACTCCCTAGCTGCACACTGTGCTGAGCGCGCGTGAGGACTGGCTGACAGGGCAGGCCGCGCCGCTGCGCAAAGGCCTGCGCAAGCAACCGGCAGTGGTCATACCCCCGCTGGCGCTGATGGGCTGGAATGGTCGGGATGGGCACAATGATGGTATCTGCCGGTAGCGGCGGCGTGACGGCGTCGAGCAAGTCTGCAAGGGTGTGCTGAGCCGCCTGAGCGCGCTCGAACTTGTAGCGGTCGATCAGTTGCTCCAGCGCACCCTCACGCTGTAGGGCACACCAGGCAGCTGCATAGGGCAGCGTGCAGGTTTGGCACTGGCCAGACAGGGTAGGCTGGCCACATTCGAGGCAGCGGTAGAGCGGGTCGCGAATGATGTCGTTTTTACATTTATCACAGAGCAGTGTCCCGGTGATGTTGCAGCCACAACAGGTATGCGGGGCAAGGAGGTTGGCAAGGTAGGTCGGTATTGTGATTTTTACACTCATGAGGCCTCTCCGGTTGATTATACGCCATCGATTAGCTATAATAAATCCAGACTGTTGTCGAAATGGTAATTTGTGCATTAGCAAAAGAAAGTATGTGGAGGAAATTATGGCCCGGAGTCAAGATGATGATCTTTTGATCGGTGATGAGCTTGCGGCAGCATTTTTGGAGGGTGATGACTCGCTCGCGCCAGCTGCGCCAACTCACCAGCCGATGAATCACGCCCAAGCAAACCCAATGCCTGCCCAGAACCAGCAGAGCCAAACTTCGCCGTGGGGCGAAGAGCCTGCCCAGAGCGAGGAAGACTACACTGGCCAATTGGCTGTGGATGTGTATGAGACCGAGACGCAGCTGGTGGTGAAGGCTCGCACCGCTGGGGTGAACCGCGAGGAATTGGATGTGAAGATCAATGACGGGCTCTTGACGATCGTTGGTACCCTGAGCAGTGGCGACGACACCGTAGCCACCAAATGGCATAACCAAGAGTGCTATTGGGGTGAATTTAGCCGTACACTGGAGCTACCTGTAACGGTACGTGAGGATGAGACGACTGCTGTGCTGAAGGATGGCGTGCTGACCATCACCTTCGAGAAGGTTAAGCAAGAGCAGGCCAAGAAGATCCCGATCCTGTAGAGAAGGGAAAACGAGCTTTGAGACGATGACCCCGCTGGTGCGGGGTTGTTTTGTGCTGCGGGAAGTGGGTAATGCGAGCCTTGAGACCTCTTATGGTATCTAGTTATATGTTCTCTATTTCATTTAGCAGAGCGTGAATATTGGCAGCAGAAGGTCATCATTTAGTATTAGCGCTGAGAGGCTGGTGTTCTCGAGAAAGTTTTTGCAATAACTGTAGGAGAAATGGTAGTGAGGAGAAGGGCAAGGCGCTTGGGCTAGATATAGCTCATGCGAGAGGTGGCGAAAGTAGTGGGGTGTAATGATTTTGTAAAACGGCTCTGTTAGAGTATATAGTTGAAGAAGCTAAAGAATACTAGAAACTTCCCAAAACACCTCCTGAATGGTGCGATGGCTTATTATGAGGTTTCTAGAGTGTAAAGTATAATGAGCGCAGTGTGATGATGATTCTCCAGCCAGAGTGAAATGGAATAGCATGGCTAGTGCTACGCAAAAACAGTCAGTACTAGATGCCATCAGCAAAAGACAGACTTTCTTGTGTGTCGTCGAATATATCCTCAGCAAAAAGTACCACCCTGCGAGAGGGTGGTATAAGAGAGCCAATGAAGAAAGGTGGTTGTGTTACTGCCCTTGGTTGGCACCGATATTGACGACGACGAAGTTGACCAGTGCGTAAGCGATGATCGCGACGACAAGACCAACGATGGCGTACATGATGGTGTTCTTGGCACCAGTGACGGCATTTGAGTCACCATTTGATACAGTATAGCGCACACCGCCGATCACAATCATGATAACGGCGACCGCACCAACGATGAAGAGGATCACGTTGACGATTGTTTGGAATATACCAGTACCATCAGTACAACCTTCTTTTTCGCTACCGAAGAGACAACTTACTTGGTCACTGCCTTTAGCAGAGGTAACCCCTTTCTTGAGGCCAAGACCGTTGTCGGATGCAGCTGCTGCACCAACGTGTGGAGCCACGAGCCCAGCAACACCCGCAGCCAGCACTGGCACAGCGAGGAGTGTAAGCATAGCTTTTTTGATATTGATTTTCATTGTCATGTCCTTTCTATTGGCGTTAGTACTCTACTGTACTACCTGTACTATCTATATATACCAAAAATTTGCCAAAATGTTAAGAGTTAACGGAGAAAATTCCCGAAAAAGAGCCTATTTTATTGCAGAATGCAAGCGGAGTGGGCATGAGAGCCATACTAGACGTACGTATAATTGGCGGTAGGGGTGGATTGGCTGCCGCCACTCACGAGGTTGTCAACGACGAAATTGACCATGGCATAGGCAAGAATAGCCACAACGAGGCCAACAATAGCATAGAGGATGGTGTTTTTGGCACCTTGGATGCCATTTGAGTCGCCATTCGATGTGGTATAGCGAATACCACCGATGACGATCATGATGACGGAGATGGCACCGAGGGCGAAGAGCATCATGTTAATAATACTCTTAATGGCTGTGCCAACATCAATCCTATTCTCGTTGCCACCTGCCTTGTTAATGCCATCTTTAATCTTGCTTTGTGCAGTGGTATCTGCAAAAGTATGCAGTGGTGTGAGGGCACTCACAGAAGGGGCGATAAAACCAACAAATAGAGCTGAACAAACTCCAGCACCGAAAATTGTTTTTGCTACGATATTCATATGATCTCCTTAGTTAAATTTATAAAAGATTATCGGTTATCCAGTTAACAACACCATATGACATGATAGCGATCACTAGTCCTGCAACTGCATAGAGAATTGTATTACGAGCAGCTTTTACTGTCTGAGGGTCACCTCCTGCTAGGCTAAAACGAAAACCGGCATAGACAATCATGAGGACCGACACAGAACCAAGAATGATGAGAGCAGTATTAATACCGTTTTTAGCAATTGACTCAGGGGTGACACCAGCACCGCTTGAAGTTGCAACTTTACAGCCATCTTCTCCATCATTATCAGTAGCATTTTTACACGCCTCATTACCATGAAGCGACTGAGTAACATTAACGTGTGCGTACGATGGTGCTGATAGTAGAACTGTGCTTGACGCTATAGAGCTAAAACATACACATAACACAGTACCGAGGTAAATAAATACAGTTCTTTTTCGAAGTTGAATCATGTACCAAGAACTCCGTTTATAACAGTGTTAGTGATGACAAAAGCAAGAAGAATAACAGCCAAGCCGACACAGGCAGCTAATAGGGCATTTTTTGCTCTTCGAACTTGGTTAGGATCATCTTGGGAGGTAGCGTACATAAACCCTGCAATAATGATGGCTATAACTGCAATAATACCACCCCATATATAGGCTACATTGAGAATATCTTTTATGATAGAACTGTTATGAGCACTGCTGTGATAGCCTATTTCTGACGCTCTGATCTCACGGAGTTTATCTGTTGTTGCGAAAAAATGTGTAAACATTAAATAACTCCTGCCACCATATTAACGATTGCTGCTGCAGATATTGCAATGACGAGTCCAATTAAAGCGTCCCTAATGGTGTTTTTTGCTTTTGCCATTGATTCTGGGTTTCCAGCACTAACTATATACATGTACCCGCCTTTGATAATAAACCCAACTGTGACATAAGCAACAACAACCATTGCTCCCTGCAGTACATTTAGGCCGATAGTGAGAAAATAGGTTTCTACGCCTACTTTCTTTATATTTGCGCAATCGCTCTTGTCCTGGAGACCACGATACCAAGCTGGTATACCAAGAAAATTTGGTGGAGAGCAGGGCGCTGCAGCTTGTGCTGGAGAGGGTGGAGCAATAATAGATAGACCTGCAATAACCATAAGGGCGTAGGCTATAACATGTTTTTTCATGATGCAATAACACCTCCTGGTACGAGGAAGTTAATAACAATACTCATTACAGCAAAAGCTAAAACACCAACAATAACATTTGTGATGATACTCTTTGCCTTTGCGGTCTGCTGTATATCACCACTTGCACTTGAGTAGAGGATGCCAGCATATGTTAAGCCGCCTACTGCAGCAACACCAACACCAATTGTTAACAACTTTAAAATACCCTTTAAAGTATTGATAATGTTTTCTTGGCCGAGAGCATCGTTGTCGCTATTTGAGACGCATCGTACTTTGTCGAAGTCTAATACATTGCATCCACTCCCTGGGGCCGCCATCACCTGCACTGGCGCAGCAATACTACCGGCAAATATCGCCAGTATTGCACCAAGGCCCAAGATCAATCGCTTATATTTCATGATACTATTCCTACGCTGTAGTGTATACGATATGGGCGGTGTTGTAAAGACTGGGGTGGGGTGCGAACAGAGTACGGGCGAAGGTCTGTATATTGACGTTGTTATAATGGTGCATAAAATTTGTGCTAGATCTATCGGGCGATTTCCTCTTTTTGTTGTGCTACTTAGGAGGAGGTGATAAGAGGAGGTGATAAATTGTGGATGGTTATTGTGGCTCAACACTGGGGATATGGCCTTAGGCAATGGTAGCCCGTATAACAGCTTAGAGGGCTGCGCGCTATACAAGGTTTTGATATGCAGGCAGCAAAAACTTGACCACTGTGCGATATTATGCTAATGTCGAACAAGACATGAACAGAGCGTGGCGAGTGGTTGCGCGGGCGAGGGGTTGTCTGCGGCAATATACGGGGTGGCTGGCACTATTAGTGGCGGCACTCTTAGGGCTCACGCTCGCTACCCCTGTGCCGGTGTATGCTGCTGAGACAGCGCAGCGCCAGGGCGAGAACCTTATCTTTCGTCATAATACCTTCAAACCATACCGAGGGAGCGACAAAGGGGTGGCAGATCGCGGCTTGCCCGCGGGTGTGCACCTCTACGAATATACACCAACGACCAATCGGCGCCAAACCATTGTCTTCCCAGCTGGTAGCGATCCACTACGCGCCAAGGAAGCGACGTACGTAGAGTATATCTTCGTTGAGCCAGATACGTACAACAAGATGGATGATGCCATCGCCATCACTGTCTCGGGGCAGCAGGAGGCCGCGCCGCAAAACAATGGTGGCCAAAACAACCAAAATAATCAGAATAACGGTGGTCAAGCTAGGCAAAACGCTGGTAATAATCAGAATAATGCCAATGGCCAAAATGGTGGGAATAACGGCCAAGCGGCAAATAACAACAATAATAACCAAAACAACAACCAACCCCAAGACAAACCCGCCGAGCAAGCAGATAAAGATGATGATGCCACGACCAGTTGTAGTGGCACAGCGCTGGGAAGCATTGGCTGGATTGTCTGCCCGGTGAGTAACTTCATGGCGTGGATTACCGACCAGCTCTACCAGCAGGTGGCGCAGTACTTGGCGGTGCAGCCACTCCAGTCTGGTAGCGATGGCACACTCTTTCGCTTTTGGGCGATCATGCGCGACTTAGCCAACATCGCCTTCATCATCGTCTCACTCATCGTGATTTATTCGCAAGTTACCAGTGTTGGTATTAGCAATTATGGCATCAAGAAGATGTTTCCGCGCCTTGTTGTGTCAATCATCGTCGTTAATATGTCGTTTTGGCTGTGTGCGGCAGCGATTGATATTTCGAACATACTGGGTTTTCAGCTGCAGCAGCTGTTTGTCAATATTGCCTCGACGGTCAATGGGGCGGATTATAACACGCTTAATAAAATCACGTGGCCTAATGTCATGAGTGCTCTGCTGACGGGCAGCGCTAGCGCGGTGGGTGCGGTGGTGGGAGTGAGCGCGCTGGTGGGTGCGACGGATGGGGCGCTGGCGATGGCCATCCCGCTGCTGGTGGGTGTGCTGCTGGCAGTCATCATCGCTGCGGTGATTATTGCGGCGCGTCAGGCGCTCATCACGATTCTTGTCATTGTCTCGCCATTTGCTTTCTTAATGCATGTGCTGCCTAGTACAGAGAAGTATTTTGATAAGTGGAAGGATCTCTTTATGACGATGATGCTGATGTTTCCGCTGATGTCGATATTATTTGGTGGATCGCGCTTGGCGGGGGTGGCTATCCTGACTAATGGCAAGGATGCGAATAACCTCAATCTCATCATCCTTGGCTTGGCAGTGCAGGTGGTGCCACTGGTACTGACACCCTTTGTGGTGCGGATGAGCGGCTCGCTGCTGGGGCGGCTGGGTGCGATTATGAATGATCCGCGGCGTGGCATTGTCGACCGAACGCGGACTTGGGCGCAGCAGCGGGCAGACCTGCGCAAATCGCGCGTGCTCGCCGGTGATGCGCAGCGCAACTGGCTGGGCAATGCAGCGCGGCGGAGGGCCCTGAAGAAGCGCGCTATTCAGCAGCGAACCGATGCTTATACGAAGCGCTTTGAAACAATGGCCGACTTATCGGCGGTGGGGCGGAGCAATGATGAGTACAACCGCTACACCGACTTGCGTGGCAAGGAGGGGGCAGCGCGGCGCGACCGAGCATGGAACGCGCGCCTCTTGCAGGATGATGAGCTGAAGCAGCGGGCGCTCAATACCCAGCTCACCACTGATGAAGCCAAGAATGCTGCCCACAAGCTGGATGCACTCTACGATGAGCTGAAGCTTGGCGGCGAGGTGCCGGCTGGCCTGAGTCATGGCCTGGGGCGGCGTGCCTATGCCGCGGCCGAGGTGGGTGCGCTGACGGAGATTCGCAGTGCGATGGCCCAGCGCGAAGTGCGGGCGAAGATCGACCGTGAGCTCCTCGCCGATGGGGCAGTGGCCAATGCCGATGGCGTGGTGCTGCGCGATGGCGATGGCATTGCCTTGCGCCGGCGGATGGTCGATGGCCAAACGCTGCAAGACTATGCCACAGGGGTAGGGCACAAGAACTTGATGGTGGCAGGCCAGACGGCGCGGCTGCGCAAGGAGTTTGGCGAGCATGTTGCGGCCGAAGACCAGCTGATGCGCCACTTTAAGCTCAATAGCAGCCAATGGCAAGCTATGGCTGCTACGGGCGATACTGCCATCACCCTCACCGATGCCAGTGGCAACCAACACACCTTCCGGGCGGATAATGAGTACGTCAAGGAGGCGGCTATTGAGCACCAATTCCGCGCCGGCTCGGCTGGCCAAAAGCGCGAGATCATCCGCGAGACTGGCCGCGAGATCGAATATGTGGCAGACGACGGCACGGTGCAGGTGCGTCAGGGGTACAACTACGATGCGCGCGCCACTGTCTCGGCCGAGGCGGTGGCCTCTGGGGTGGCAAGTGCGGTGCCATTTGTGAATGACGCGACGTACGATGCAATCTTGCGCGGCGAGTACAACGGCGCAGCTGCCGAGAAGATGCACTCGCTGCGTCAGGTCTTTGAGGGGCGTCTCAAGGCAGAGAACTTCGCGGGGGCAAATGATGGCGCGCTAGAGCTGATCTATAGCATCCCTGACTTGCCCGATTACCAGCAGATCAAAGACTCGTACCTCCGCACCCTCTCGCCCGAGAAGCGGGCTGCCATCGAGCCGACCTTCGACCAAGCCTATGCTGAGCGTCACCAAGTCCTTCGTCACGATGCTTACCGCATTCTCAACACTCCAGAGCTCCGCCGCAATACCAATGCCGCCAACCGTGCTGTGTATGAGCGATATGCGGAGCGGCCACAGGAGTAGTGTAATAAATAGCAGAGGAATACTAGCGCGCAGCGTTTGCTTCTGCCACTGCTTTTTTGTACGATCTTTGAGACAGTCGGCCTGCCAGTGGTGCTGCCGCAACAACTCCCCCAAAGCCAGCTGCTATTACTTTTGCTGCGTTGCTTTGCTGGGTTGCAAGCCTCTCTTCGCGCGACGGCTGTGCGCCCAGACCAGCTACGTCTGAGGGGTCAACGACGGCAGTGTCATCGGTTGTTTCGATGAAGACTTTTGGAGGAGTAAGGTGGTCGATGTCACCCGGATATTCGCAAATTACCAAGCAGCCCATATATGAGGCAGCGAGTGATGCAGCCCCGCCCAGCATCAATGCCATGCCACCCATTTCGCAGACAACATCAAGTCGTGACAATTGGTGGCTTCTCTGCTCGAAATGCTCGGCACGAGCCCCATGGATTGCCCTTTGAGTTGCCTCATCCATAGCTGCTTCGTCTGGGCTAGAGCCACTGGTCGATAGCTCGGCTGGCGTCTGTGGGTAGGACTCAGTCATTGCTGGAGTAGGGAAGACCGCTGTTGGGTTGCTTTTGCTATAGGTAGAGTCAAGATGTGATGCTATAAAGGACGGCAGCTCAGTTGCAAGACTGGTTGATGACTTTGGCAGTATGGCGGGTGGTTGGCTTCTCATGACCGAGGTCGATTCCTTGTGTTTGTCAGAAATTATTGTAAATGATAGTTTAATCATACAAACTAATGACATAGTTTGTCAAGCTAATATAATCTACAGCCTCTAACCATTACTCTCATAATTTTCGTCTGGGTGAGGTGTGGTGGGCTCAATACAGAAAATCCTCCACACCCAAAACCCACCGGCCAAGCGGTGGGTTATGAGGCAGGAAACAGAGGTGATCTGCTAGTTTCTTGCCATAGTGGGTTATGGGTAGTAGCTGCTACTTGCGGGTAAAGATCTCGCGCAGGCTGAGCTTGCGGCTGTACTCCAGCGCGCCAAAGCGGAAGAGGCGCACACCCATCATGATGGCGATGGCGGCACAGACGGTCAAGATGCTAATGCTGATGGCGGCGTCTGTCGCACTGAGGTTACCAATCGCATTGCGCAGCATGAGTGGGATGGGTGAGGTGAGCGGGAAGTAGGTGATGATCTTGCTTGGCAGCGCGTCTGGTGTGGAGACGAGCATGGCGGCGGCATAGAGCGGCGCAAAGAGCAGGATCATGATGGTAGCAAAGAAGCTACCGGCTTCCTTAGCGGTGGGCACAGCGGCGCCAATGGCCACCAGCATACCGGTGAAGAAGAGGAAGCTTGCGGCAAAGGCAAGGAAGCCAATCCCAATCCGCACCGGGTCAACCGCAATATGTGAGAGGTCGACATCGGGCAATTGCAGCTGATCTTTGAAGAAGAGATAAGCAACAAGCACTGGCAAAATAACGAGCAGCCCTTGAATAAACGCCAGGACGATGAGAGAGATAATCTTCCCGATGATGAGTGTGCGAGCGTACACCGTGGTGAGGATCATCTCGATGACGCGGTTTTCCTTCTCCTCCGTTGTGCTGGTGAGCATTTGGTTGCCAAAGAAGCTAATGAGGAAGTAGAACAACACCAAGAAGAGCCCAGGTAGGATCATCTCGTTGATGGCGTTGTATTCTTTGCCATTTTTGTAGACGGTATTCTTGGTGTTAATTTTGTCTTGGATAACCATGCGCACTGCTGGGCTGACCTCTGATTGGACGGAATTTGAGAGTAGGCTGGTGGCAATACCGCTGTAGCGGCCGTTGTCGAAGAGCCCAACGTCTTTGCCATAAACCTCCACCCGTTCCTTAGCGATATCTTTGGGGTAGTAGATGTAGGCGTCGAGCTTGCCCTCTTGGACCCGCTTGATGGTGGCGTCTTTGTCCGTGGCAGCGACAGGCTGGGCTTTGGTAGCGGCGAGCAGCTCTGGCTTAACGAGCTTAGACTCATCCGTCACGGCAAAGCTAAAGGATTGTTTCTCGAGGTTCTTGGCAGCATCGGCCGAGGCTTTGTTGGAGAGGAAGATGACGCCAAAGAGCACGGCAAACACTAGCGGGAAGCTGATTGCCGCAAGCCAAAACGACTTCTTCTTGAGCGAGCGGGTAATCTCGAACCGGATGACGGTAGATAAATTATGCATGTTAGTTGTCCTCCTTGCTGGGCTGGCTATAGACCTGGATGAAGATATCGTCGAGCGACTGGCCGCCAAACTGCGCGCGCACCTCGGCTACTGTGCCATAGGCATGAGCCACACCATCTTTGAGCAGCAAGATGCGGTCGCACAAGCGCTCAACTTCGTCCATCTGGTGGGTGATCATGACCACTGTAGCGCCCTTGGCTTGGTGCTCCTCAATAATCTCCATGAGCAAGCGCCGGTTGACGGGGTCGAAGCCCTTGGTAGGCTCATCGAGAATGATAAGCTCTGGGTCGTTGATAATGGTGATACCGAGCTGAACCTTTTGCTGCTGGCCACCACTGAGCTTATCCAGGCGGGTCTTGGCCTTGTCGGCCAGGCCAACCCGCTCGAGGAAGGCGAGTGACTTGCTGCGTGCCTCGCTGCGGCTCAGGCCTTTAAGCTGGCCAAAGTAGACCATCGTATCGATGACGCTCTCCTTCTTGTACAGGCCGCGCTCTTCGGGCAGGTAGCCAAGCTTGATGTCGCCCGAGACAGAGTAGGGCGTGCCATCGATGAGCAGCTTGCCACCAGTTGGTTGATAAATGCCGAGGAGTGAGCGGATCGTGGTGGTCTTGCCCGAGCCGTTACTCCCCAAAAACCCAAACGTCTCGCCGCGCTTAACCTCAAAACTGAGGTCGTCGATGACGCTGGTCTTGCCAAATTTCATCGAAAAATGGCTGACGGTGATGATAGAATCTGTTACTTCCATAATAATATCATATCATATCGAGGTGCGATGTAAAGAGGAGCGATATAGCATCAAAAAACATAGCCCACCAACCATGCTACAATACTCCTATGAAACTGAAACGACTGATAATGCCGCTGCCGTATCGGCGCTTGGTGATTGCGTTTGTGGCGGGGTTTTGTGTGATGGTGTTTGAGTTGGTGGCAGCACGAGTGATGTCGCCAGTGGTGGGGGCGTCGACCTATGTGTGGGCGAGCATTATTGGCGTCATTATTGCGGCGATGAGCCTGGGCTACTGGCTAGGTGGCGTGCTGGCCGATACGCGCTCGCGCGATGGCGATGTGGCGTGGCTGCTGCTTGGTGCGGCGCTGCTGATGCTGACAATGCTGTGCCAATACCACGATATACTGCGGTGGGTGGCGCAATTGCCGATCGATATCCGCCTGCAAGCCACGGTGGCGGCAAGCCTGCTCTTTGCACCAACCAGCCTGGTGCTGGGAGCGGTGAGCCCCTATCTGGTGGAGCGGCAGACAGACACGCTAGCGCGAACGGGGCGGTCGGTGGCATCGCTCAGTGCGGTGAATTCGATTGGTGGAATCGTCGGCACCTTTGCAGCGGGGTTTTTCTTGTTTGGCTGGCTGGGGATTCACGACGTAGTAGTGGTGCTTATTAGTCTGCTCGTGCTAGCCAGCTGGCTCATGGTGCCAGGCCAGCACTGGCAGTGGCGCGTGGTGGTGAGTGTGCTGTGCGTGGGCTTGGCGCTGGGTTATCGCGTGGCACCAGTGGTGCGAGCCCAGGCCGCGCAGACGATCGATACCGCCGCGGCGCACTACACACTCCAGCAATGGCGTCGGCAGGATGGCGCGATTATCCGCGGGATTGCCAGTGGCCCGGCTGGTGTGCAGTCTGGTGTGGTGGTAGGGCAGCCGCAGCAGCTGCCATTTTGGTATACGCGCCAGATGATGCAGGCGGTAGAACAGGCCCCGCAGCGCCAGCGCATTTTGGTGCTGGGCGGTGGGACTTTCACAGTGCCGCGCCTCCTTGCTCAGCGCTATCCGCAGAGCCAGATCGATGTGGTGGAGATTGATACTGGGCTCTTGCCGATTGCCCGCCAGTATTTTTATTATCGCGACCCAGTCAATGTGCGGCCAATCTTCCAAGATGCGCGCGTCTTCCTTGAGCGCAGCACCGAGCAGTACGATATCGTCCTTGTTGATGTGTATAACGATGGCGATGTACCCACCTCGCTGGCAACGCAAGAGTATGCCACGGCACTCAAGCGGCACCTCCGCCCACATACTCGTGTGGTGGTTAATATGATCGCCAGCCGCCAGCCGGCCTGCCAACCATTGTTTGCTGCCCAGGATGCGCCGTATGCCGCTTTGTTGGGGCAGGGGAGCTTCCGCTATGAGCGGGCAGATGGCTGGGATTATACCAATGTCGTGGCAACGTACGGTGGTGGCACCGCTCACCAGCCAGCCCCCTTCGCTAGCCAGCCGCCCTACCATGATGATTATGCGCCGATGGAGCGATTGCGACAGGAGTGTCGGGAGGTGTCTGAGAGTAAGAGATAGCTAGCTCTCTCCGATGACAAGGGCAGAGTCGTACGTAATGCTTTGTTGTTATATAAATATAATGAAGCTAGATATTCTCTGCGTTAGCTCCACCTTCCTACACTTCATCTGATAGATCGCTATAAGGGTCGATGTCTCCCAGACATCGACCTCTTGCGCTGGGCTGAAAACAGATTATTACAATCTTTTCTCACACTCCATCGGAGGGAGTAGTGCAAGAGATAGTTTGCACTAGTGGCGGTAAGCCATTATCAAAATTACTTACTATACACCAAGCTGCTCTATCGCCAGACAAGAAAATATTTGGAGGCCAGCCACTCAGCGAGCGGAAAATCACTATAGTATAATCTGGCCGGAACATTTTCGGTCTGGTGATAGAGTGGTATAGCTGTTGCTTCATAATGTTCTGGTACGGATAGTGCAATAGAACTCTACCCGCGTGCACTAGCGTTGGCCTCCAGATATTTTCTTACACGAAGCTATGGTGTGCCGCCAGCATTCACAGAGGTCACCCACAAAATCGGTTGTAGTTTTCACAAAACCCCTTGCAAGCACCATATCTGGCGTCTATAGTAGGACCCAGACGCTACATATATAGCGAGCACACATAAACACGGGAGAGACAAACAATAGAGCCCAGCTCCAGGTGTGCCCTGGTGGCTGGTTTTGTCACCGTATGATAAGGAGCCTAAGGGGAGGGATGATGACGATTCATATTACTAAGCGTGATGGTACGACCGAGCCATTTGACACAACCAAGATAAATGCCACGCTGCTGGCAGCAAGCCAGGGGTTGGCCGATCCGCTGCAGAAGATTGTGCAGATCGCTCGCGAACTGCAGCTGACGCTCTTTGATGGGATGACGACCAAGCAGCTGGAGGAGACGCTCATCCAGACGGTGGTGCAGAATATTAAGGATGATCCAGACTACGATACGATTGCAGCGCGCCTGCTGCTGGGCACGATCTACCGCGATTTGCTCGGCGTATATACCACTGATGAAGAGCTGCGCCAGCGCCATAAGGAGGTCTTCCCGCGCTATATTCGCCAGGCGGTGGCCGACGGTTTGCTTGACCCGCGCATGCAAGATGAGACAATCTTTGACCTCGAGCGCCTCGCCGCTGCGCTTGACCCTAGTAAAGACAGGCTTAGTAAATACCTTGGCGTGGTAACCAACCGCAACCGCTACGCCCTGCGCAAGCAAAACGGTGAGCCGCTCGAAGTGCCGCAGTTTACTACTATGCGCATCGCCATGGGTCTGAGCTACAATGAGGAACACCCGACTGAGGCAGCCATTGAGTTTTACCAGCACATGGCCAACCTCGAATACAGCCCGGGCGGGAGCACTCGCGTTAATGCTGGTGGGTTGTTCCCGCAGCTGAGCAATTGCTTCGTCATGGAAGTGCAGGATGATATGGAGTCGATTGCTAAGAGTGTGCGCGATACGATGTGGATTGCTAAAGGGACGGGCGGTATCGGTGTCAGTTTTACGAAGCTGCGGGCGGCAGGTAGCCCAGTCAAGACAACTAACACAACAAGCACGGGGCCAATTCCGTTTATTAAGATGATCGATACAGCGCTGTTTGCGGTGTCACGCAAGGGAAAAAAGATGGGCGCAGCGGCTGTGTATATGGAAAACTGGCACATCGATTTTAAGGAATTTATAGATCTGCGTTCTAACTCCGGCGATCCGTATTTGCGGACGCGCTTCCTCGATACAGCGGTGTTTATTAGTGATGAATTTATGCGCCGGGTGCAGGCTGATGAAGACTGGTATCTCTTTGACCCAGCCGAGGTCAGTGACTTGAGCGAGCTGTATGGCGCAGCCTTTGCCGAGCGGTATGCGTATTACATCACCCAGGCCGAAGCAGGCAAGCTACGCGCTTATGACAAGCTGCCTGCGCGCCAGCAATTCCACAGAATTCTGAGTAGTTTGCAGGCGACCGGCCACCCGTGGCTCACCTGGAAGGACGCTATTAACCTCCGGGCGCTTAACAATAACACTGGTACTATTCATCTCAGCAATCTCTGTACTGAGATCACTTTGCCGCAAGACGAGCACAATATTGCGGTATGTAATCTGGTGAGTATCAACCTCAGCGCCTTCCTGGATGACGCGACCAAGACGTGGGACTGGCCACGACTCGAGCAGGCGACGCGCTCAGCCACGCGGCAACTTGATAACCTTGTAGACATTACTACAACACCTATCTCGGAGGCGATGAATAGTAACCTGCAAAATCGAGCGATTGGCCTGGGCTTTATGGGTCTTGCCGATGTGCTAGAAAAGCTCGAGCTGAGCTATGAATCTGAGGCGGCGTATGAGCTGATCGATCAGCTGGCGGAGTTTATTAGCTACTACGCTATCGATGAGTCGGCCGAGCTAGCGGTGACGCGCGGCAGCTACCCCAACTTTGCGGGCAGTGGCTGGAGCAAGGGGGAATTGCCTATCGACACGATCGACCGGCTTGGCGCGCAGCGGGGTGAGGCAGTAGCAATTAACACGACTCGCCGCCTCGACTGGGAGGCGCTGCGCCCCAAGGTGAAACGCGGCATGCGCAATGCCACGCTTATGGCCATCGCTCCCACCGCCAATATCTCGCACGTGACGGGCACCACTCCAGGGATCGACCCGCAATTTAGCCAGATCTTTAGCCGCAGTACGCTCAATGGCAAGTTCCTCGAGGTCAATGCCAACCTGGTGCGCAAGCTCAAAGCACTCGGCCTGTGGGAGGAGCTCAAGGACGAGCTACTCACCACCCAAGGCGACATCCAGCACATGGAGCAGATCCCTCAGGCGGTGCGCGATGTGTATAAGACGAGCTTCCAGCTCAGCCCATACGCCTTTATCGAGGTGGCGGCCCGAGCGCAGAAGTGGGTGGATCAAGCGATTAGCCGCAATATGTACCTAGAATCGCGCAACATCGAGGAGTATATTACGATCTACAGCGAAGCCTGGCGCCGCGGCCTGAAAACGACGTATTATTTGCACGTGAAGCCACGCCACCAGTCCGAGCAAGTCTCCATTCGCGCCAACAAAACCGAACAAAAACTCCACCAAGACGCCAAGCGCGTGGGCTTTGGTGGTTTTTACCACGCACGCAAGAAGCAGGAGGAGGGGAAGGAGAAGGAATAATATGGCACATGAAAGAAAGGCGTCAGAAACAGGGGTGAGAAGCGAGCGAGATATGATAGACTTTGCTGATTTGCCGCTCTCAGAGCGAGCCAAATTGGCCACCTTGAGTGTGAGCCATGGTGTTGGTGTTGCAGCAACTACAGGGGCAGACCACACAGAACCAACGTGTTGTATACAATATACCCTTGATGCCGGCCTGAACCCACCACTCTTCCCAGTACCGCAAACAGAGAAAAAATCAAGCCAGCCAGATAACAGCTCTGTAGTACAGCATCACCCAGCAGATATGCGGCAAGAAATATAAGCCTGGATAATATAATTAACTAGTTTTTGACAAAACAAAAGGAGGTAACATATGGGCATTTTAGGATCAGGCGTACGCGATGGCTTGCAGCTCAAGCCGGTGCGCTATGACTGGGCGTACCGCTTGTACAACCAAGCGGTGGCCAACACGTGGTTCCCCAATGAGGTGCAATTGAGCCAGGATTTGGCGGATTTTGAAAAGCTGAGCGAGGATGAAAAGCACGCCCTGAAGACGGTGATTAGCTACCTTAACCCCAACGAGCTGCTGATTAATAAATCGCTGGCCTTTGGTATTTACCCCTGCGTCAACGCCGCTGAGTGCCACCTGTATCTTTCGAAGCAGATGTGGGAAGAGGCCAATCACTTTATGACCTTCGAATATATTATCGAGACCTTCCCGTTTGACCGCGAGGAAATTTATGCGGCGGGCTGGGGTAAAAAGTCCCTGGCCGATAAAGCTGCCTTCCAGACCAAATACGTCACGCGCATGATGGAGGAGCGCCCAGATGTGACGACGCTGGAGGGCAAGAAGGATTTTGTGCGCAACCTGGTGGCCTATAACATCGTGCTGGAAGGGATTTGGTTCTATAGCGGCTTTATGGTGGGGATGAGCTTCCGCCGCCGCAATCTGCTGCGCAACGTCGGCACACTGCTCGACTGGGTGACGAAGGACGAAAACCTGCACCTGGAGTTTGGCATTAACCTGCTGCTGACGATTCTGCACGAAAACCCGGACTTGCAGACCGAGGAGTTTGCTGAGGAAATCCGCAGCTTGATTCTCGAAGCCGTTGAGCTCGAGAAGGCGTATAACAAAGACATGCTGCCGCGCGGCATTCTGGGACTGAACGCCGACTACGTCAACCAATACGTGATGTATATGACCGACCGGCGACTGGAAGAGCTGGGCTTTGAACCGGAATACAACGTCACCAACCCAGCCAAGTGGATGGCCGCCGCCAACGACACGCTGGAGCTGGTGAACTTCTTCGAAAGCACCAATACGAGTTATGAGGTGAATACGACGAAGTAGTAGATATTGGCAAAACAGAAAGACCTTACCAGTCTACCGGTCTTACGGGAGCTCTCACTCCATCACCAGACCGAAAATGTTCCGGCCAGAGTATACAGCAGAGCTCTTCCGCTTGTTTGGTCGCTGGCCTCCAGATATTTTCTTGTCTGGCAATGAAGTGAGAGCGGCCCACTGATACAACAAACAATATTCGCAAATTAGATACGAAAGGAATATAGCCATCATGAATACCCTCACGAAAACCATCCTCGACACGGTGCCAGTTGGTGCGCTGGCCACCGTTAATCGCGACCGCACGCCGCTGGTGACGCCACTGCACTTTGTGCGGGTGGGCAATGCAATCGCCTGGCTGTCTGATCGTGAGGCACGTCACTCACACAACGCCTTTCGCACTGGGCGGGCAGAGTTTGTGGTGTGGAATGACGCCAAGCAGGCCGTCTATCTCCACACCACAGTGCGCGAAGCCCGCGAGGATGAGATCGCGGCTATTACCGAGGCATATACGGCTAAGCTGGGAAATTTTCGCCCGCAGTGTGCCCAGCCGCAGTGGTATGTTGCACCAATTGGCCAGCTGGATGATAATTCTACAACAGAAAATTGGGTGCATTACCTTGCATAAAACGCTATATATAGCGTACAATAGACATTATAACCACAACGGGTCGGGAGAAATTATTATGACACAAACCACAGCAACAATAACACCAATCACAGATACAACAACGACAACCACCACGCAGGCGCAGACTACCAAGCCTCAGCTGACGGACGACATGACGCTGGAGGAAAAGCTTGATGCTATCGAGCAGGCACTGCTGGCTGCTCAGCAGGTTGCCATTGACCAAGCAGCAGCGAGTGGCACCCCTGTTATCATGCCAGACCCAGCGGAGCTAACGATGTGCGAGGGCTGCCAATAGGTGGCGCTCATCGATAACCAGCAGAAGCCAGCTACCAGGCTGGTTTTTTGCTGATATACTGCTTATGGATACATGCTACAATAGAACGCGAGAGGGAGATTGTATGACACAGACACACCAACCAACGTATATTTTTGTCACCGGTGGGGTACTCTCTGGGGTGGGTAAGGGCATCACGGCGGCCAGTATTGGTGCGGTGCTGCAGGCCAAGGGCTTATCTGTCTCAGTGCAAAAGTGCGACCCGTACCTCAACGTCGATGCTGGGCTGCTTAACCCCAAGGAGCATGGCGAGTGCTTCGTGACCAAAGATGGGGCGGAGACCGATCTCGACCTTGGCCACTACGAGCGCTTCTTAGACCTTGAGCTGACCCAGCGCAATGCTACGCTGGCGGGGCGGCTGCTGCGTGACTTGATCGCCGATGAGCGGGCGGGGAAGTTTGGCGGCCAGACGGTGCAACTGGTGCCGCACCTCACCCAAGCGATCAAGCGAGCCATCCACCAAGCGGCGGCAGGGCAGGTGCACATTGTGGAGATTGGTGGTACGGTGGGAGATTATGAGGGGCTGAGCTTCGTTGAGGCGATCCGCGAATTCTCGCTCGAGGTGGGGCGCGAGCACTGTCTCTTCGTCCATGTGGTGTATGTGCCGTTTCTTGTGACGAGCCAGGAGTACAAGACCAAGCCAGCCCAGAATGCCATGGCCGACCTGCGTGGCTTTGGCATTATGCCCGATGTGGTGGCGGTTCGCACCGAGGGCAGCATCGCGCCGCCGCGTGGTGTGGCGGATAAGATTGCCATTGCCAGTGGAGTGCGGCCAGAGGGGATCATTATGATGCCAAATGTCGATACGGTCTACAAGGTACCCCTGATGGTAGCGCGTGAATTGGGCCCGGTGCTGGCGAGCTTTACCGGTAATGATACGGCGCCAGATATGACACGTTGGCAGCAGCTCGTCCGGCATGACAGCCAGACCTACCGCCAGCGGCTGACGATTGGTCTCGTGGCGAAATATGTTGATAATGCCGATACCTATCTCTCTATCACTGAGGCGCTCAAAGCAGCGGCCTGGGCGCACCGCAGCGAGGTGACCATCCAGTGGATCAATGCCGAGACAGTGACCGACGCAGCGCTCAGCGCTGTGGATGCTGTGGTGGTGCCTGGTGGCTTTGGCAAGCGCGGGGTAGAAGGGAAGATTGCGGCGGCGAGTTACTGCTTGCAGCACAACGTGCCGTATCTTGGCATATGCCTGGGGATGCAGGTGGCGGTGATTGCTGCTGCCCGCCGCGGTGGTCTGGCTCAGGCTGGCAGTGCGGAGTGTGGTGCCGCGCCAGATGATGCCGTTATCTATCTCATGCCTGGCCAGCAGGGCAAGCAATCGACTGGCGGAACGATGCGTCTGGGCAACTACCCGGCGGTGCTGCAGGCTAGCTCACGCACTGCCAAAACATATGGCACAACAGAGGTCGTGGAGCGTCATCGCCACCGCTATGAGGTGAATCAAGCGCATCTCGCTGCCATTAATGCGGGCGGAATCGTTGTGTCGGGTACGTCACCCGATGGCAGGCTGGTGGAGTTCGTCGAGGCACCGACCTGCGACTACTTCGTTGCGACTCAGGCTCATCCAGAGTTTACCTCGCGGCCATTCCGAGCTCATCCCCTCTTTGCTGGTTTAGTGCAGGCGGCGCTCAAGCGGCAGAAACGGATGCAGAAGGGTAAGGCGTAATCTTCTCGCTGTGCTTACGCTATTCTTGCGGCGTATCTGTTGTATACTATAATCATGGAACAGACGATTCGTGATGCAGTATATACTCTTTATCAACAAACACCGCCGGTGGAGCTGACGCGGCCAGAGCCGACGTTTGGTGATTTTGCGACCAACGTCGCACTCAAGCTTGCCAAGCCACTGGGTAAGAAACCACGCGAGATTGCCGAGGAGGTAGCGGCGGTGCTGCGCCAGACTGGCCAGTTTTCTGACGTGAGCGTGGCGGGCCCGGGCTTTATCAATCTCCGCCTGAGCGACGCAGCACTGTGGCAGGCGGCCAATACCACACCGCAGCAGGTCTATGGCGGCATGCGCTATACGCTGGAATATAGCTGCCCCAACGCCTTTAAGGAGCTGCACACTGGCCACTTGTATCAGACAGTGTATGGCGATATATTGGCGCGGATCATCGAGTCGGTTGGCGCGTCGGTAGACCGTGCCAGCTTTGGTGGTGATGTCGGCCTGCACGTTGCTAAGTGCTTGTGGGGAATGCGCCACACGCTAGGTGGTGAGCTGCCAGAGAAGTTAACAGAGGTAGAGAGCGATGTCTTTGCTCGGGCGCGGTGGATTAGCCAGGCCTATGTGATCGGTGCTAAAGCGTACGAAGAGAACGAGACGGCGAAGCAGGAGATTATTGAGTTTAACAAGCTCGTCTACAGCTACCATGAGCATGATGAGCATAATACGCCGCTCGCTCAGATCTATTGGACGACGCGCCAGTGGAGTTTGGATTACTTCGATGCCTTCTATGCGATGATTCAGGTCGATCATCTCGATTATATTCCCGAGAGTAGCACCGCACCGATTGGCCTGGCTGTGGTGCACGAGCAGCTGGAGCGGGGGAATTTGCAGCGTTCTGAGGGGGCAGTGGTCTTCGTCGGTGACCCTGCTAAGCACCTGCACACCCGCGTCTTCGTCACGTCCAATGGCCTGCCAACGTACGAGACAAAGGACATTGGCGTTATCTGGAAGGAGGTGGAAGACTACCACTTCGACCACCGGATTCTCATCACTGGCAACGACCAAAAGGAGTATATGCGCGTGGTGTATGCTGCGGCTGAGCTCTTCCGGCCTGAGCTAGCTGGGCGGATGACCCACCTGACCAATGGCACGGTGCGCTTTGGTGATGGCAGCAAGATGAGTTCGCGCCTGGGTAATGTGGCGCGAGCGGCCGATGTGCTCACCATCGTTCAGGAGCGTGTGGCAAACCTCACCACAGACCCAGTGGTGCAGCGCCAGGTGGCCTTAGGGGCGATCAAATATGCCTTTGCGAAGTATCGCATGGGCAACGATATCGCCTTTGATATGGATGAGACGGTGAGCCTGCAGGGCAATTCTGGCCCCTACATTCAATATGCCCATGCTCGGGCCTGTAGCATCCTAGCCAAGGCGAGTGCCGAGCCTGCCGAGCCGACCGATTGCACTGATGACGAGCGCCTGCTCCTGCGCAAGCTGAGCGAATATCCAGAGGTCGTTGAGAAGGCTGCCCGCGAGTATCTTGTGCATGGCATCTGCCACTACCTCTATGAGCTTGCCCAAGAATTTAACCGCTTCTACGAGAAAAACCGTGTCGTTGGTAGCCCTCGCCAGGCCGAGCGCCTGAGCCTGGTGCAGCGCTACCGTGACACCCTGGCTGCTGGCCTTGCTCTGCTCGGTATCGAAGCGCCGGAGCGGTTGTAGTGGGTGAGCGTACGCCACGTACCAACCCATCTGCTTTGCATGAGCCACTGGCGGCAGAGCTTATGACGCCAAAGCATCGTATTGCGGCAAAAAATATCGAGATTGGCCGCGAGCGCTTGCTTGACTCAAAGCAGCTCAAGATCATCGGTACAGCCTACGAGCAGTCGCCACTGACCTTCGATGACGCCACTAATGCAGCAGTTTTGGTGGGGCACTTGGTGCGGCAGACACTTGAATTCGAAGACATGGATGAGGCAACGCCACTGTTGACCGCAGAACTCCTTACGCAACGCGAGAAGGCTAATTGCTATGGCTATACCATTGTGGCATCGGAGTGCCTGGATCAAATAGGGGTGGAGCATTACGTTGGGTATGTTAACCAACACGCAGTGGTTATGTTGTTTGACCGCACGAGTGGCAGTAAGCGCTCGTTTTTGCTCGATGTTGCAACCAAGGAGTTTTACCAAGAAACGACCAAGGCGGTTGGTGGTGAAGACCCGCTTGACCAATTATGGCGTGGTGAGCTGCGCGCGATTAATACCTTGCAGACTAGTGAATTATTACGAAAAGTCGATATAGACGATCCAGGTAAGCGCCAAAAGTTCATAAGAGATCGGTTCTGGCTAAGCTTTGACAAAGATAGCCGCCATCGAGACGACGATGAGTATGAGTATCTGCTCCATAGCCAGCTGCAGCTCATTACCATGCCATCAGTGCCGGGCCGCGAAATGCTGCGCCTGTACCATAATGTGATTATTAATACACTTGGCAATAACCCCGATCCAGTTGCTGCGAGTGAGGATATTATTGATCAATTTGCTGGTATCTACCCAGACATCGACCCACGCAACAAGCTTGAGCATGCAAAATCACTGTGCTCACAGCTCGTTGCGCGACATATGGGAGAGAGCGCCCTAGCCTTGGCGGATGTAATCAAAGCAAGCCTGCTGCCCGATGACACTTCGGAAAGTCGGTTCTTCAAAGGGGATCTACTACGCAAGATTGCAAAAGTTGAGAGTGACCCCAAGAAGGCATCCGAAGCTGTAGAAGAGTATAATGGAATGTTTGAATTACCGCCTAATAATGATAATTTCTTAGCGAGCATAGGACGGGTGCTGACGCGTGAGCCAGTGCTGTCGCGTGGGTTTAGGAAGACGCTCATAAAGAAGATTGCAGCTGCCGAGCGAGACAAAAAGAAGATTAAGGAGAGGTTAGCGAAGTCCTCACACCATAGAACACCACCAACACAAGAGCGCTAGCAATTAATGCAGAATATGCTATAATTTAATAAAATAAATGGTTAATAAGGAGAACCTATGGCAGAACGAACAACAACCAAAACCAAAGCAGCTGCTGCAAAGAAGCCTGCTGCACGCCGCACCCCACGCAAGGCTGCTCAAGAGGCTGCAGCTGCTGCCCAAGCTCTAGAGCAGAAAATGAAGAACAGCCACATTGGCGGCTTTGCTGAGTTTATTCGCGAGCAGGGCGTGGTTGGCCTGGCCGTCGGTTTGGCGATTGGTACCGCTGCCGGTGACACGGTCAAAAAATTAGTACAAGGTTTCATTAGCCCAGTGGTGCAGTTCATCGTGGGGTCGCAGAAGGGCCTCGAGGCTGCCAGCGCGCATATTGAGATTGCTGGGCGCAGCGCTGACTTCGCGTGGGGAGCCTTCGTGAGCTCGCTGATCACCTTGATTGCCACAGCATTTGTCATCTACCTGATCATCCACTTTCTCAAGCTCGACCGCTTGGACAAGAAAAAAGACTAAGCAGGCGAGAAGCCTCAGGGCGATCAACCACACCCACTCAGGGTGTGGTTTTTCTATGGTGAATAATAAATTTGCGCACTACCCAAACATCTACGTAGCCTGAACACAATAGTGAACCATTCGGAAATAACAGGGGTAGGGGAGACGATTTACCTCATAATTAGATCCTAGAATAAGCAGGCGGGAAGGGAAGCAAAAACACCTGAACAAAAAAGTAGTACACCAATTTGCATACCAGTAAAGCTTATGCTTATAACAGTAATAGCTAAGGATGAGCGCTATACGGTGGACATGTAGTATACTAGAAGCATGAAACCAAGCTTCAAACCAAAACGGATTTTGTGGGTAGACCTAGAGATGACGGGGCTGGACCCTACTACAGATGAGATACTAGAGGTAGCGGCGATTGTGACGGACTGGGACTTCGCTGAGATTGCAACGTATGAAGGGGTGGTGCGCCATGATGCGGCTAAGCTCAAACGCCTCTTAGATGGCAACGCTAGCTTTTGGGATCAGCACCCGGCGGCGCGGCGCGGGCTCGAGGAGCAGAATGCACAGGGCAAGCCACTGGCAGAGGTCGAGCAAGAGCTGCTGGCGTTTTGCGATGCGCAGTGTGCAGGCGAGGGGCGGATATTGCTCGCGGGAAACTCCATCCACCAAGATCGCCGCTTTATTGATCACTGGTGGCCGCAGCTGGCACAGCGCCTGCACTACCGCATGCTGGATGTGAGCGCCTGGAAGGTGGTGATGGAGGGTAAATACGGCAAGAAATTTGCTAAGCCAGAAGATCACCGCGCGCTGGAGGACATCCGCGGTAGCATTATGGAGCTGCGCTATTATCTGCAAAAGGTCGCTCTGTAATGCCCGAGCTGTGGCGCGATATCACGATTGACACAGCCGAGCAGCGGCGGGCGCTGCTAAGCGAACTGCACCTGCCTGAGCTGCAGGCCCGCATGGTGCGCGAGCATCGCTGGCTGCCACAGGCGATAGAAGGGGAGGCGTGGCTGCTGCTCACGCTGGATATACCATACGTCAGTCGGCACAATGTGAAGTACCATACCATTACCATTTTGCTCAGTAAAACCGAGATTATTACGCTGCACCAGGGCAAGCTAGACGATGAGCTCGTTCAGCGCATTACCGCGCTGCGGCCCAGTCACACGACGCCATCGCTTATTCTGGCGACTATTGCCCAGTTTTCTATTGAGCAATTTATGCCGCTGCTCAACCATATCGACGATGTGACCGACCAGCTGGAAGATACGATGATTCGCACCCCAGACAATCGGCAGCTCCAGCAACTCTTTGTGTACAAGCGTCAGTTAGCCGACTTGCGCAAGGTGGTGCTCCCCTTGATGAATGTGCTCAATGGTCTCAGTAACGGCCGCTATGCTTTGTTTGATAAAAAATGCGCGGTGTATGTGCGCGATAGTTACGACTACGCCTGGCGCGTTCACGAGCTCATCGATACGATGCGTGACCTTCTCACCAGCGCGCTTGATATGTACCTCTCGGTGGTATCTAACCGCATGAACAGTGTGATGAAGCGCCTGACCTTGGTTGCCACTGTCTTTATGCCGGTCTCGTTCTTGACGGGCCTCGGCGGGATGAACTTCGTGCAGTTGCCGTTTCGCAGCGATGTCGCCTTTTGGCTGATGATTGGCCTGATTGTCCTCATACCGCTAGCGATGGTGGGGTATTTTGTGCGGCATAAGTGGGTGTAGTATTATAGTGCTATGACACACAAGCAGCTCGAAGAATTTTTGCTCAGCCTGCCCGGAGCGTGGCTCGACTATCCCTTTGGGGACGATATCGCGGTGTACAAGGTAGGGCATAAGGATGTGCCTGGCCAGCAGGAGAAGATGTTTGCGCTTATTGCCGAAGGGTCGCAGCCGCTAAGGGTGAGCCTCAAGTGCGACCCGCAGCTAGCCCGCACCTTGCGCGAACGGTATGAGTCGGTCCAGCCGGGCTACCATCTCAACAAAAAGCATTGGATCACCGTTATTTGCAGTGGCCAGCTGAGCAATGATGAAGTGATCGACTTGGCGCGGCTCAGCTACCGGCTGGTGACGGAGTAGGACGTATGTTTCGATAAAACACTGTAAAATGCTGGCTACTCCCAAACTTCGATCTTCTGATACCTAAAATACACTCTACCAAATGGAATAACAGAAGAGAATTAGCGCTGCGGGGCTTCTCGTATTTAAATTTATAATAGCCCAAAGAAGAGCGGCTAGAGAAACGTGACAATCGGCACATATAAAACACCAGCATCATCCAGTGCCCTGCGGAGAAAAAACCGCTCCGTAAAGTTATATACAAACAGAATACCTAATACAGCAAAAGCCCGCCAGAGAGGCGAGCTTTGTCGATAGGGTAGCGTATGTCGCTACTTCGTCGAGGTAAAGTTGCTAAACGACTTAGTGGCGGCGTCGAGTGTTTTGCTGTTGGTGGCAACGTAGTCGGCGATGGCTTTGCGGTTGCCGCTGGCGGTTTTGAGCTTTTGGAGGTAACTCTTGAGGATGGATAGCTGGTAGCTCATTTCGCGTGCATAGACGCGGTCGAGCGCGCCAGTCAGGTAAGCATCTTCGAGCGTTTTGGAGAGTTTGTCGGAGTAGGCTTTTTCGGTCTTTTTGGCATCACCGACTAGCTCAGTCTTGATCTTCGCATCCTTGAGCGACGACTTGAGTTCTGTCCCCATACTACCCAGCGAGGTGGTGAGTGTAGTGTTCATACTCGAGAGCTCATTCTCCGTCAGGCGTGACTGCTGCTCCTTAGTGGCTGCTTGCAAGGTCTCGATGCGCGCCAGGGTGCTCTGGGCTTGCTTGGTGTAGTTGGGTTGGCTATTGACCATCATCATGACAATGGCGAAGGCAAGCAAAAGCACACCGCCGATTAGCCCAAACACTGCAAAGCGGTTCATCTGCACTGGTTGTTGCTTGGGTGCAATCTCGTTGAGGTAGTCTACCGGGAAGGAGGTGTCTGGCTCGCTTGCTGCGCCAAGGTCTGCGCCGGTAGCAGCCATGGCAGTGGCGCCAAGCGGCTGCTGCGGGTTGGCATAGGCCTGGCCATTGTAGCCACCCGATTGTGGCTGGTAGGGTTGTGCGGCGGGTTGACTAGGGCTTGGGTAGGTGCTCGCATAATTTTGTGATGGGTCTGCGCTAGTGTGTGAACTGGGTTGGTTAGTTGGTTGGGGTGCCGTAGCTGGTGGCTGCTGAGAGGGTTGGCCGGGCTGTTGCTCGGGCTGCGGCGCGTAGTGGTATGACTGGCCTGCGCCATAGCTCGCGGCTGGTTGGCTAGCTGGTTGGTTGTGTGATGGCTGATACGGCTGGTAGGGCGCAGCCTGGGGCTGCGGTGATGAAGGAGTGGGCTGCTCTTGATACGGTGGCTGAGTTGGTTGGCTCTGCGTTGCCGGATTATATGCACCATAGCCATAATCCTGCGCACCGTGTGACGCCGCTTGGGTAGCATAGTAAGGGACATACGGAGCAGCTGCCGGCGTATTGGGCTGCGGGGGCTGTTGCTCGGGCTGCGGTGCCGAACCATTCGGTTGGGGAGTGTATGGTTGCTGTGGATTCATAGTTACTATAATACCATTTAAACACAACCACTAACAGAGGTAAAGAGCATAATCTCTAACAGAGGTCAGATGGATGAATTATATATAGTATATACCCCTCTATACTATATACTCTATACCCCTATAGACTATATAAAAATATCTCATGTTTTGTAGTAAGAGACAGGTGTATTTTCTATACCACACGAAGTTTTTCTAGCTCATTAAAGATACGTGATGCAACTAACGTACTGACAAGGTCCAGCGTGGCGTGGATACAGCAAGCTTGGTGAGAGGATGGTAAAACAAAAGAGGACAGGCACAGTTCGATTGGTCTATGCTCGATGCGCTATACTATACCTATGGATGCCAAAGAAGAGGTGCGAGCGCGCTTAAACATAGAGGATGTGGTGGGCGAGTATGTGCAGCTTAAGCGGGCGGGGCGGAGTTACAAAGGTTTGAGTCCCTTTACCAGTGAGCGGACGCCGAGCTTTTTTGTGAGCCCCGAGAAGAATATTTGGCATGATTTTAGTAGCGGGCGGGGCGGTGATGTCTTTAGCTTTATTATGGAAGTAGAGGGGTTGGACTTTCGCCAGGCACTGGAGCTGCTGGCGCGCAAGGCGGGGGTGGATCTTTCGCTGTATGAGCAGAAGGGTAATCGCGACCTAGCGCGGCGCAAGCAGCGGCTGCTCGAGGCGCATCGGCTAGCGGCGAATTTTTATCAGCATTGTTTGGTGCGGAGCCAGGATGCGCTGGCGTATGTGTTTCGGACGCGGCGGCTCAGCAAGGCGATTGTCCAGCAGTTTCAGATTGGCTATGCGCCGCGCGATGGTCATGCTCTGGTAACGTATCTTAAGAAAAAAGGCTTTTCGCTGGCGGAGCTGCGTGAGGCGGGTCTGGTGAACCGCTACGACGGTGACCTCTTTCGCGGGCGAATGATGGTGCCGTTGATGGATGCGAGCGGGCAGGTGATTGGTTTTACGGCGCGCCTGATTGCTGATGTGCCCAATGCACCAAAGTACCTCAATACACCCCAGACACTGCTTTATGATAAAGGCCGGCATGTCTTTGGTTTAATGCAGGCCAAGCAGGCGATTCGGGCCCAGGGCTATGCGGTGATTGTCGAGGGCAATATGGATGTGATCAGCAGCCATCAGGCGGGCGAAGCAGCGGTGGTGGCAACGGCGGGCACTGCTATGACGGAGCAGCATATTCGGGCGCTCAAGCGGCTGGCCGGGGACATCCGCCTGAGCTTTGATGGTGATAAAGCCGGGCAGGCGGCCACAGAGCGAGCGATTGGCCTGGCTGCCCAAGCGGGGGTAGAGCTAAAGGTGGTGTCGCTGCCGGCGGAGGCAAAAGACCCTGATGAACTCATCCAGCAGCAGGGGGTGGCGGCCTGGCAGCAGGCGATAGCGGCGGCTCAGCCAGCGGTGGATTGGCTCCTGGCGCAGTATCGGCAGCAGCTTGACCTTGCCACGGCAGCGGGTAAGCGGCAGTTTACGACGGTTGGGCTGGCACTTGTTAATCGCTTGGGTGACCCGGTGGAGCGCGAGCACTACCAGCGGCAGATTGCTCAGGCGGTGGGCTCGAGTGTGCAGGCCGTCCAGGCCAAGGCGCAGCAAACCGCACCGTCTGCACCCATCCGCAAGGCCGTTAAGGCGGCAGCGACCGCGCCAAGCAATCGCTATCTCTCGCAGGACGATGCGCTTGCGCTGGCGATGCTGGATGGGCCAAGCCAAGAATTATTTGGGCGGATTGATCCACAGCTCTTTGCGGGGGAGGCGCGCCAGGCTTTGGCTCAGTACTATGCAGCGCACCACTCACAGCCTCTCACTACCACGCCGCCAGCATTGCAAAATTTTGACGAGTATATTACAATGGTGCGGGTACGTGCCGACGCTCGGTATGGTGCGTGGAGCGAGACCGATCGCTACTACGAGACCGCCAGGCTTTTGCGGCAAATCGAAACCGAACACAAGCAGCAACACAAACATCATCTCACCACCCAACTGCGCCAAGCAGAAGAGAGCGGCGATACGACTGCCGCCGCCGCTTTGCGCCAGCAACTGAACCAATTAATCAAGGAGATAGCGCGTGGCAACCGACGATAAGGATACCAAGCAAAAAAAACCAGCAACCACAGCTCAGGCAGCGCCACCCGATGCCCAGCCACCGATGATGGATCCAGCCGTCGACGATATGGAGCCCGACCTCGCGGCGCTTGAGGAAGAAGACACGCCGGAGGAGATTCTCAACAGCAACCAATACTTTGATGACATTAGCGACGACTCGGTGCGGCTGCACCTGCGCGAGATCGGCAAAATCCCGCTGCTCAGTGCTGATGAAGAGGTGGATCTCGCTTATCGCATCAAGCAGGGCGATAAGCGCGCCAAAGACAAAATGGCCGAGGCTAATATGCGACTGGTGGTAAGCATTGCCAAGCGGTATAGCGGTCGTGGCCTTGATTTTCTTGATCTTATCCAAGAAGGGCACACGGGGCTACTGCGGGCGGTGGAGAAGTTTGACCCAGACAAGGGCTTTAAGTTTAGCACCTATGCCACCTGGTGGATTCGCCAGGCGATTACCCGTGCGATTGCCGACCAAGCGCGCACCATTCGCATCCCCGTCCACATGGTGGAGACGATCAATAAACTGCTGCGCACCCAGCGCCGCCTCACCCAGGACCTCAACCGCGAGCCAACCATTACTGAGCTAGCCAAAGAGCTCGACATGGAGCCGGATAAGGTCGAATATGTGATGAAGATCAAGCAAGACATCAGCAGCTTGGACGCTGGTGTGGGGCGCGATGGTGACGACTCGGAGGAGTCGGTGCTGGGGGACTTTATCGAGGATGAAGATACAGTCAGCCCTGAAGAATCAGCCTCCAACCAGCTTCTCAAGGAGCAGGTGCAAGACATTCTCTCCACCTTGAGTGATCGCGAACAGAAGATTATCAAAATGCGCTTTGGCCTAGAGAATGGCAAGAGCCACACGCTGGAGGAAGTTGGGCAGGAGTTTGCCGTGACGCGCGAGCGCATCCGCCAGATTGAGGCCAAGGCCCTGGCCAAGCTGCGCAAACACAAGGATGCCAAGAAGCTATACGAGTATTTGCAGCAGTAGGGGATAGCACACATAAATAGTCGGCATATAATGAGTATGCCGACTATTTAGTAAATGGGTTTGCCGGTGTACTTTGCTGTGAGGGCACAAACCTCTCGAATACCCACTCCTAACTATCGCTACCAAGAAGTAGAGATCATGAGTGTAGAGGGGTGAATACGAAAGCCCTAAAAATGCAGAAGGTACTCCCAAAATACTTTACATAAAAATACCCAGTAGTATGCTGGGTATTTTTATATCGAAGTAAGTGGCTTAGTAGTAATAATAGTACCACCAAGATGGCGTGGACAACACACCAACAAATACAAGTATCCAGAAAAGCCAGAAAAGACACCAGCAGACTGACCCAAAGATGCCCCAGCCCAGGCTAACGCTACCCCACGTTGTAGACATACCGGCCTCCTTAGACTTATTGCGCGAAATAATACCAAGGAGAATACCACCGATAGAGATGCCAAAGAAGTTCAAGACGCATCCAATGACACCGAGCGTCTCACCAGGGTTGTCATAATGAACAGGAGGATAGGCATATGGTGTTGGCTGCGGCTGAATAGCTGGCTGTGGCACTGGTGCAACTGGCTGCTGGTAGGGTTGCTGATATTGGTATGTCTGTTGCGGCTGCGGCTGTGGTTGGGCCACCGGTTGTGGCTGCACGGCTGGTTGTGGTTGTGGTGCTGGCTGCGGTGTGGCAGGCTGCTGGGGCATTGGCTGGTTGTTCATAGACTCCTCGTATTAGGCTATTATCGTAGTGTGCATTTGCCTTACACACACGTGATTTGTGGGTGGATTATAGCAGAGGAAGGGTATTGTGTCAATTATCTGATGATTTATATACCCCACCGGGGTATTTTACATCCAACCAATTTCTTGGCAGAGGGCGTCGACCTGCTGGTGGAGCTCGGTGAGGCTGTGGCTGTTGGGGATGAAGTGGTCGGCAATGGCGATGGGGCCGCCCTTCTCGATATCTTCAATCTCCGACCAATCGCGGGCGATTGCTTCCTGCGCAGTAAAGGGCCGCTCGGGTCGCTGGGCGAGGCGACGGTGACGGAGCTGTTTGGGCGCAACGATGGCCGCCACAACGAGCTCACCTGGGAAGTGGTGGGTGAGATACTTGTATTCCGTCCAAGAGTAGAGGCCGTCAAAGAGGATGTGGCGCTGCCCAGCGGTGGCAAGGCGCTGCATTTGCTCGGCAGCGGTACGGATGATGATGTCTTTGCCAGCCTCTTCGCGCCAGGCTTTGCGAAATTCGGCTTGCGACTGCGGGGTGATGGCGATGCCGCGGCGGCGCATTTCGTCGTAGAGGATACCGCCGGCATAGACCTTGGGGATGCCAAGGCGTGCCACATGGTTGACCGCCTCGCTCTTGCCTGCGCCTGAGAGGCCAACGAAGGCAAGGATTGTTATCGGATGAGATGGATGATTCATGTCTCTAGTATAGCAGATAATAGCGCTTATGGTTGGCGGTGCAGTGAATGATACAATAAAAATATCATGAAAGAGCAGCCAGTGGCATCGCCACCACCAGAGCAACCACGACGCTATGCACCAACTGACCTTGCGTTGCGCATCTTCTATTTGCGGATGCGGGTGCGGCAGCAAAAGGGAGCGGCACTCCCACCGCAATGGATGCGCGATGCTGCCTGCAGCCCCGCCACGAGCGAAGAATATTTTAGTGGCAAACCAGAGGACACGGTACTGGCGCTGCGGCGCTGCATTGGTTGTGCGGTGATTGATGTGTGTGCGGCATATGCGGTGAGAGAAGGAGTGTCGGGGATCTGTGCTGGTTTAACGGCACAGCAGCGCAGACAACTGACGGATGGTCCTATGCCAGCCGATCTCCCTAGCCAGTCCACGATGCTCACGGGTGCTATGCACCACGCTGTTCATGCCAATGATACGCCTCGGGTGCGGATCGCCTGGGCGGAGCAGTGCATGGCCGAGCGGCGGCACGTTGGGCACATTCCCGCGCCGCAGGCTTTTGCTCGCTTGGCACTGTGTATCGATGCCGAGACAGGGCAACGGCTAGAACCCGAGCGGCGCGAAGACTGTGCTGAGTGCCCAGTAGCAGCTGAGTGTTTGCTCTTTGCGCTGCGGGGGTACCAGCGCATCATTCCTACTGGCAATATACGGGGTGGTACAGCCAAGGCCGACCGCCAACAGTGGGGCGCACCCAAACCCAAGCGGCGGCACGTCCGGCGGCGCTGAGCAATGGGGGGTAGGGTGATAAGCAGCGCACTACTCTGCTTATGCTTGGCAAAATAACAGTGGTGTGGAATAATGCAGAAGCCAACGTTATTTTTATAGCAAAAGAGTAAACATCTATGAAACGCGAACAACCAAGAAAGCCAACACCTGCCACACAGGCAATGCGAGAACGAATGAAGAGCGATGGTGTAAGTCCTGCGCGGTATGTTGCAGAGCAGCTGCTCCGGGGAGAGAAAGTACCAGATATATCGGAGTGGGTTGATTTGGCGGCGTGCGGCTCAAAGGTCCATTTTACTTTGACCTCGATGTTCCCAGCCCTGATGCAAACAAACCAGAGTATTCTCGGGAGGCTGATATTGCTCGGAGGGTGCAATTTGCAAAGCAGGTGTGTAGTGTGTGCTCAGCGCAGCAGGAGTGCTTAGCAAGTTGGTTGAAGGGCGAGCAGGATGATGGTAGCTTGATTGTTGGTGGCACAACGAAGAAACAGCGCGAAGCAGCACGGCGGTGGGCAGGGCAAGTCAAAAAAGCCCAAGCCTCAGACGGTCTGTGATAAAACACCAACCTATACACTCGCACAAACAATACGTTTTATAGCAAAATAGCGCCCCCCTTAGCCCGCAGCAAGGGGTGCTATTGAGTGGTAGAGGTGCGGCGATGTGGGTGTGGTGTGCCTTGCGACGCAACGCCGCATTTTATCCTGCAAGACACCGCTCATGCTATAATAATTGAAAAATCCGACAAAACGTGTACACTTATACATAACGTATGGGTATATAAGCACACATGTGTGCAGACTGAGGAGAATAATAGTGCAGCGACGAGGTGGGCTGATGTATGGAGTAGTGAGTATCCTTGTTGCGGGTGCTGTGTCGGTGATCTTTGGTGGGGTTGCCCAGGCGCAGCAGTGGCAGATGGTGTATAACGAGGAGTTTACGGCGCCACTGTCGAATTGGAAGGTTCTTCAGCAAAATAAAGACAATTATGGCAAGGAACATTTGGCATATAGCACCAATAACGTTGCGGTGACTAATGGCGCTTTGCAGATTACGACCCGGCGTCACTGTGTGTCGAGTGTGGCTGAGCCACTGGGCGATAGCAACGCCAGCCAAGAGC
The DNA here is from genome assembly GCA_963532885.1 of uncultured Candidatus Saccharibacteria bacterium. Classification (GTDB taxonomy): domain Bacteria; phylum Patescibacteriota; class Saccharimonadia; order Saccharimonadales; family Saccharimonadaceae; genus Saccharimonas. The sequence continues at coordinate 49,770 of CAUSLI010000001.1, read as the reverse complement.
CGTGCCCATCTGGCAAGATGACACGCTACCAGAGTGGGCGAGTGGAGTCGGGTCGGGTGCTCGATGGGCATAAACCATTCCGCGTGGAGGTGCGGGCGAAGATTAACTGGAATGGCGAGAATGGGACGCGCCCAGCTATTTGGCTGCGCAATAGTGTGACGCTTGCCAACTGTAGCAACAACAAGCAAGCGAATGACCCCTATGGTGAGCTCGACATGCTAGAGTGGTATTCATGGACGCCGACCTACACATGGTCGACGACGCATATTCGCTGCTACCACAGCCCGTCGTCACAAATATGGAAGACGAAGGGGTTAGGGCATAGCCGAGAGAACCTCATACCATCCCCAGTGACATTGGCGAACAACTGGCATGTCTGGGCGACGGAATACGATGGTGAGACGGTCAGATTCTTCGTGGATAACCAGCCGGTGCTGGTGTATAACTATCGAGCGGGCGATGAGAAAAGTCATCCAACCACTCGAGTTCCGGCAGAAAAACCAGCAAAAATGGGCATGGATGCGAATCAATTCAAGCAGGTCTTTGACGATACGTGGTATGTCATTCTCAACGATTATGTGGAGTGGAAGAGTGAGGAGCACCCGCCCGACTCATCGAAGAAGTTTGCCAACCAGACCTTCCTTATCGACTATGTCAAGATATACCAAAGTGGCACTCCAACCACTAGCGAAAAACCACCGGCTACTTCACCAGAGAAAAAGGACGACAAGAAAGATAAAAAGCCGGGCACCAAACGGATGACGGTGAAGAAGAAAAAGGGTGCGTTTACTGCGCAGGGTCCGCTAGCTGAGCTGATGAGCAACTTTGTGCCGGCACTGCTGGTTAGCCTGTGTTTGCTACTCATCGCACTAGCTGGCTGGCTAGTATGGTGGTGGCGACGGCGACGCCACCGCACTCCGCCTACGCCGTAGCTGGAGGGCAGGGAGCAGGGTAGAGGTGCCGCGCGAGGATGTTTCCGTACGGCACCAATGCTATACTAGAACTATGATGAAGCGCCTAGTGATTATCGATGGCAAAAGTGTGTTCTACCGTGGGTACTATGCCATGCCCAACCTTTCGACGGCTGATGGGACGCCAACTGGTGGAGTGTATGGCTTTGCGGCGCTGAGCCTGGAGCTGATCAAGCGCCTCCAGCCAGACTACGTGTGCGTGGCGTGGGATAAGCCGAAGACAAACATCCGCCGCCGTCTTGCCATTTACGACCAATACAAGGCTGGTCGCAAGCCGGCTCCGCCAGATTTTTACGCCCAGATACCACTGTTGCACGAGCTTTTACAGGCCTTTGGTTGGCCGCTGTATGAGTTTGATGATTACGAGGCGGACGATATTATGGCGACGCTCGACGCTCAGGCTGAGCAGGAAGGGGATATCGAGACGTATCTCATTACGAGCGACCTCGATGCCCTGCAAATACTCGACCAAAATACCTACCTCTATGCCCTCAAGAAAGGCTTGACCAACATCGACAAATTCGACATCCCCGCCTTCGAGCAGCGCTATGGTATTCGGATTGGCCAGTTCCTCGACTTCAAGAGCCTCAAGGGCGATGCGTCGGATAATATCCCGGGCGTGCCAGGCGTGGGAGAGAAGACGGCGGTTAAGCTGCTGCAGCAATTCGACACACTTGACAACCTCTATGATAATCTCTGGCAGGTCAAAGATACCTTGCGGCGCAAGCTGGAGCAGGGCAAAGATTCGGCCTATATGAGCCGCGAGCTAGCACGGCTGTATACCGATGCACCAGTGACGCTCGACCGAGCAGCGATGGCAATGGATAACTGCGACCCAGCAGCGGTGCGGGCGATGTTGCAGCGGCTGGAGTTTCGTAGTTTGCTGCGCCAATTACCACCGCAGATGCAGGCAGCAGAGAACGCTCAGCCGCCTGATGTGCCAGTGGTGCAGCATGCCACCGAGCTGCCTGCTCACCAAGCCAAGGCGCTCTTCCTGATGGCTCAGGAGCTGCTGGTCTGGCCGGTCGAGGGCGGCGTGTGGGTAAGCCACGAGCGAGGCAAGGCAGCCCGCCTGAGTTGGCGTGATGCAATTGACGTTATCCCGCATGTGCCAATCGTTGGGCATCGCACCAAGGAATTATTGCACCAATTGCTGGCTCGTGGCGTGCAGCAATTGCCAGTCGTGAAGCATGATACCGCTCAGGGGTCGTTCTTGCTCAATCCACTGCGCACGTCGCGGGCGCTGGCTGATCTCGCAGGGCTGGAGTCGCTTGATGACCCACGCCTGGCCATTAGTGCGCTGTGGGCGGTGTACGATGAGCAAGCTCAGGCACTCGATGCGCTGCCCGAGCTTGCCCGGGTGGCCCGGACAATGGACTTTCCGCTTATTCCTGTGCTAGCGCGGATGGAGTGGCGCGGTATCCGGCTCGATAGCCGCACACTTGCGGCGATGCAGCACACCCTCAGCAGCGAGATCGCCGAGCTGCAGCAGCAGATTTATGGCATGGTGGGGTATGAGCTTAATATTGGCAGCCCGGCCCAACTGGCCGAGGCGCTCTTTGTCAAGCTCCAGCTGCCAACAGCGGGTATTAAGAAGGGCAAGACGGGTTACTCGACGAGCCAGAAGGAGCTGGATAAGCTCCGGCCGCATCACCCGATTATTGGGCTCGTGGAGCGCTACCGCGAGCTGACCAAGCTGCAAAATACGTATGTCCAGGCGCTGCCGCAGCTGACCGACGACGCGGGCTATATCCACACTACTTTCAACCAAGATGTGGTGGCGACGGGCCGGCTCAGTAGTACCGACCCAAATTTACAAAACATCCCGATTCGCAGTGAGCTGGGGCGGCACGTTCGCGATGCCTTTGTGCCAGCGCCGGGCAATGTGTTTGTCAATGCCGACTATTCGCAGTTTGAGCTGCGCCTAGCGGCCGTGCTGTCGGGGGAGGAGGCGATGATTCGCGATTTTAATACCGATATTGATATCCACGCGAACACCGCCGCCCAGGTCTATGGTGTGCCGATAGACGTCGTGACGAAAGAGCAGCGCCGCCGGGCCAAGGTGGTGAATTTTGGGGTGCTCTATGGGATGAGCCAGCATGGCCTGGCCGCCGCGGCTCAGATGAGCTATGCCGAGGCACAGCACTTTATTGATGAGTATTATCGCCTTCGGCCGAAGCTCAAAGCCTATATGGCGCAGACTATCCAGCAAGCGCACGATGCGGGCTTTGTTCAGACGCTGTTTGGTCGCCGCCGCTGGACGCCGGATGTTGCGTCGCGTAACTTTGCGGTGCGCAGTGCTGCCGAGCGCGCTGCTGCCAACATGCCGATCCAAGGTACCGAGGCCGACCTGATGAAGCTCGCCATGCTGGCGGTGGAAGACAAGCTGGCTCAGGCTGGAGAGCAGCAGGGCGATGGCCAGCCACTCGGTTGGCAGGTGGTGCAGATTCACGACAGTATTATGGTTGAGTGCCCGCGTGCTCACGCCGAGCAGGTAGGCCGCATCCTGCGCGAGACAATGGAAAATATCTACCCGCAGCTTGGCGTCAAGCTCAAAGTCGACGTCTCGATTGGTGATAATTGGGGACAGGTCTAAGAACACCGACCGAACAGAGGTCAGACTATAGACAAATCACTTGGAGTGGTGTATAATCTGGGCCATCACAAGCAAAACAGAATAGAGGTTGGGCATGGCACAAGGCGAAGCAGTATATTCATCATTTTATAATGGTGGAGAGCGGGCTGGCGCTGAGTTGCCCAGCCCGCATGCAGAAGTGTATGTCGATAGCGAATATCCCACCAGCTACTACGCCGTGCGCAGTGCTATCATCGAAGCGGCTCAGGCAAGTGGTGAGCTGCAGCCCCTGACTGAGGCGGAGATGGAGCGGCGGGCAGCGAACGAAGGAGTGGCGCGTCAGCTATTTGAAGCAGAGGTGCAGAGAGAAGAGAGAGAAATTGAGGGTCGATTGGCAGATCAATCCCTGGATAAAAAAGAGCGAGAGAAGCTTGATGCTCGGCTCGACAAGTTGCGCGCAATAGAAAAGAAGGGGCCAACGTATGGCTTTTTGTACGATACGGCGGGTAATATGGGCGCTCTAAAGCATTATGAATTTGGCTCGATGGATCTGGCCGATTGGCGAGTGGTCTGCTGTGATGTGGGTGGAGAACCGTATGAGGCGCGAGTGACCGATGCATGCCAATTTACTCGTGATACATTTGGCACAACTGGTCTTGTGCCAGATGATGCAACAGCTCGGATGGTTGTGACAACAACGAGTGAGCAGGGAACAATGCAATACCTTATTGACTGTTATGATGGGAAGTCACCTTTGGTTACGGCGGTTGAAACACCGATTGAGGGTGGTGACCGCACGGTGGCACCATATTTAGAAGACTGGAACCAGATTAGTGCTGCACCAGACGGAGCAGACGTGGGTAGTAGTGACCTGCCACAAGGTGATAATACGCTTGTTCGCGCAGCATAGGTGCGGCGCGCGAGCAAAGTCACTAATCTTCTACACCCATACACTTCTTTTTCATCGACTGTATAAAGTATAAAGAGGAGAAAACACATATCTATACACAGGCAGCTAGCTTGACTTTTCTTGCTGGAGGTTCTATTGTGTAACAAACGAATAACAACAGCCCTACAAGCGGAGAAAACCAGATGTACCCCCAGACAACAAACAAATTACCTGGTAATTATTACGAGCTTCCACCAGACGAACGAAAAAGACTTCGTGAGAAGTATGGTATCACTCAAGTGGCAGATTCTGCGCAGCTTAAGAAGAATAAAGCCGCGGCAGAGAGTCTCTACGCCGGCCTTGGCGGCAACAGCGCGCCCAGCGGCACTACCTTCGAAAAAATAGATACCACGCCAAAGAATAGCGACCCGCGGATGGATGTCCTTGCCGCGCAGGTGAATGCACTGTATGGCACTCCCCAAGCCCATAAGCGAGAGAACCCTGATGAGATGGCAATAAATCGCTTCTACTGGGACGTGAGCAAGACTGACGAACCTGACAAGGCAGAGGAGGATAGTGTTTTGCCGGATGAGCAATATGAGTCACTTACTCCTAAGGACGAGGGAGATCACTTGCTAAATGGCCGCCGGACGAGTGCACGCAAAGTGTATAATCAGCTTGATGCATCAACAGCCGATCGTTTGGCTGGGGAGGGTGACTCGCGGCTTGCGGCGCTTGATGTGATCGATGGCTTTGGCGACTCGATCCATGTCAACCAGAAAGGGAAATTTGACAATCAACTAGGCAAGACCAAGACCGAGGTGCGGCAGCGGTTTGAAAAGCTTGGCATTGGTAAGCATCTTGATACGCGCGACGGTGACTTCACGCAGCGCATAGAAACCCGCGTTACCACAGAAGTGCTGGAAGCTGGCGTGGGTGACACTGGTGAGTACGTGATGGGCAAAGACCAAGTGAATACTGAGACACATGGCGATATTCTCGATACCGACAAGGCACGTGAAGCAGTGCGAGCTGTTGCGGCAGAGGAGTTCTTGCTGTGCATCAAAAATGATGATATTGCATATAATGCGCTTGCAGCAGCTGACCCATCACTCGCACGTTTTGTTAGTGGCTATGGGAACTTTTTCTCTGATCGCAATATTGAGAGCGAGACGAATAAGAACCTCGCCGAGCTGGGTCGCCGTCTTGAGCAGTCGGAGCCTGCTATGCAGCTCATGCAGCAGATGCAAGAGCAAAAGCTCGCTGCAGTGCTATCTCCCGAGAACACGCAAAACACCAAACAACAGCAATCTATTGCCGAGCACTTTGGCTTCGATCTCGCGGCGTAATCACAGGGATTTTTCCGCATTATACTCTCGGATCTATTGAGTTTTTGTAGGCTTTGTGGTATTGTACTCTCATGTATAAAGGCGAGCGGCCAAAAGTTTTTCCGATTATTGTCACTATCTTGGTGATTTCGTTGGTGGTGGCAGCGGTGGCGTCGGTCATCCGTATGGTGGCGACTCGCCAGGAGTCGAATAACACCAACACGCAGCAATCAGCCGAGAGCTTCTATGACCAAGTGGTGGCGCATAATGCAACCAACAGTGTCCGCTGGACGGTGCGTGGGCCGATTGTGGCAGATGAGACCTTCCGCTCGTACCAGATCGAGATTTCGCCCAATAAGCGGACGTATACAGTGTATCAAGGCTACTTAGACAAGCAGCTTGACCGCAAAGAGTTTGAGAACAACCAGCAGGCCTACGAGCAGCTCGTGTATGCCCTGAGCAAGGCGCAGATCCAAGACACGCGCAGTGTGGATGACGACGACGTGCGTGGGGTGTGTGCCACTGGTGGGCGGCTCTACACCTTCGAGACGATGGATAGCGGCGTGACGAAGACGCGCATCTGGACGTCGAGCTGCCAAGGCTCGCCCGGCTCGATGAAGGCCGATGTACCTAAGATTCATGCACTCTTTGCCAACCAGATCCCTGGCTTTGCGCCGATGTTTGATAAGACGCAATAAAAAGGCGCTGCGTGGCTGATGTCTAGGGTACGAGTAGAGTCTTGGTAATCTTATGCTATGTCTCTTCATATTCCCGTCGAGTGGGACATTATATGGGCCGATATTCTGCTCGTATGTCGGTCTCGTGTGCTGGGCTTAAAAGAGATTATGACAATCTGCTTTCATACCCCATCAGGCGCAGTGATAGGGAAGAAGAGCTCATGCTAGCCACACTCTATTGCCAATGGTATAATCGAGCGTATGATTCGTGCAGTAATTTTTGATTGTTTTGGTGTGCTCTATGGTGGGAGCATCGAGGTGCTGATGGCGCAGTGCCCGCCGGATCGCCGGGCCGAGCTAGAGGATATTAACAAGCAGTCGGACTATGGCTATATCTCGCGGCAAGAGTTTATTACAGAGGTGGCGCGGCTCTCGGGGCAGACGCCAGCCCAGATAGCGGCGTTGCTCGAGCAGGTGCATGTGCGCAATAGTGAGCTGATCGCCATGATTCACGCGCTGCGCCAGCGTTACCCAGCCATTAAGGTGGGGTTGCTGAGCAATGTGGGGAGCGATACGATCGAGCGGCTGTTTACTCCTGATGAGCTGCACGAGCTTTTCGATGCCGTGGTGCTCTCATATGCCGAGCATGTTGCCAAGCCAAGCCGCGAAGCCTTCGAGCTAGCGGCAGATCGACTCGGCGTGCCACCTGGCCAGTGTGTGATGATCGACGACCGGCTGGACAACTGCTCTGGGGCCGAAGCCGCTGGTATGCGTGCCATCCTCCACACAGCCAATCGCCGCACAATGGCCGAGCTTGAGGAGCTACTGGGGGAGCGATGACACCCGTGTGGCTTGGGCTGATGGCCGGTTGTTTGCTTGTGCTGCTTGTCTACACACTATGGATGGTACCGCCGCAGCTTGGCAAGACGCTCAGTATGCATATTGAGCAGCGGACGAGGACGGTGATTGCGGGTAAGATCCTCTTGCCACTGACTGGCCTGAGCCTTGCGCTGTGGGCTGTGCAGTCGGTATTGCCACGAGCGGTGCAGTTACTCCTTCTTATTGTGAGCTTTAATTTTTGTGTGATGGGATTAGTGCCATTTGGCGTGAGCCAGCGGCGCACCTTGGTCCATAACATTGCAGCCTGGGGCTGTATACCGGTTATAACGATCATTGAGGTGCTTGTCCTGCTGAGTAATACTCATCCGGTGGTGCGGGTGGTGACGAGTGGCGCTCTGGTGTGCCAGGCTATTGTTCTTGGCTGCTACTTCTTTGCCAAGCCGTGGCATCGCTATATTATGCTGGTGGGGCAGGCGGTTTATTTTTCGCTTTTTGTGGCTATCGTCTGGGCGATGGAGTGTTTTCATGCCTGAGCTCCCTGAAGTTGAGACGATTCGTACGAGCTTAGCTCGCTTGGTGGTGGGGAGGCAGGTTGTGGCAAGCACGGTGTATGACTCACCCAAGAGCTTCCCCAACGACCCCACAGCGGTGGCGCACTTCCTGCACGGTGCGACCATCACGGCGGTAGAGCGCCGCGCTAAGGTATTGCTGATTCGCCTGAGCACCAATTACACGCTGGTGGTGCACCTCAAGATGACGGGCCAACTGCTCTTCGTTGGTGAGGAGCGCTGGGGTGGTGGCCACCCAAACGATAGCTTTCTCCACGAACTACCTGACCGCTTAACGCGGGTAGCGCTGACCTTTGCGGATGGCGCGCATTTATACTTTAATGACCTGCGCAAATTTGGCTGGATGAAGCTCTACCCCACACCAGAGGTGGAGCAGCTGCCCTTTATGCAAAAAGTCGGGCCCGAGCCGCTCGATCCACACACCACAGCGGCGCAGTTCATCACGCGCATTCGCCGGCGCAATGGCACGACCATCAAGGCAGCCATCCTCGACCAAACCACCATCGCTGGCGTGGGCAACATCTATGCCGATGAATCGCTATGGATGACGCAGCTCCACCCCGCCACGCGGGTGCGTATGGTGGATGATGAGCAGCTTGCCACGCTCTTTGCCCATATTCGGCAAGTGCTGCAGCTCAGTATTGATAAGGGTGGCAGCACCGACCGCAATTACGTCGATGCTGAAGGTAAGAAGGGGAGCTATCTGGCCTTTGCGCAGGTGTTTCGGCGTGAGGGGCAACCCTGCCCGCGCCACCCCGACGTAGAGATTATGAAGATTCGCGTGGCAGGCCGCGGGACGCACATTTGCCCGGTGTGCCAGGTGAAAGTGGAGGAGTAGCCCATGCTCTATCTCATCGTGGGGAAGAATAGCTACGTAGCAGAGCAAGAGCTGGCGAAGATTGTTCAGCATGCGCCAGTGCCAGCAGAGCACGTTGATACTCAGCAGCTTGATGCCGTGGGCTTAGCTGAGCTGGTGCGCGGCGTGTCGCTCTTTGCAGCGCAGCGGCTTATTGTATTGCGACGCCTGTCTGAGCGCCCAGACCTCTGGGAGCAGCTTGGCCAGTGGGCCCATGATATTCCTGACGAGACGACGCTTGTGCTGGTAGAGCCAGGGCTCGATAAGCGCACCAAAACATACAAAGCACTGCACAAAGCCGCGACTATCATTGCTGCTGATCCACTGACCGACCGCCAGCGTCCTGCCGCCGAGCGGTGGCTGCGCCAGCTCGCCAATGCATGCGGCGTGTCGCTGAGCTCAGCGCATGTGCGCAGTATGGTAGAGCGAGCTCTGGTGCCGGATGAAAAGGGATATGGCGGGACGATCGACCAGCTACAGCTGGCGCACGCCATCGACGCGTTGGTTCAGCTTGAGACGGTTACTGATGATGCAATTGCCACCGTATTGCCACCAGCCCGTGAGTTCTCAGTCTTTGATGTTGTAACTCTCGCAGTGGAGCGCCGAGGTCCAGCCCTGCGCGCTGCCCTGGATGAGCTGCGTCTGAGCCACGACCCATACCAAACTGCGGCGCTCATCTGGGCGCAGTGGGCTCAGCTGGCGGCGATTGCATGCTATGGCGAGGCAGGGGAGGCAGAGATTGCGCGCGAGCTCTCACTCCACCCCTACGTCGTCAAAAAAACCAAGCCGCTCACCAGGCAAGTCTCGCTGGCCGACATCCGCACCCTCACCCAGCGGGCTGCTCAGCTTGATGCCGACATGAAGACGACGAGCGTGCCGCCATGGGATGCAGTGGAGAGCTTTTTGTTTGCGGTGGCGGGGCGGTAGTAGGCGAATATCCTCTCTACTAATTTGAGGTTGGTGTGTTTGCAATAGATGTATGTTACTTAAAGAGCTTAGCCTCTCATCTCACGAACATTGAATCTGCACTAAACAATAGGACAACAATTGCTGTCTATGAATAGCTGTGGTAATCTTCTATTGAAGACAGCAACTCTAACGGAAGGAATTGATCCACATGCGCGCATTTTTCAAACCACTGCTTGTTCTAGTTGACGCAGGACTCTTATTGTACTGGTTCATGGTAATTACAGACTTGTTTCCCAAAGATCTACGCTTCAGAGACTACAGCAATGAGATAGTGCAAGCATGGAATTGGTCTTTCTTTCCGCTCGATGTAGCCGCTGCATTGGTCGTGTTTCTAGGCGCGTTCTTGATGAATCGAAAAATTGCAGCAGGCGAGCTTGTGCTTATGTTCGGATTGACTTTAACGTTCTGTGCAGGGTTTATGGCGATATCATTCTGGGCCTACTACGGAGACTTTGAGATATTCTGGTGGGGAGCTAACTCGATTCTTATGATCGTACCATTACTCGTGTTTGCTAATATGATTTATGAAAAAATGAAACCCACACAGGCCATTAACTAGTATCTCGTTCGTATTTTTTAAATCATTTCAAGGAAATCGTTATGTGTAGTAACGCTAAAGCATGCTTCATAAGTATGAGGATGAATCAAGCCTAACGTCTTGCCTAGTGAATATATGGTATAATAACGTTATCGCAAACAGTGGCGCAACCTAAGGAGGTATGTATGGCTACAGCACAGACAGTGTGGTATGTGCTGCTGCGGCCGCAAAAGAGCGAGCGCCAGTAGCCCCCGTGGTGGCCCGGCTCTTTACAAATCGTGCGCCATGCCTTATAATGAGCGCTTGATTGTAGTACTAACCCATAATAACAAGCGATAGAGGAAATTAATGCCCATCATCAAATCAGCTGTCAAACGCATGAAGCAAACGGCTACTCGCCGCCAGCGCAACATTGCTACCAAGCGCGCCATCAAGGCCAGCACTAAGGCCTTCGCCGCCGAGCCAAGCGCTGCCGCCCTGAGCCAGGCCCAGAGCGAGCTTGACAAAGCCGTCAAGAAGGGTTTGCTCAAGAAAAACACCGCGAGCCGCCGCAAGGCATCGCTTGCCAAGGCTGCCAAGGCCGCTGGCGTCAAGCTTGCGTAAAGCATAGGCACGAGCATATACCAAAACACCTCGAGGGAGAGGTGTTTTTCTTTGCTATACTTCGCATGGCTACCTCTGTTAATCGCGACTTGCCATTGACGAAACGAAATTACTTATGGTAGGATAGATGGAGTTTTGGGTAAGGCAAAAGTAGGAGCTATGGACGAGATAAAGGTGCGGCAACAAATCATCGACAAACTAGGTGAGAGTAATAATATTTTGGTGGCAGTCAACGCCCACCCCACGGTAGATGAGCTGAGTGCAGCACTGGGGTTGACGCTTTTGCTTAATAAACTCGACAAGCACGCCACAGCCGTCTTTAGTGGGGATGTGCCAACGGCAGTGGGCTTTTTGGAGCCAGAGCGTACCTTTGAGAGCACGGTGGATAGTCTGCGAGATTTCATCATTGCCCTTGATAAGGAAAAGGCCGACCATTTGCGCTACAAGCTCGATGGCGACCTCGTTAAGATTTTCATCACGCCGTATCGCGCAACGATTAGCCAGAGTGATTTGGAATTTAGCCAGGGTGATTACAATGTGCAGTTTGTTGTGACGATCGGTGTGCGCAGCGAGGATGACCTTGACCCAGCGCTCAAGGGGCATGGCCGCATCCTGCGCGAGTCACCAGTGGCGGCGCTGCACATCGATGCGCCAGGTACGCTGGGCAATATCGTCTGGACGGATCCTCAAGCCAGCAGCTATAGTGAGCTCGCGGCAAGCCTCGCTCAGGGCTTTGATAATACGGATGATGAGCAGCCGCTTTTGGACAAGCATATTGCCACGGCCTTTTTGACCGGCATTGTAGCGGCCACCGAGCGCTTTAGTAACGAAAAGACCACCTCGCGTGTTATGACCCTCGCCGCGCAATTGATGAGTGCTGGCGGCGACCAGCAGCTGATTGCGGCCAAGCTCGCCGAGGCCAAGCAGCTGGCTGCAGGCCCAATGCCTGCCAAGCCGGCCAGCAAGAAGCCTGCTCAGGCAAATAACAAAGATAAGTCACTCGTCATCTCACACAACGCTGAGGCTGGAAAAAAAAAGCTAAGCCAGACCGACGCTGACGAAGCTGAGCTAGCCCAGCAGCTGGCCAAGAATAATCCACAGCCCGAGCCCACGCCAGCTCCACGCCGCTCATCGGGGCGCAACAGCAGTGCCGAGCCCTGGCGCCAGCCCATTGAGACGCCGCTGAGTGAGCCCAGCCTGGGTGGCACGCTCAATGCCACCACCAAGCAAGCAGCCGATGACAAACGCCGCGAGCGCGAGAATGGCCGCAACAAGACCATCCTCTCGCACAAGGGTGGGCGTTACCTCGACAGCGACGACACACCAGGCAGCCAAGCGCCGCTTAATGCCGCGACGGCAGCGCTCGACCATGAGCCAACCGTCCCGAATGTGAATGACATGCCGCGTGTGCCGATGGCTCATAACGACGACATCCTTCCGCCGCCAACCGGCAAAGAAACCTTGGCCGATCTCGACGCCAAGCACCGTGCCGTGCCAGCTGATGATGCCGAAGGGCCAGCCTTGCCACCGCTACCACCAATGCCAGATTTCTCTAGCTTGCCACCATTACCACCAGGCGTGCCACCGCTGCCTGGCCCTGATGCCGATAACCCCATGGCCCAGCTCGATGCTGCACTCCAATCTGAGGCGAAGGCCAAGAAAGACCAAGCCAACCCATCGCAATTCCACGTACCGGAGAAGTAGGGGTTACCACCCTAGCAATATAAAAACACCCAGAGAACCAGCTACCACGGCTGGTTTTTTGCTCCGTCATGCTATACTAACCACATGACACACCAAACCTCCGATTCATCATACGATCGCATTCTCCATATCGACAAGCCGGCTGGTATGACGAGCTTTGGGGTGGTGGCGCGGGTGCGGCGGGTGCTGAGCCAGCAGGCTGGCAAGAAGGTGAAGGTGGGGCACTGTGGTACGCTTGACCCCTTTGCAACGGGCCTTTTGCTCCTGGTGACGGGCACGGAGTGCCGCAATGCCATGCGCTACACTAAGCTCGACAAGACGTACGAAGCGACGATTATCCTGGGCCAAACCAGTACCACGGGTGACCCAGAAGGGGAGATAACGCCGTATGTGCCAGAAGATGCCGAGATGCCCACCACGCCGCCATCACGTCAGCAGCTCGATAAGGTGCTGCAGCACTTCATTGGTGAGATTCGCCAGCGGCCACCAATCTTTAGCGCCATCAAGATCAACGGCCAGCGGGCCTATAAACTCGCGCGCGATGGTAAAGAAGTGGAGTTGCCAGAGCGCACCATTACGATTCACTCGCTGGAGGTGCTGGAGTATCAGTACCCGCGGCTCGTCATTCGCACGCGGGTGAGTAGTGGTACGTACATTCGCAGCCTGGCGGTGGATATTGGCGGGCAGCTTGGCACGGGGGCGTACTGCGCGGCGCTGCGGCGTACGGCGATTGCTGATTGGCCAGTAGCAGAGGCGCAGCAGCTGCAGGATTTTGGGATTGTTGATTAGCCACAAGCAATAATAAAGAAGCAAGGAGCAACCGATGAACATCACGCTACACACTGGCACAACCACTGCAACTATCACGACAGATGGTGCGTATATCACCAGCTTGACCGATGAGCATGGGGATGTATTCTACCCACTGCAGCAGCTCACTACCCCTGATGGCGAGCGCAAAACGCGTGGTGGCTGCCATGTTTGCCTGCCCAACTTCGGCCCCGGTGGAGCGAGTGGCCTGGCGCAGCATGGCTTTGGCCGGACGAGCCAGTGGCAAGTGGTAGAGCACACCAGCGACCGAGTGGAGCTCGTGCTGCAGGGGGGTGGTGCTTATGCTGGGCTGGAGTCTCGCTTGGTGTATATGGTGGCGGAGCACCAGCTTGCAATGCAGCTCACGCTGGCGAATGTTGGCGAGGAGGAGCTCCTCGTGGCACCAGCCTTTCACCCGTATTTTGCGTATGATGGCACACTCGTGCTGGATGGCCAGTCGCTCACCGACCTTGCGCCGCTCGCCGATACGATCTTTGTTGATGGGCCCACGCGCCAGCTTGCGACGGGCCGGCGCACCATTACGCTGCAAAGCGAGGAATTACCTCGCTGGGCGGTTTGGACGGATGAGTTGGGCCCATACCTCTGTGTTGAGCCAACGCACAGCGGTAATTCCTTCGCCGATAACCCAGCTCACGCTGCAACGCTGGTACCGGGGCAGACGGCGCGGTATGGTGTGCGGGTGGGGTGGTAACAAACCCCTCGATTTGACTCATTGTCCTACTACTGTCATACTTGATATATGATAGATCATGGTGAACTTCTTAGTAAAATAACAATTATTGGTGGTAAAGCACCTGAGCGGCAGCCAGATGAGTATGAGCGATTGACGCAGGAGTTAGAAGAAATTGCTGCGACAATTGATGAGCGCATAAAAGGCTATGAGCCGCTTGGTGGCAGAGTGCAGCCACTCATGCTTGCAGAAGCAAAACAGCGCAAAGGTGCAGACATAGCTGCTATAGACGAGGTAAACAGGCATTGGGGATGGCCAGAGGTAGATAGCGTAATGGACCGCACTTCGCCATATGAGGATGAGGAAGATTTCTGGAATACCTTTCTTGACCATGATCCACACGACACAAGAGACCCAAACAATCTCCGTGCCCGCCTCCGTGTTCCAAAGGTTGATGCGACACTACTTGAGTCTAAGGATGGTGTTGATTTTGTCAATCTCTACCATAGTGCGACGCCAGCGCTGATTCGTGCCGAGGCGGTATTACCTGAGGTTGGCCTTGTCCGCGGCTTGTATGCTAAGTTGTACGAAAAACATTACGCAATGACAGATATCGCAAAAGGAGAACTCAGCGCATTGGCCGAAGCATATCCTGCTATCAAGACAGCGTTCTATGATACATATAATCTTGCGCGTTGCTTGACAAACAATGATGACGAGAGACGATTCATAAAAGAAATAATACGTCTTGGCTTTGTGCAGGAGGGTGCAGACGAGGGACTTTCCGATATCACTAGCGCCCATGATGTACTCTGTCGCTAGCGTCTACATTGACACTGCGCCGTCCTCCTGCTACAATACACCAGTATGATTACTAAGGATAACAAAGCGAAAGCGATTGCTTTGACTCAGGTCAGCAAGAACGACGTCGGCAGCCCACAGGCGCAGGTGTCTATCTTGACGGCTCGTATCAAAGAGGTGACCGAACACCTTAAGTCCAACAAGCACGACAACATGGCTCGTCGTGGCCTCAAGCAAATGGTCGGCCGGCGCAAGCGGCTGCTCCGCTACCTTGAGCGGACGAACTTTGATGCCTACAAAGCAACGCTCGAAACCCTCGGCCTGCGCAAATAAGCGCCCGCTATGAGAAATAAACCTCCCTACCTATTGGGGAGGTTTTTTGGTGGTGGGGATGGTAGCGCAAATATACTACACTTGACAAATATGAGATCAAGATGTACCGTACAATACATTACACCATAAACAAAAAGGAGCTGTAGTATGTACGAAGCAGGACACGGAGCAGGCAGCAGTGGCGTTGCTGCCCTCGAAGCTATGCTGGGCCGGACTGAGTATGAGAAGGCGGTGGCTGATTTTGACGCATTTGTCGATCGGCAGCTCGAAGACGTACCGCTGTCTAGTGAAGATCCGGGCCAGCTGCAACGATATGTGACGTATAGCGATCTCACGCTTGACGATCTAGTAGAGATTACCGACGTAGCAGATTCGCCACAGACGCGCGAGCTACTCAAGACGACAGAGGCCGAGCAGGTAAAATACCGCGAGCAGCACAAGGATAATCTCCAACCTCGCGATAGCTTCGATGGCTCGACGCATGTACTGGTGGAACTGTACGAGCATATAACAACACGGTATGGGCAGGTACAACGAAGAGAAAAAGGCGCGACCGTCCAGTGTGTTATGAACGGTGTTGGCTTCCGTGGCTATGGCGACGAAGAGTTCGTCCATCAGGTGGATCTTGGTGGGGCGCAGTACGTGATTGATCCAGATGAACTTGCTGTGCACTATACACAGCAGACACAAACAAAGCCAAGCGGCGACCTTGGCGAGTATGCCCAGGCAGAGGATATGGACCTTATCAAGAGGCTTATTGAGCGCTCCAAGAAGAATGCCGCACCTACGACGCTTGATGTTGTCCGCGGTGCGGTGAAGCGCGTCGCAGGATTAGTATCTCGCCCTTAGGCGGCTGGTTCTATCATTTGTATCGTGCACCGATGCTATACTAGAAAAAGAAACAGCACCACGAAAGGAGCACACCATGGCATTTGGCCCAATGATGACAGTCACGACAAAGCAGGGGCTTGAGCTGGAGCTTGCGCCGTTTGCGCGGGATGAACTGAGGCCGTTTGTGGAGGGGTTTGCGCGCGGGACGGTCACGCAGTATGTTGCCGAGCACCGGGCACAGACGCTCGAGACCGAGCAAGCGTGGTATGACAAAACAATCGCAGATAAAGAGAGTATCGTCTGGGGTATCTGGGCTAAGGATGGTGAGGCACGGCGGCTGGTAGGTAGCACGGCACTGGTGAGTATTACGAGAAAGCACATCCACACTGCCATAAGCGGCATCATTATTGTGGATAAGAATTACTGGGGCAAGGGTGTTGCTAGTGCTAGCCACCATGCTCGTACGTGGTACGCCTTTGAGAATCTGGGGCTGCACTGTATTAAATCTGCCGTGGTGCAGGGTAACGTTGCCAGCCTGCGCGCCCTCCAGCGGTGTGGCTATGCTCATCTCTACACCCAGCGCAACGACAGCTTTATTAATGGCAGGCTGCACCATACCGACCACCTTGAGTGTCTCAATCCCATCGATTGGGCCTGGAACCAGTGGTGGGGGAGCGACCAACCCTCGTCCGAGCACACAGCAGCGCGCCAGCGCAGCCTCGCCGCACTAGAGTGGGCGAGAGAGCAGGTGGTGTTGCTATAACATGCACAACGCTTTACAAGACCAACCACTATACGCTATCATGCAATAATGAGCCAAGAAGGACAACCATCAGCTGAAACAACTTCGCCAGTATCTTCCTCGCACGAAAGAGCGAGAGAGCTACTATGCACAGCTGATCGGCTTGCGCAGGAGCGTCGGCAGTTTGTCGTTGATAAAGCAGCGCGCGAGGCAGAGCGGTTTGCACAAGATTTGGAAGCGATGGCAGCAGGGGATAAGGCTGCGGAATATCTAGTGGATGGCAGCCCGGCAGATATGATACCTGAGGAGGTAGTGCCACTGCTAGATGGCGCAGTCGTTGCAGTGGACGAGACGATAGACAAGACGCGTATCCTCGAGCAGCGAACCATCACATTATGCCGAAGACGGGATGATGGGCTGACAGATGATGGATTTTGCAAGGCTGTAGCAGATGCATACCAGCAGTCGCTAGATATGCAGCGCATGCAAGAGGTGGCGCACTAGATTACAAGTGGTATTAAACATCTGCACGCTGGCAACCCAACGATCTCCATCGGTGTATTTGACCCAAGCATCTACATTGACCGCGTCTTGATGCGTAGAGTTCAGCAAGATGGTGGCAATAGTGCATTACAATGCTATGGGACGGCACTGCTTGCCTGCTACAAAGAGCAAAATGATGCAGACAAGCATCTATATCTCCACACCGCATCAGCGCGAGCGCTGTTGGATGCCTGTGATGCTGGTGGTGTGCGTCTTGCGGATGCTGCTGAGCGGGAGCTCATTACCGAGCGGGGTAGCCGTTATGGTAATGCTTATGCCTGGATGTCTCGCGAGATTATCAAGATGGCGGCTGACCAAACGGGCCACCTTGTGGCGGATGACGAACATCATGCAGAGCTCCAGCCAACTGGTGAGCCAGCGGCGGATGTCTTGGTTGCCTTGCTGAATCAAATTGCCACTCGTGGCGCCGACCGCACTAGCGATCTACCTATGCCAACCGAAGCAGTGCGCCTCCGTGAGGGTGGCTGCAAAGATGTTGAGGCGTACTTTGCTCAGGCATATATGATGAGTAGTCGGTCAGTGATGAGTGAGACGGCCATAGCTGGCAAACGCTTTATCAGCAAAACACATGGGGCGCATACGTTCCTTGCCGCCGATGCAGTACGGTACTGCGGTGTTGAATTCCCGCCCGGTACGGTGTGGGGGCAGTTTGGCGATGGGTATGCTCCGCTCAGGCTGACGGGCTTTTGCTTCGACCAAAACACAGCTGCGACGGTCTTTGGTGCTGAATATATGGCTAATGTGCCCGAAGCGAGCCAACGCGCTGTGCACGAATACTTTCGCGGTATTGTGCAAGCGTAATCACTTCATTCTTCCATTCTATAGTTAATATGGATGAAGTAATGGAGACAATAGACTGATGCCTCAGAGCTTGCAACCACCACACCACAACAGAGAAACCTCCGCAAAAAACATTGTGACATACACAACATAATACCCATTTATGCACAAAGATGCTATCATAGAGAGTGACTATGCAGGATGTGACAGACGCAGCACAGGCGTCCACGGGTGTGGCGATGCGGTGGAGTATGCAGCAGGTACGGCGGGCTGTGCTGATGTTTGTGGCCGCTGTGGCGGTGCTGGGCCAGTTGCTTGCGCCGCAGGTGAGTGCTCTGGCACCGCAGCAATCCATCATGATGCCAGCCTATAGCTACCCCATGCAGGGTGGCAACAATCAGTATTGGAATGATATGGCTAATGTCTCGAGCAAGATGCCCTTTGCGGTGGTTAACCCGTCGAGCGGCCCAGGTACGGCGGTTAGTAGTGATTATGTAAAGGCCCTGGCACGGCTCGATTCGCTTGGGGTCAAATACATTGGCTATGTCAAGCATGGCCGCCAGACGCGCAATATTGCTGAGGTGGCAGCAGAGATCGACCGCTGGTATGCGCTCTACCCCAATGTGAAGGGGATCTTCTTCGACGAAGCCGACAACCACAGTAGTGGCCAAAAGACCTGCTATTTGGCCAACCTCTACAACTACGTCAAGGTCAAGCACCCTGGCTCCATCGTTATCCATAATGCGGGCACACGCTTCCTCGGTGAGTCTGTCATGCCTTATGGTGATGTATTCTTGAATGCCGAGACCTCGGCAGCGCGCTACTTAAGCGATAGCTACTACGACCTAAACCACCCAACTGCCACCAACTTCGAGAAAAACCCGGCCAACGCCTACAAAATGTGGCACGTCATCCATAGTGTGGGTAGCAACGAGCAGCAGGCCCAGGTGGTGGCCAAGGCCCGCGAGCGCAATGCTGGCTGGGTGTATACGACCTCCGATCGTGGCCCGACCACACCAGCCGAGGAGGCAGACCCAAATATCAACCCGTATAATGATTCATCTACCTTGCTGGGTGGCTTGGCCGGCCTGGGGAGTATCCAGCGCGGCAACGTGCCAGTGGGTGCAGCCACGCCGCTCACGGCTGATTGCGCCGATACCTTTGGCCTGAAAGTAACGGCTCAGCCTGCACCAGCGCCTGCGCCAGCACCAAAGCCTGCTCCCAAGCCTGAGGAGAAGAAAAAAGACGACAAAGACAAGAAAAAGGACGAAAAGAAGGACAAGAAAAAGCCGCAGCCAAGCAAAAAGCACCAGCAGCCCACTGTGCGCAAGCAAGAGGAGGGCCCCAACTGGACGATCATCATCCTTGTCGCTGTAGCAGTAGTTCTCGCTGCAGCTGGTGGCGGTGGTGCCTGGTGGTGGTTCGTCGGCCGCAAGCGCCGCCACGCGAAGAACCGCAGCCGGTATGACAACACAATGATATAAGCGATAAGTGTGTTACGCATGCCGCCAATTCTCACATAATTTTATACTCTCACTATTTCTCTTGGCGTTGTGAGAGCAGATATTGGCTGATTATCTGGTCTCTTGTATCAAGGCTGGTGACTATTGTTACGACTAGTCGCTGCACACCACCCGAATAGAGTAATGGGGAAGAGGGGGCGAAGGACAGAGGTGACGGGACTATGCTATGCATACTTATGGTGAGGGTCTGATTGACGAATCTGGGATAAACTGCTAATATAAAGCTGTTTTGGAGAAAGGACTCTCTCGACGTAGTGAGTATATGATCTATGACCAACCACAGAAAGTGGAGAATGGCATCTCGTTTGCTGTCATAGGGGATCAAGGCGAAGAAATTACGGTCATGCCACGTGGTGTCGAATGGCTGAGCGCAACGTACGTACGATTTATAGGCAGTGCAGCGATTAAGGGCAGTGGAAACATTCTCTCTATCAAGGGCTCACAGACCACCTACGAAGGTGATGATACGATGCGCCTGGTAATTGATGGCAGCCCAGACAGCGTGTAAGCTCCGAGGCTGTCTGATACGAAGCACTACCAGTATATCCTAAAATGCGGTATACTAAGGAGAGTATATTAACGCGGCAGTGATAGCGTTGAGGGCTTGCATGGAAGTGATGAATGCGAGCGTTCACCCCTGTTACTTGCCGCAAGAAAGGAGCTCTGTATGAGTATTATTAACCCAAGCGGCAAAGACGTCTTTGCTGTGACGACCGAGCTATGCGGTCGCCCTCTCACCCTGGAGGTCAACCGCGTTGGTTTTCGCTCGACGGCCAGTGTGCTGGTGCGCTATGGCGATACGGTGGTGCTGGGCACCGCCCAGGTGGGCACCCGCCCGGTAACGCTGGATTACTTCCCGCTCAGCATCGACTACGAAGAGAAATTCTATGCCTCAGGCAAGATTAGCGGCAGCCGTTTTATTAAGCGTGAGGGCCGGCCCAGCGACGAAGCGGTGCTGATTGGCCGCCTGATCGACCGGCCGATCCGCCCGCTCTTCCCGAAAGGCTACCGCCAGGAAGTACAGGTGGTGGCTACCGTGCTGAGCATGGACCCAAGCTTCCGCCCCGATATGGTGGCGATGGTTGCTGCCAGCAGCGCCCTGATGCTGACGGGTACGCCGTTTGATGGGCCAGTGGCGGGCCTGCGCGTTGGCCGGGTGAATGGTGAATTTACAGCCTTCCTCAGCCCAGAAGAGCGCGAGCAGTCCGATCTTGACCTGGTGGTGGCAGGGATCGAGCGTGGCATTACCATGGTAGAAGCTGGTGCCAAGGAGGTGCCCGAGGACGTCATCGTCGATGCAATAGCCTGGGCGCACCAAGCCATGCAGCCGGCTATCGCACTGCAGCGCGAGCTGGCGAATAAGGTGGCACCAGCGCCGCAGGAGTACGAGCTGGTCTTGCCAAACGAAGACATTCAAGCCGTCGCCAACCAATGGGTTGATGGCAAACTAGGCGAGAAGATTCGCCGCCCATACCCCGAGCGCAATGAAGTTGTGAACGAAATCCGCTGGGCCTTCCACGAGGCTATGGCCGAGCAGCTGGGCCTTGACGCCGAGGAATACGCCGCGGTGCGTGATGAGTACGACGAAGCCTTTACCTTGGCGCTGCACAACGATGTGCGCCGCGGCATTGTGGAGGAGCGCACCCGCCCCGATGGCCGCGCCCTGACGGAGATCCGCCCGCTTTCGAGCGAGGTTGGGATCTTGCCCCGCACCCACGGTAGCAGCCTGTTTACCCGCGGGGTGACGCAGGGGATGAATATCGTTACCCTAGCGCCGCTCAGCTACGCGCAGCTGGTCGATACTATGGAAGTAACGGAAGGTGAGCGCCGCTACATGCACCACTACAACGCCCCCGGCTACACGGTAGGTGAGGTCAAGCGCCTGGGCAGCCCGGGCCGGCGTGAGATTGGCCACGGCTACCTGGCAGAGCGCGCCCTGACGGCGGTACTGCCGAGTGAAGAAGAGTTCCCCTATGCCATTCGCAGCGTGACAGAAATCATGAGCCAAAACGGCTCTACCAGCATGGCGGCCACCTGTAGTAGTTGCTTGGCCCTGATGGATGCTGGCGTGCCCATCAAAGCCCCGGTTAGTGGTATTGCCATGGGCCTGATGATGGACGGCGACACACCCTACGTGCTGAGCGACATTGCCGACGCTGAGGACTTTGCCGGCGACATGGACTTTAAGGTGACGGGCACCAGCCGGGGTATTACCGCCCTGCAGATGGATATGAAGGTGCATGGCCTGCCGGTGCAGGTATTGCGCCAGGCGCTGGAGCAGAGCAAAGCTGGCCGCGCCCACATCCTGGAGCACATGCTGAGTGTGCTGCCTGGCCCACGCGAGCAGCTCAGCCCCTACGCGCCGCGTATCGAAAAGCTCAAAATTAACCCAGATAAAATTGGCGCCGTTATTGGCAAGGGTGGCGAAACCATCAACAAAATCACCAGCGAAACGGGCGCCGAGGTGGATATTAAAGAAGACGGCCTGATTACCATTGCCAGCCCCAATGGCCAGGCGATTGAGAAGGCGCTGGCCTGGATCAAAAGCCTGGTGGAAGAGCCCGAAGTCGGCCGCACCTACACCGGCACCGTGGTGACGATTAAGGACTTTGGTGCCTTTGTAAACATCCTGCCTGGCGTGGACGGGATGGTGCATATCTCGAAGCTCGCCAAGGGTCGTGTTGGCAAGGTGACAGATGTCGTGCAAGAAGGCCAGACTGTGCAGGTGAAGATCACCGGCATTGACGAGCGCGGCAAGATTAATCTGACGATGATTGGATTGTAGTAGCTCGGAGCACTAGCCTCGCAACAGAAGACAAACACCCCAGCAAGGACGCGTGGGGTGTTTTGCTGGTAACAACCTCCGCTTTCTTTGGTGCTGTATGAGTGGACGTGAAGGAGAGGAGGGCGCGCAGCCACAGCAAGATATATATTGGCCAATTGCTGCTATTCCGGTATAATAGTTATGGTGAATAATAGCCAAGTTAACAAGGAGATGCATGAGTAATCAACCAGCAACCCCCCAGGAGCAACCCCCAGAGGCTGTTCCAACCTTTGATATGAACAACCCACCGTATACTGAGGAAGAGAAGGCCGCTCTGGCCAGCAAGCGTGCTGCCGCTGAGCCAGCGCCAGCTGCACCGACTGCCGAGCCAGCACCTGCAGCTCAGCCCCAGCCTCAACCTCAACCTATTTCACAGCAGCCAGCTCAGCCAGCACCAGGCCAACCTCAGCCAATGCAGCCACAGCCAGGCCGGCCAATGGGCCCAATGCCACCCAAGCAGGGCATGAGCAAGGGCTTGCTATGGAGTTTGATTGGCGGCGGGATTGGTATATTTGTGCTGATCATCATTATAATCGTGTGTATCGTACTGTTCTCAGGGCCAAGCACCGAGGATTACCGCAAGGCATACGCTATGATGAATAGCTTCGACTCAAACAGCCTTAATATAGACAGGTCAGACCCAGAAACGTCAATCAACGAGGTGGTTCGCAAGGCGGATGACCACTTCGACAAGCTCGGCAAAGCTGCTGCTATGCGCGATGGTGAGGTCAAGAAAGCCTTCGAAGAGTACAAGAGTGATTACGAAAAAGTCAAGCCGCTACTCAAAGAGTCGGGTGCGGTCGCTACTGCCTACAAAGAATACAGCAATTCGTGCCGCACGAGCTACAGCTCGCCACTCAGTAGCGCATCTGGTGATGAAGCTGGCCAGAAGTATGATGAGCAGCAAAAATCTTGCCTTAACGCCCTTAATAAGATGAAAGACTCACAGTACGCCAGCGTGCGCGACTATGCCAATGAGCAGATCAAGTATCGCAAAGAGATGCGCGCCTACTACGTAGCGCTTGTCAACTACTACAAGAACCGTGATAGCAGCAGTGGCTCACCAAAGCGCCCCGAGATCCCAAGCACATCTTTGACAAAGTCGCTCTACGACAAGCTCAAAGACGCACAATCATCGAGCAAAGAATCTGTCCGCGAACTGCGCGATATCTTGCGCACCAAGGGCAAGATGGATACCCTTGGCGACTAATCATTGACCATGAGATAGATCGTCTCTCGACGTATCGTGTGCAAATACAAACACCCCAGATGCTGCTGGGGTGTTTTTGCTGTGCTTGGAGAAGCTGAGGCTTTATATAGCTTGGCTATCCTTGCGTGGCTGCGCTGGTGGTATGGCTGGCCTTTTTACTTTTGTTAGTTATTGGCTGGGCGGCAAGTAATGCAATAAACGAAGTGCTTGTGCTCGAGAGCAGTATATATGACCGTCATATCATCATGTGTATAGCTCACGTATGCTACTTGTAAGTAACCGAGTCTGGCTGTGCAGTGGTATAGTGCCTGTCGATAGTAAGCGAGGCTTATTGGTGGTAGTGGGGTAGGGCAGCAACAGAACAAGACACCAAACTGGGCTACCAAGAAAGACATAGAGTGGATGGGATAACAGAGGTAGACGCTTATATTACCCACTGCATATTTATAGACCATACCCAAACTATACACTAAGTGTATAATAAGGCTTGCACTCGCTAGTCACTCGGTGTATAGTAGAGACATGAACGTTCAATATACATTACTCGGATTGTTGGCGAATGCGCCAAACTATGGCTACGAGCTAAAGAAGCAGTACGATGGCTTCTTTGGCAAAGATAAGCCAATTTTGCCAGGGCAAGTCTACTCGACGTTGGGGCGCTTAAAACGCGACAACAAAGTGGAGGAGATTGCCGACACCAGTGAGTCTGGCGGGCCAGACCGGGTGCGCTATGCTATTACCGAGCAGGGCAAGCAAGACCTGCAGGCCTGGCTGGAAGCGCCCGAGCTGCCATCGCATCAGTCGCAGGCCAATATGTACGTCAAGACCGTGCTGGCAATCCTGCGCGAAGGTGATGCCGCGCCCTACCTAGACAACCAGCGGCAAGCCCACATCCAGCGGATGCGCAGCCTCACAAGCCGCCGCCGCGAAAGTAACCTAGCCGACACGCTACTCATCGACCACGCACTGTACCATCTGGAGGCAGACCTGCGCTGGATTGAGCTAACGACGTCGCGCTTAACCAAACTTAAGGAGGAACTGATCAATGAGACCAACCAATCAACCAATCATTAGTGCCCGCAACCTGAAGAAATCCTTCGGCCAGACGGAAGCATTGCGCGGCGTGTCGCTAGATGTGATGCCCGGCGAAGTGCTGGCCATCATGGGGCCAAGCGGCTCGGGTAAAAGTACATTGCTGCATAGCTTGGCGGCGATTACCCCTGTCGACAGTGGCGAGATTCACTGCGCAGGTAAGCGGATCGACAAGCTTAATGACGATCAGCGGAGCGTCCTCAGGCGCACAGCCTTTGGCTTTGTCTTCCAGTTTGGGCAGCTCGTGCCAGAGCTCACCGCCCTGGATAATGTGGCACTTCCACTGCTGCTCAATGGCGAGAAGCGTGCCGTAGCGTACAAAGCCGCCCAACGCTGGCTGGACAATGTGGAGCTGGGCAATAAGGCGGGTAACATGCTGGGCGAACTCTCTGGTGGGCAAATGCAGCGGGTGGCGATTGCCCGGGCAATGGTTATCAAGCCGAAGGTGCTGTTTGCTGATGAGCCAACCGGCTCGCTCGACAGCCTCAACTCGCAGCGTGTGATGGAGCTATTTATCGCCACTGCTAAGCAATATGGTACCACCGTGATTATGGTCACCCACGAGCCAACCATTGCTGCCTATGCCGACCGCGAGATCATCGTGCGCGATGGGCAGATCTCGGGAGGGATGTAGCATGAGCGTTAGTTGGTTATTATTAAAAAAATCGGGCCAGCAATCGCTGATGCGCCTGGGCCTGACGGCAGCAGCTATCTCGCTTGGTATCGTCATGCTGTGCTATATGGCTGCCGGGCTTAATGGCTTGGTGGGCCGCCAAAACCGAGCGATCATCTCGAGTACTATCTCTGCAGCCCAGCTTACCCCCCAAAAGCCACAAGCGACTGGCCAAGAGCCACTCAAAGCTGGTGGCGTCGAGCGGGGCAACAAAGATGAGTGGCGAGGTAAGACGATTAGCATCATCTCGCTGCAGGGCACTGAGAAGTCTGCCAAATTTGCCAAGATAGACACGCCAAAGGCAGGTGAATACTACCTCTCCAAGGGCTTAGCAGCGGCGATCGCCCAGCACCCGGAGGATAAGATTCTCGAGCGCTTCGGCAACCTCACCACCAACCTCGGCACACTGCCAGACGAGTACTCTGCTAGCCCCGATGACTTCTCCTTGGTCAAGGGTGTGAGTGCGGAGGAGGTTGAGAAGAGCAGCCAATATGCTAAGAAAAATGGGCAGCCCAACTCCTACGCCGATGTCTACATTACCGATGTCAATGGCGCGGCGCAGAGTGTTGCCTTCGACCCATTCTCGCTGATGATGCTGGTTGTGGGCGGATCGATCTTACTTTTCCCAATCGTCACTTTCGTTGCTGTTGCCACGCAGCTGGGTGGGGCACAGCGCGAGAAGCGCTACGCCGCTCTGCGCCTCGTGGGTGCAACCAAGGGGCAAGTGGCCCGTGTACTGCTACTCGAGTCGCTGCTGGCCTCGCTGGCTGGTGTGGTGCTGGGCCTCGTTGTATTCACACTCACACAGAGTTCGCTTTATGGCTTCTCCTATGGCGACATGCGTTTCTGGCCAGCTGATCTTGCGCTGCAGTGGTATCAATATATTATCATCGTCGGTGTAACCCTTGGCCTGACGACGTATGTCAACTGGCGTCGGATGCGCAAGGCACAGCTCTCGCCACTGGGCGTCTCGCGCTCAGCCGAAAAGGCAAAGAAGCTGCGGGTGTGGCGCGTCATCCCCCTGGCGTTTGGCCTCAGTATCTTTGGCTGGATGGCGTCGAAGCCTGGGCACGACTGGATAACCGAGCGGTCAAGTGAGAGCTCTATACCGACCCTCATTCTCCTGGCAGCCCTCCTCAGTGTAATGTTTGGCTTGGTGCTGGCTGGTGGCTGGCTGACGAATAAAATCGCTCGCATCGTAGCACGTTACGCACGCAGTGGCTCGGCCTTGATCGCGGGCAAGCGAATTGCCGTTCATTCGCAGACCGTCTTCCGCAGTGTGAGCGGGGTTGTGCTGGCCCTCTTCGCGGGGAGCTTCTATCTCTCGGCAGTGAGTGGTATTGATGCCCTCAACGCTTCATCGGTGGCCAACAACGGTTACTCACAGCTGCGCAGCAATGCTGTAGCAATCACTTCGCAAGATCATACCTTGCAGCCCAATCTACAAAAGGTCCTGAGCGAGCAGCCATACATTACCAATGTTGCGCCAATGTATCCTATTGCTGGTGACAATGGCCGCACCAAAGCTCGTGCCATCCGTTGTAGCGACCTGGCTATCTACACCGAGCACAGCTGCCCCAGCGGTGCACAGAGCGATCACTATGCTTTGCTCGATTTCAACGGTGCCGTCGTCAAGACCGTCTCACTCGCCGAGCAGCCAGTCAACACCAATGGCCCCAAGGATTATCTCCTCACCGTTGCCCATAATGATGACGTGGAGAAGGTGCGCGCCCTTGTCTATGCTCGCCAGACTCCGCAGGACTTCCTCTACATTCGCAGTGGGGACTTCGAGAAGCATCCGCAGATCAACCCTATCATCAAGAACTTCGCCGAGATGGCCTACGCTGGCATGGGTGTGACACTCTTCGTCGCAGTGGCAAGCTTGATCGTCTCGACGATTGGTGGATTGTTTGAGCGCCGCCGCTCGCTCTACACGCTGCGCCTCGGTGGCATGCGCCTGGGCCAGCTCAAGCGCCTCATCATGACGGAGTCGCTAGTGCCGCTGCTGAGCGTCTCGCTTCTCTCGTGTGCCATTGGGGTGTGGGTTGGTACCGTCTTTGTCACGACCTTCTCCGCCTCGCTTAAGCCAACGCTCTCGCCACTGTACTTTGGCATCGTTGGTGGAGGGCTCATCGCTGCCATCATTGGCATCTACCTGGTGCTACCCATGGTGCGCAAGCTCACCGACCCAGAGGCAAACCAAACAGAATAGAGGAAACAGTACACTCAGCGCGTTACTTCCTCGCATGGCAAAACACCTCCTTTTGTGGGAGGTGTTTTTGCAACAAAAGTAGAAAATTATTCCATACTATTGACAAATGTAAAATAGCATAATAGCATAATAGCATATCCTCTCCTTATCAGAAGTGGATAGCAACTTTTTGTGGTGAGAAGTCGAACTCTCTCGACTTGCTGCTGCCAGAAGAACTGCCGAGCGCTATAGAGCGCCCAGCTCTCTGATGGTGCTACACCGGAGCGTGCGCAGCAATGGAGAGAGCTCGACACAGGGTTGAGCTCACTGTTGCATCCAAATGGATGCAGAAAGGAGCCGATCATGGCTCTGTCAGTAAATGAGATGAGATCAATCTCTGTCGCGTTTTATGAGTCTCTCCCCCCTAGTGTGGAGGAGATCGTTGAGTCTATTCTTATGGCGGCTCAAGCAGCAGCCAAACAGGGTAAATGGCATACTACCTATACAGGTAGTGGGTTCGTTTTTGCGAGAAAACACGGCCTAAATGTGACTCAACGAGATATCATGGATCGGTTGGCATCCTTGGGTTATAGCCCAAGGGTTGAAGACCCTGATGATGGTCTCACGATTAGCTGGTAACCCCACCACACCCGCCCCGCGGAGGTATCGATGCGTCCATCCGGATGCTCTACCTCCGCGGGAGCGGACTACTCTTGATGGATAAAAGCAATGCAAGATTGCTTTTTTGTTTTTACACCCTCGTTTGCGTTTGTTTACTATCAACCTGCAATCACAAAACCTCAGCAATTATCACACCCCTCAATGCTGCAAAGCAGAATAGCAACACTCAGCACCAGCGTGATCAATTACGGCTGGTTTTTGCTCCACCCGCCCATCGATTGTTATACTGGGTGTATGACCCATCCACTTGACCCATTCACGCCAGACCAAACCCAAGCCGCTCGGCTAGCGCACCTCGCTGAGGAGATTATCGCCGCCAAGCTCTGTCCCGAGCTGGCTGCCCAGGCCACACAGCTAGTGCTGGGTGATGGCAACCCTAATGCCGACATCGTCTTTGTGGGGGAAGCGCCCGGTAAAAATGAAGACCTGCAGGGCAAGCCCTTTGTGGGGGCGGCAGGGAAGTTCCTGGACGAAATGCTCGCCACGGCTGGCCTCGTGCGCAGTGATGTGTACATTACTAATATCGTTAAATATCGTCCGCCCAATAATCGCGACCCACTGCTGGAGGAGAAGCGCGCCTTTTGGCCGTACCTCATGCAGCAGCTCGATATTATCCAGCCAAAGGCGGTGCTTACTCTTGGCCGGCACAGTGGTGGTGGGTTCATCCCCGATCTACGCATTAGCCGCGACCATGGCCAGCCGCGCAAAGTGCGCTTGCACGAGCGAGAGTTCGTCGTTATTCCGCTCTACCACCCAGCCGCTGCGCTATACAACGGTGCCATGCGCCAGACGCTCATCGACGACTTCGTCCGGGCAGTGGCGTATGTGCGGCAGACGACGCAGCATAAATAATGAATAGTATAGAGATATATTAGGACACATCGCGCCTCATAGCCAGCAGGAGAGGAAGGGGTAAGAGGTACAGCAAGGGCTTTGCCACGCAAACGAAAAAAGGTAAGCACTGCACAAATACTTACCTTAGTGTGTATATTTGCAAGAGCTGGTTAGGCGGCCTTCGTCTTGCCAGCCTCTGGTGCAGTCACGCCGTAGCCTTTGCGCTCGAGGAGCTCTTGGGCGGTTTGGAGCTCGGTGGCGACTTTGGCTTGCTCGTCGGCTTGCTTTTTCTTGGTGTTGTAGTCGGCTGTGGCTTGGGCGGTGGCATCGGCTACATAGTCGTCGAGTGTGAGCTCTTCTTTGGGCTGAGGGCCAACGCGGGTGAGGCCAGCTGGGCCATAGGGGCCAAAGCTCGCACGGCCGAGGTCGCGCTCGATCAGCTCGAGGCTGGAGCTGGGCAATACCTGGAAGGGCTGGCCATTGTATGAGCCATTAACAGGCACGCGGCGGTGCTCTAGCTCAGAAAAAATACGCGATACCTCGAGCGCATGGCTGATGTAGTCGCGTGCACTGGTGCCGAGCTGCGCCTCGCCAATCTCAACGGCAGTCACATGCTGCAGTGCCTTTTGCAGGGTGGCAAGCTTGGTCTTGGTAGCATCGAGCTCGCTCTGCGCGGTTGCCGACGTGGTGCGCTCGGCATCCTCAGCAGGCTTTTGCCGGTAGGCACTGCTATCGCGGATGGCAGGGTCAGACTGGCGTGTGGCTTGTCTGCGGGCTGCTTGGGCTGGCCATGGCAGGCCAGCTGCTTCTTGTTTTGGCATTGTGTTTCCTCCTCACCTCATTGGTATAACACTTATACTTATACATGATACTACAAATCGCCCCATTGTCATAATTATGATATCGCTCATGCTTTAATAAAATAGGCCTATCGGAGGTAGGAAAAATGACATACGGAGAGAGAATTTTGGCAGCAGCAAAGAGGAATAGAGGCTGAGAGAGGAGGGTGGAGAAAGGCTCTCGCAAACCCACTCCATTGAGCAGTTCTACGCTATACTATAGAATAAGCACAGTAACAAGGAGAAAACGATGAACACAAAGAACAACGGTGTGGCTACATACTATTCGCGGTTTGGCTCGTGGGCGGGCTACAACATGGTGCTGGGCCGATCGCAACACGCTGGCTATTGGACGAGCGAGACGAAGAATGAGCGGCAAGCTCAGGCGAACTTCTTGCGGATGTTTGCCAAGGAGCTGCAGCTTAAGCCAACCGACCGTGTGCTCGATGCCGGCTCGGGCCAGGGCGTGATGACGCGATACCTCGTCCAGGCCAATGGGGGGGGGTGAGGTAATAGGTATTACCATCACTCCACGAGAGGTTAAGATATCTGAGAAGTTGTCGCGGCATATGACTCCTGCGCCGCGCTTTGTGCTCGGCGATTATTCGCACACCGACTTCCCAGACGAGTATTTCGATGTGGTGTATGTGAATGAGACACTGTCGCACGCCAAGGATATGCGGGCCACGATGCAGGAATTTTATCGCATCCTCAAGCCGGGTGGGCGTGTAGTGTTTGCCGATTATGAGGTCGATGCGCGCCATATGTCGGCTCGCCAGCAGCGCATGATGGACTTTTTGGAGCAGCATGCTGGTGGCTTTGGTGTGCGGCAGCAGAACCCCGGTGAGATATCGCAGGCACTGCAGCAGGCTGGCTTTGCGGATATAAGCGAGACTGATTGGACAGAGGCCGTTATGCCAACATACCACCGCTTGCGCTCGCTCGCTCGGCCATTTGCCTGGATCCAGCCAGATGCAAAGCTTGCGCCATTCTTCGTTAATGCCGTGATGGCATCGCATGGCTATAGTACGCTGTATGAGGCGGGGCTGTTCCGTTACCTACTCTACAAAGGCACGAAGCCGCTGGCACGCCGCGCAAAGTAGCACAAAAAGAAAATGCTAATGCTGGGCTGTTATTCATCAGCCCAGCAAAATACATATTCAAGACCACATATGAGACCTAGCTCTCGGAGGGTTAACAAAGATCAGCGTTATTTCGCCGTTGCTTCGCTATTTTTCTGAATTTTCTGCGATCTCTGCCAGCACTGTCTTGAGCGAAAGGGGAATGCCAACTCTCATTGCTTTACCTTCATCAGTCACAACCCAGGGTGCCATCCCCATAGGCATGTTGGCGCGGTCTGCCCAGCGGAACACCCAGCAGCCCGTCTGGCGCTCAATTTTGAATAGGTCGTGAGCTCTATGATTTGATGAGCCATAGGCTCTTGCAAAGGTCTCCCAGGCGTCATTTTCTGTTCGAATGAGTTTTTCCATAGCTGCTTACTCCTTATGGTTGACTTATGTGTCGTTATTCTACCACATAATTTGCTTTATTGCATAACAATTATTTTGGATGATTCTGCCAGTTAGTTGATAGACTTTTGTATATAGCCATTAGGGTATTCGCAGACGGCA
The DNA here is from genome assembly GCA_963532885.1 of uncultured Candidatus Saccharibacteria bacterium. Classification (GTDB taxonomy): domain Bacteria; phylum Patescibacteriota; class Saccharimonadia; order Saccharimonadales; family Saccharimonadaceae; genus Saccharimonas. The sequence continues at coordinate 18,201 of CAUSLI010000001.1, read as the reverse complement.
GGTTTGAAAAAGGGAATAGCCTATGCTAATCTGGATATTAGATATCCATTATCAACAATCAAAGAAAGGAGGAGTGAGGTGCTGCGCAGGGTGGGCTGCATAGCACCTCGCATATAAAACCATGAGATTATCAGGAGCAGTCGAGCAGGCCTGTTGCATTGTGATTTTGCTGGCGCATCCAGACCTGCGATCGCCAGTGACGAACCAGAGCTTGGCAAAGCAAATGGGGGTGTCGCCAACGTATATTACCAAAGTAACGCGCAAGCTCGTAACAGCCCAGCTGATTACCTCGGCGAGGGGTGCGGGTGGTGGCTTTCGCCTGGCGCGGACTAGTACGGAGCTGACGCTGTGGGATATCGTGGCGGCAGTCGAGGGGACGGAGAGCTTCGTCCAGTACCAAGGAGTAGCCGAGCGGATGTTTGCCCGCCAGGCGGATGATAGCAAGATCAAACGCGGTGAGGTGAGCATCCTTGGTGCCTTTGATCGGGCTCAGGCACGCTGGGCTGAGACACTGCAGACAGTAACATTGCAAGATATTATTCGGGAGTTAATGAACAATGGGTGAAAAGATGAAGCAAGCCATCCGTCGCCGCCGCAGCCTGATGGTCCAGGCAGAATGGCGGCACTTGCTGCAGAGCAAAACACTATTGGTGGCGGTGATAGCGCTAGCCTTTGTGCCGGTAATATATGCGGCGTTTTTCCTCAGCTCGGTGTGGGACCCGTATGGGCATACCGACCGACTGCCGATTGCCTTTGTGAATGAGGATAAGGGGGCGCAGATCAATGGTAAGGAGCTGCAGATCGGCCGGACAATGACTGAGTCTCTGCACAAGAGCAAGGCGCTTAAGTGGGAATTCGTCTCCAAGCAGCAAGCCGATGATGGCGTGCGTCGTGGTTATTACTACGCAGTAGTGACGGTGCCGGAGGACTTCTCGCAGCGTGCGGCGTCACTTCGGCAAGACAAGCCACAGCAAGCAGTGGTGTCGTATCAGCTGACGCCAGCCAAGAACTACATTGGTGCGGTCATTAGCCGCCAAGCCGCGCAAAAAGTGAAGGAAACAGTGGCCGAGCAAGTGACCCAAACCTACCTCAAAGAGGTGGCAGCGGGTATTGGTGCAGTGGGTAATGGCATGGCGCAGGCTGGTGATGGTGCTGGGCGCTTGCATCAGGGGTCGGCGCAGCTCCAAGCGGGTCTTACTCACTATACCAATGGCGTTAGCCAACTGGCGAGCAAGCAGCAGACGCTAACGGCAGGCCTGGGGCAACTGCAGGCTGGCGCAGTGCAAGTCCAGCAGGGCACAGCGCAGCTGACTGGCCAACTGCCAACGGCGGCCCAAGTGGCCCAGCTAACGGCTGGTATGCAGCAGATCAAACAAGGGATGAATACACTCAACACTCAGGTGGCTCAGCCATCACCAGCGGTGGCAGCTCAGCAGGCGGCCGTCGTCCAAGATGCGCAGCGGGTGGTGGGTGCGCTCCAGGCAATGCAAGCACCCGCCGCGTCGGCTGGGGCGATCCTCCAAAAGACTAGTGCGCAGGCGGCTGCATCTGGCGGTAGCACGACCATCACACTGCCCGAGCTGCAGACCATAGCGAGTGCTCTGCAGCAGACCAAAGCCATTGCCGAGCAAACGCAGAGCTTGTTAGCCAACCTCGATACTCTTACCAAAACACTTGCCGCTCAGCAGCAAACACTCAAGAACGGTGTGGCGGCACTCAATACTGGCGTGGAGCAATTTGCCCCACAAGCCACCACTGCCTTTGCGGGGTACAATACGGTGCGGGCTGGTGGCGAGCGACTCCAAGCTGGTGCAGCACTGGTGGCGGGTAATCTCGCAACAGCTCAGCAGGGTAGTGGGCAACTGGCTCAGGGTGCAGCTACCTTGCAGCAACACTCTAGCACGCTGGTGCAGACAAGCAACCAGCTGGCGGATGGCTCGAGCACACTGGCGCACAAACTGCAGACTGGTGCTGCTCAGGTAAAGCTCCTGCCAACCAGCCCAGCGGCTCAGCAGCAGATGGCCGCACCTGTGGCGAGTAGTGAGCACAGTACTGGCAGTGTGCCGAATTATGGCTATGCCATGGCACCATATATGCTCTCGCTAGCGCTCTTTGTTGGTGGGCTGGCTCTGACGACGATGTACCCAGTGCGCAAGACCTTCTCGCGCCAAGAAAATGCCTGGCGCTGGTGGCTGGCTAAGATGTCGGTCTTGGGGTTGGCTGCACTGGTGCAAGCAACGATTATGATGCTAGTGCTAGTCTATGTGGTAGGCTTGCAGCCCGACCACCCGTGGCTATTTGTTGCCACAAGCTACCTTGCCTCGCTTGCCTTTATGTCGCTTATTACGCTGCTGGTGATGGTGCTGGATAACCCTGGCCGGCTGGTGGTAATGATCATCATGGTGCTCCAGCTGGCAGCGAGCGAAGGGATATTCCCTATCCAAACAGCCTCTAGTTTCTTCCAAGCTATCAACCCCTGGCTGCCCATGACGCACTCTATCATTGCCTATCGTCATGCGATCTCGGGTGGGGTAGATAGCGCGCTCTATACGCAGCACATGCTCATCTTGGCTGGCTTTGCGCTGGTGGCAAACGCGCTCCTCATCGGCTTCTTGGCCTGGCGTGGCACACGGCAGTTTGCTCATACGACGGTGGATGGAGACTAAAATTAATGTGCTGCGAGGCATAGTACAGAGCCGGCTATTGTGGGGTAGCTGGCTTTTTGCTTGCTAGCTTTGTAGATTCGAGTAGACCATATTTGACATATATAGCAAATACAAAGTACTATAGCGGGAAATAGGTAATTGATAAAATAAAGCAGGAGGCGATGGCAATGAAGAAACCTTGGCAGAAAACAAGCAGTATGGAAGGGAGCTTTGCACGAAAACCGATTTTGAGCGAGACCAACTTGCGCATTACGTTAAGTAATGAGAGCGCTACCGATGATATAGACAAGATAGGTGTGCCACGGTTCTCGCTTGGACAAAAAGCAGCGGCTCTTGTTGCTCTACTTATTGGTATAAATGGTGCAGCATATTGCAGCAACCACGCAGACGTCCCAACTCATAGCGAAACAGCCGCAACGGCTGAGCCATTTGGGCAATCGGGTCGTGAGGTAGAATTTACAACTCTTGATGGTGAAATTGATGTAAAGAAGGTCGACAGAGAAGTTTTGCACGGTATCACGACGCGCTATACCGAGCTGCAGGGCAAGACGAAGACAGATCGTTATATGGGTGACTCCCTTGCAGTGCACCAGACTGATAAGAGTAGGGCTATTAAGGAGATTATTACAGCGAAGCGAGCTATCGTCGACCGCGGTAGGCAAAACGTTGTCGTAACGACAGTGGCTCACAAACAAAAAGACACAACCACTGGCAAGACAACCACCCGAGAGGAGGTGACGCTGGAGACACCACAAGAGCCAGGGGCTGCCCAGCCAGTTGGCGAGCTGACGACGGCAGAGCTGCTGCAGATCACAGGTAACACTGCCACAGAGGTCACACTGGCAAGTAGCTTCCGTCCAAGCGCCAATACTGACCCAAATGAGAAGCTGTACTACATACGGATGACGCGAACCACTGACGAGAATGGCGCACCAACGTTTGTCATCGAAGAAGCGCCTGCTAGCAAAGAAAACCCTGATGGCAACAGTCCAAGTGATAGCGCATCATGGCAGCCAGCTCCCCAAGCGGAAACAGGCGAAAATTTGAGCAATATACTGCAATTTTGGTGCGTATAGCATATATCATCAACTCGTAGTGATACGAAGCAAAAGCCACCTCGCGAGAGGTGGCTTTGACACACCTCACCATCATCTGCTATAATACAATCACTTATTGAGGCTCTTAGCCTGTCTCTTATTAGTAGAACCAGAATAATGTATTAGAAGGAGTGAGATACAATGGGTCAACGACGAGTGGCCACACCCCAGGCAGATGACGCCAAGAAGCGTCCACACGCAAGTAAACAACCAGCGACAACCAACACGGTGCTCAGCGCCACCACCACGCGCAAAGGCGAGGTCTTTCGGGCGCAGCGCCGCACCAGCGAGGGGGTCAATGCCCAGGCCTCGCAGCACGTCATTAATGTGCCGGTCAATAAGTCGGTCTACAATGGCTATGGCGGCAAGCAATTTACTCTCAACATGCAGCCCAAGCGGCCTCGTGCGCCGCGCCCAACGCTCAAGGTTATCCCGATTGGTGGGGTAGGCGAGATGGGTATTGGCAAGAACATGACAGCCATTGAGTACGACAACGATATCATCATTATCGACATGGGCTTCCTTTTCCCAGGCAGCGACTACCCAGGCATCAACTACATCATCCCCGATACGCAGTGGTTGGAGGAGAATAAGCACAAGATTCGGGCGCATATCTTTACCCACGGGCACCTCGACCATATCGGTGCCTTTCGGCACATTATCCCCAAGCTGCCTGCGCCAGTCTATGGTACAGCCTTTACATTGGGTATGCTGCAGCGCACTATGGCCGAGACCGATGGTAGCTACGAGCCGGAGTATCATGAGCTCAAACCTGAGGAGCATGAGATCGTCCAGCTGTGCGACTCCTTTAGTGTGGAGCTGGTGCGGGTGAATCACTCCATTCCCGATTCGGCCGCAGTGGTGGTGCGCACGCCAGTAGGGAACATTCTCAGCAGCGGCGACTGGCGTATTGAGGAAAACCCGGTGGATGGCCGCAAGTTTGACTTCGAGCGTTTGCAAGATATCTCGCACACCGAGGGCTTCCTCCTCATGATGAACGAATCAACCAACTGCGAGAGCGCTGGCACTCACACCCACGGTGAGCACGATATCCAGCACAGCATGGGTGAGGTGATGGACAAGTGGGCCAAGAGCCGCATCATCATCAGTAGTTTCTCTAGCCAGCTGCACCGCATTCAGCTCATCCTCGAGGAAGCAGAGAAGCATGGGCGCAAGGTGGCCTTTGCTGGCTTTAGTATGATCCAGAACCTGGAGGTAGCACTGCGCACTGGTGCTATCAAAATCCCCAAAGATACGGTGGTCAAGATGGAAGACCTCGTTAAGTTGCCCGACCACAAGATTACCATCGTCTGTACGGGTAGCCAGGGAGAATTTAGTGCAGTCCTTAACCGCATGGCAACGGGGGCGCATAAGTTCGTCAAGATCAAGGGGAGTGATGTGGTGGTCTTTAGCTCCAACCCCATCCCAGGCAACGAGAAGTACGTCGTACGCACCGTGGATGGCCTGATGCGCGAAGGTGGCGATGTGGTGCAAAACGGCAAGACACACCTGACCGGGGTGGGGCCGCTCCACCTGTCTGGCCATGGGTATTATGATGACCACGTGCGACTCATTAGTGCCGTTAAGCCCACATACTACTTGCCCAACCACGGCGAGTTCCACATGCTCGTGCACAATGCTCGCCTGGCCGAGAAGGAGTGTGGCATCCCGCGCAGCCATATCTTCGTCTGCGATCCGGGGGATATTGTGGAGTTTACTACTGATGGTGCACACAAGATTGGGCGCATTCCGCACTCGGGCGGCACAATGTATGACGACGCTGGTGCAGTGGTGAGCGATGTCGTGCTGAAGGATCGCATCCACATGAGTCTGGAGGGGATGTTCGTTGTGGTGCTCACCGTCCAGCGTGGGACGGGCCGCCTCCTCACCAGTCCAGATATCATCAGCCGGGGCTTCATCTACCTGCGCGATAATGAAGAGCTGATGGGAATGATCCGCGCCTATCTCAAGCAAAAAGCAGCGCGCAGTATGGTGGGCTCGTATGACCTTGATGTCGTAAAGAAGGAAATCAAAGACGACATTGCTCGCGTTTTGTACGACCAAACACGCCGCATGCCCATTATTATTCCAGTCATCAACGAAGTGGGTGCACCACAAAAGGCGTCGAGTCGCACTGCCCGTGTGGGCCGTGAAGTCCCAGCTGGGCGCTCGCGGCAGAGCCTCGCTGCGCCAGCTCAGCCACACACACCACCGCGCATTGCTAAGGGTGGTGCCGCTGCCAAAGCAGCCGCCATTGCTGCACGCAAAACTGCTGGTGTATTGCCCGCGACAACAGAAGAGAAAGCGCCAACTCGCCCAGCTAGTACGCGCAAGCGCCGCTCGGCCAATAATCGCACGACCGCACGTAGCAAGCAGCCGAGCAATGACGCCTTCGCTGGCCTGCCACGCAAAAAGTTCCCGCCGCGGCAAGAGCCCGACACCGAGGTAGCTGTGCCAAAAGACCGCTCGGAGCGCCGAGGCTACTAGAGCTTCACGATATCAAAAATGAAAAAGCCAGCGCTATATAACTGGCTTTTTTGTGCAACCTGTGGCTACGTATCAGACTTAACTCGCTGCTGCAGCTCGTGCACCATCTCCTCCAGGCGTTTGATACGCTGCTGTGCGCGCAGATATTCGGCGAGCACCACCAAGACAAAGGCAATCACCGCAAAGGGTGCAATCATCGTTACTATATTCCATACCATCTGCTGCATACGACCTCCTTGCTTCTATTGTGACATAGAATGGACAAAATGGCGATTTTTGGTAGCAAATTGTAGGAGAATGATGGCTATGGTAGAGAGAGTATTTGAGGAGATATTAGTGGAGAAAAGGGAGGTGATATATGCTTAACAGTGTTCCGTTAGGGATGATAGTGAGTGGAGAAGCGTGAGAGCTATCAAGATGGTGATCGAATACACACAATAATTACCCCATTGAAACAAATGTGCTAAGTTGGCAACCCCATTGATTTCAATATATCATCAACATTCTCTTCACTACCAACTGTAGCACGCGTGATATTAATCATCTGTTGTAGCGAGTTTGGATCTGGAGTTAATCTTAGTTTTGTAGTTAAACTCGTTAGTTTTTTAAACGCATCAACTTTAATTTTTCCTACTTTTTTAAATCCATTATCAGGATTAGAATATTTTATATATATTTCGTCATCGGATAAATAGTCTATATGGTCGATAGATAAATAGGTTGGAGTACCCTTGAGTGGTTTTGCCGTGCATTCCTCGTAATCGTCAGGGTAAGTATATTTCACTGTTTTATGAGTTGAATATACGTTTGACTTGTGTGTTGATACCCAAAATAATATACCTCCCCCTGGAAACCGGTTTCCGGCAAGCTTGTACTTTGGCTTAACAACACCAGTACCTTTTTCATGTGAGTGTACATCGAGATGTATATCTCTAGCTTCAATAGTCTGAATAAAAAGTGGCTGCGGCAGGTTCATTGGTTAGTCTTACTTTAATCTCAAATCTAACACTTCACCCATATGCTCAGTGCCACCGAGTGTAGCACCAATAGCAGTCATTGGCTTGGTTTTGTATGCAACCTGTGTAAGTGCTTTTGGGCCATATCCTTTAAGACTCTCGAGAACGGCATCTATATGCCCTAGGTCGGTTTCTGTTAATTTATCTATCTTAGGTTCACTATCTTCTACAACCTTATATTTAATATACTCAGTTCCATAGTCTGTATACGCAGTATCCGACTTAATCTCACCACTCTCAACCAAATCAAATAGCACTTTTTCAATCTTTCCATCATAAGGTCCAAAATGCCACCGGATATAATTGAAGTTTGTAATTTGTCCATTATTATTACCAACACTTACCAAATCACAAAGGTAACAAAGTTTAATTAAGCTCGTAACAGTAGAAAGATGATGTTTCGATATTAAATAATTAACGAGCTGCTTTGTTTTTTCACTAACCGTTTCATACTTCATAATAGTAACTCCTTATTTACATTTAATCACATCACTAACGTTCTGCATAATCGTAGTCTCCACTAAAGAGTTTCTATATTTTATACCACTATTGTAGCTCAATTTAACTGAGCAGCATTTTAATTAGCATTACAATCTGTTATTGCGACAAAGTGCAAGACTGCTAATAAATTGGTATCTTTATTTCCTCTGATTGATCGAATCTGATGTATTATACAATTTAGTTCAGGGTTAGATTATATTCACGAAGAAAGAAACACCAATTGCCTAATGTAGTAAATTATGCTACAATATACGCTATCAAACCAAGCATAAACAGAGTACAATAAAAAGGATATGGCTACAAAAAGAAAAACCACTCGCACTCGTTCGTCTACTCGCTCAAGCGCTGCTCGTCGGCGCAGCCCGAGCAAGAGCAAAGCCAAGCAGGCCGCGCCGCAGCATACATTGCCGGCGGGGTTTTGGGCACAGGTGTCGGCGGTGTTGCTGCTGGCGTTTTCGGTGCTGCTGGTGGTGTCGTGGTTTGGCTCGGGTGGGCCAATTCTCAAGTGGCTTGATGCGACAATGCTGCATATTATTGGCTATGCGGTATATGTCGTCCCAGTAGTGGCGGTGTATGTGGCGGTGGCAATCTTTCGGGCGGAGGATAACCGCCTGCCAGTGGCGCTGAAGCTTGCGGCGGTGCTGATGGTGCTGTGGTTTGCAGGGCTATTTGGTCTGCTGCGACGCGGTTCGGCTGCGACGGGTGGTATCATGGGTGACTTACTCAATCGTGCCATGCTGGCGCTGGTCGACCGGCCAGTGGGGGTTTTTGTGTATGTATTGTTAATCGGCTTGACGCTACTCTTCGTCTTGCGTGTTTCGCCTATGGCGTTGTGGCGTGGCCTGCAAAACATGGTGCGCAGCGAGGCTGAGGCAGATGATGCTGCCAATGTGGCAGTGGCCCGTCGTGCAGCTGACAATCAAACACCAGACACCAACAAAAAGGCCAAGCGCAATAAGGACGAGAAAACCCAAGATAAGCCTGCCGCCATGAGCGACTTCAAGCTCAACGCGGGCGTCCCAACCCTCTCAGGCGATGGCCCGGCTGAGCCAAAACCAGACAAAAAACCACGGGCAACCTTGCGCGACAGCACGCCACCTACCTCTGTAGATAAAGCAGCCGAGGATCGGTCTGCTATGCTTGCTGTTAATGATCCCAACTGGCAGCCGCCCAGCCTGGAGCTGCTGGAGAAGCGTCAGAGCCCGGCTGATGCTGGCGACATTGAGCAAAATGCCCACATTATCCAAGACACGCTGCACGAATTTAACATTAATGTCGAGATGGAAGGGGCAAACATTGGCCCGAAGGTGACGCAATACACGCTCAAGCCACCCGTCGGTGTTAAGCTCAACCGCATCACTGCGCTGGAGACGAATATCGCGCTCAATCTCGCGGCATCGAGCCTTCGCATTGAGGCACCCATCCCAGGCAAGAAGGCTGTGGGCATTGAGGTACCCAACCGCAAGGCGGCCGATGTGCGCCTGCGTGGGGTGTTAGATAGCCCCGAGTGGCAGCACGCCAAGGAGCCGCTGGCATTTGCTATTGGTAAGGACATCTCGGGCAGACCCTTCGTCGGTGAGCTCAATAAAATGCCGCACCTCTTGGTAGCGGGGCAGACGGGCTCAGGTAAGTCGGTGATGATCAACACGCTCCTCACTAGCTTACTCTACCGCAACAGTCCCAGCGAAATGAAGCTCATCCTCGTTGACCCCAAACAGGTGGAGATGGCGCCATATGCCGATATCCCACACCTCCTGACCCCTGTTATTGTTGAGCCAGAAAAGACCATCAGTGCCCTCAAGTGGGCCGTCAATGAAATGGAGCGGCGCTACAGCCTGCTGGCTGAGGAGAAGGTGCGCGACATCAAGACGTATAACGAAAAGATCAAAACCCGTGGCAAGCAGATCGCCGTGGCCGATGAGCAAGGCCACATGCAAAAGGTCGACGAAGGCCGCATGCCGTATGTCGTCATTGTGGTAGATGAGCTAGCCGACCTAATGATGGTGGCAGCGCGCGATGTGGAGGCGCTGATCGTTCGCTTAGCTCAGAAGGCTCGAGCAGTTGGTATTCACCTGGTGCTTGCGACGCAGCGGCCAAGCGTGGATGTGATCACTGGCCTTATTAAGGCCAATGTGCCAGCCCGCATCGCCTTTACGGTGGCGAGCCAGGTAGATAGCCGCACTATTCTCGACCAAATTGGTGCCGAGAAGCTCCTTGGTCAGGGTGATATGCTGATGAAAACCGCTAGCATGCCCAAGCCCAAGCGTATCCAAGGTGCTTGGGTGATGGACGAAGAAGTCGCGAAGGTGACTGACCACCTGCGCATGCAGTCGGCACCGCAGTATAATGACGAGATCGTGAGCCAGCCTGTCCAGCTCAATGGCAAAGGTGGCGTAGTGATGGATATGGACGGCGGTGGCGAAGGCAATGACGATATGTTCCGCGATGCCGTGCGGGTGGTGGTAGAGACTCGCAAAGCTTCGACCTCACTTCTCCAGCGCAAGCTCCGCGTGGGCTATGCCCGAGCGGCCCGTATCATGGAAGAGATGGAAGAGCAAGGCATCATTGGCCCAGCCGACGGCTCACGCCCGCGCGATGTGCTGATCGGCAGCATGGACGAGCTGGGATAAGGCAGCGAGCAGTTTGTACACAGGTTTAACAAAACACTACCTAACATACGCTTTTCTCTGTGCTACCTCCGAACGGGAGCTAGTCGTGACCGGCGTTAGTGCTGATGAGCTTATCGCCAAAGGCCTTGACCGACCGATGGTCGAAAAGCACCTCTCGATGATTCGAGAGACGTGGGAATAACCTCACCCCCCACAATATTCACCCAGCAGCCGTACAGTATGGTCGCTTTGCTCAATGGCGCGCAGGGCGTGCTTGAGTGGGGCACCAGCGCTGTCGACGACGAGGAAGAATTTGTATTGCCAGGGCTGGCCGACGATGGGCTGAGACTGCAGGCTGCTGATATTGATGCCTGCCGCGGCGAAGATGCGCAACACCTCGAGTAGTGCACCAGGCTGGTGGTTAGTCGTGATGACGAGCGTGGCGCGGTTGGCGCGGGCTGGTGCGTGGCCTGGTGCGAGGACGATGAAGCGGGTGATGTTATCGTGGCTATCTTGGATGCTACAGCGCAGGATGGGCAGATGATGGAGGGCAGCAGCCGCCTGGCCAGCGATGGCGGCTTTGTGCGGGTCGCCAGCTGCTTTGATATAGGCAACCGCTCCCGCTGTATCGAAAAATTCATTCTGCACCGCATGCGGCAACTCGGCAGCAAGAAAGCGCTGGCACTGCGCAAGTGCGACGGGATGCGAATACACCTCGGTAATATCAGCCAGGTGAGCACCAGGCAATGTGATGAGCATCTGCTCAATGGCAAGACGTACCTCACCAATGATGGGTAGCGGGCATGCCTCGAGGTAGTGGTACGGCTCGTTGATTGTTCCGTAGAGTGTGTTTTCCACCGCTACAACGATACCTTCGGCTTGACCAGTCGCATGCGTGTGAAAAACATCGCGAAACGTCGTACACGGCACGGTATTGACCTGCGGCCCAAACCACTGCTGCGCCGCCTGCTCATGAAACGACCCCGCTTGACCTTGGATGGCAATATGCATGAGATTAGTATAGCATGGGGTGGGGACGACAGGGATTATCTATCCAACGTGTGGTATGATATCGCGCCTTGCGTTTTTATCCACATCGCGATGATTATGAATATATTTTGAGAATATTCAGTATTTGGGTCAGAGTGAAAGAATATATTATAGAGGAGTTTGCTATTGAAAAGTGGGCTCTAGGATTCAAAAATTATTGACGACGTGCGTATCGGTGAGAGAGCCATAGACTGATGCCAATCATCAAAGACAATACTCCAAACCAAGCGAAGACTGCCAGCCCTCGAGCGCCCAACCACGAGAACAGCTGCAAAGCATACGGTGCACTGCCACCACCGAGATTGCATCCAACGAGGACAATTGCTGTGGCTGTGCTGCGCGATTGTGCGGAGACTTCGTCTGACAGTCGGTGGAATATCGTTGAGAGAATGATGCTATAGACGAAGCCAACCCCAAAGGACGAAAGGCCAAGCAGCCAGATCGTTGGCGATAGCGACAAGCCAAGCAACACGACACCAATGAGCAGAGCAGACAATGCCAAGAGCCGCTGCTTGTACCGACTCACGGCATAGACAAATACTGCACCAGCGATAATCCCCATGATTTGCTTGAGGCTGAGGATGATGCTTGCGTCTGTGGCCGAGCCAAAACCCGCTGCAATAGTAATTTCAGGCAGGCGCAGTGCCAGCGATACATCAATGCAGACAAACCATACCCCGCACAGTGTTAGCCCAATGACGGTGCCAAGCTGTTGGCGGCTCAGCGAATGAGCGGTTGGCGAAGCATCCTCTGCCTTGGTAGGCTCAGTGGGCACTTGTGGTTGTCGCCGTGGGGCGCAGATGAGGAAGATAGCAAGAATGATGAGCCCAGCTGTATAAATTAAGAAGGCGTGCATCCAGCTAATTTTGATCAACTGCCCAGCCAGTAGAGTGAGCAGTGCACAGCCAATGATTTCGGCAGAGACGCGCCAGCCCAATACTTGCGCACGCTCCCGGCCAGTGTAGTAATCGCTGAGAATGGTAATAGCCACCGCATTGATGAGCCCTGTCCCAATACCAAAGGCCGCGCGCGAAGCCAGCACGAGCCAATACTCCTGAACAAAAAATGGCACTACACCAGCTAGTGGAATGAGAATGAGGCTGATAATGATAATGTGTCGCTCAGACAGCACGCGGCGAATCGCATGATTGGCCAGCAGTGTGAGAATGACAAATAGCGACGGAATAGACAGGATGAGCTCTACCTGCGTATCCGAAAACTGGTGATAAAATGCCTTCATTGCCGGAATGGCCGGGGCAATGGCAGCAGACGATGTAAGTATAAGCGACAGGCTCAGCAAGCCCGCTTTTTCGATAGTTTGTTTCATAATAATGAGTGTAACACATTCGCTGATTACTGCTGTAGTAATGGTGGAAGCAGGGAGGGCTAAGAGATACTGTGGTTATGGTCATAGCGTATGCTACATCGTGCCTATAACAAGAATGATATGCAGAGATGATAGATTGATCATAAACGACTCTAAGATATGCTTTTCGAGTTAATCGTACATCATGGTACATTAACATTTAGTGATTATATCACGCACAATTGATTCAATAGAATGATCCATGCTATAATACCACACGAGTTTCCTCTTCTCGGGGTGGGGCGCTGGTGTGAGTGCGTTGCCTGGCGGAGAAGGTACAGACACGAGGCGGAGGTGCTGCTCCATAATCGTACATACAGATGCTGGGCTACTATAACCCAGCGGCAGGTACTCTATACTCACACTACTAATCCAACAGTGGGGTGAGCGATAGAAGCCGAACAATAAGCAATAAGGAGAATTGCATGCCAACCATCAATCAATTGGTGCGCAAGCCACGCAAGACGGCGGCCCGGAAGTCGAAGTCGCCAGCGCTGGGGCGCATCCACAACGCACTCAAGGTGCGCTACTACGACCAAAATGCACCACTCAAGCGTGGTGTCTGCGTCAAGGTAACGACTAAAACCCCCAAGAAGCCAAACTCCGCCATGCGCAAGGTGGCTCGTGTGCGTCTCACCAACGGCCACGAAGTCTGGGCCTACATTGGCGGCGAAGGCCACAACCTGCAGGAGCACGCGGTGGTGCTCGTCCGAGGTGGCCGCGTGCCAGACCTCCCAGGTGTGCGCTACCACATCGTCCGTGGCGCACTCGACCTGCAAGGGGTATCGAAGCGTAAGCAAGGCCGCAGCAAGTACGGTGCCAAGAAGGAGGGTAACTAACCATGCCTCGTAAAGTCACGAAAAAACTCCAGCGCACCATCAAGCCAGACCGCAAGTACCAGTCGGTGCTAGTGCAGCGCTTGATTAACAAATCGATGCTGGATGGCAAAAAGCAAGTTGCTGAGCGGGCCGTCTATAGTGCGCTCGAGCAAGCCGCCCGCAGCCTCAAGAGTGAGGATCCGCTGGAAGTGTTTGAGACCTGCATCAAGAACATCAGCCCTAGCTTTGAGGTGAAGAGCCGCCGCGTTGGTGGTGCCAACTACCAGATTCCATTCCCCATCCAGGGTCATCGCCAGCAGCACTTTGCCTTTATGTGGCTGGTGCAAGCGGCTCGCTCGAAGAGTGGTATGCCATATAGCAAGCGCCTGGCAACAGAGATCGTTGATGCGTGCAACCAGACTGGTGTCGCCTTCAAGAAAAAGGAAGACACCCACAAAATGGCCGAGGCCAACCGCGCCTTTGCCCACTTTGCGCGCGGCTAAGCTCCGCAGCGCAGTGTACACAGCCGCCCGAGGTATATCCTTGGGCGGTTTTGTTATGGCTGTATAGTGAGTGACTGTGATAGTGGACGGTTTGCTCTGGTTTGCTCTGGTGCGTGGCATAACAGGGGTAACTATGGCATGTAGAGTGGCCCCTGAAGAGGCATGAGAGGCCGCCAAGCATTGGTTTGGATAATATCGACAAAAACTACACAGAATCTGCATACAGCGCCTTAGAACTGGGCAGCTTCGCTAGTGGCTAGCTCTTCATCACTATAAGAGTTATTTCAGCGCTGGAGTGGGGGAGTATCATCTCAGCTGATATTTGCTCGACACACATGCAGCGACAGAGCAGGAGACGGCAGAGAGTGAGGGTGTTATTCGTCAAGGAGAAAAACGCGTCATCAAGGCCAAAATGCTTGCGAAAAATATATATTTATCGTCCAAATAGCCACCACTGGTACGACAGGGGTACATATGGGGAAAATAATACGAAAATAAGGTCAAAAATAGCTTTGCAGGCGCTGGTTTTGTGCTATAATGCAAGTTGATACGATTACTTACTACCACGCTGCTAGCGCCACAACGTACGCAGCAGGGAGGAATCGGCAGAAAGGAGCCAATGCCGTTAACCAAAATCATAGTGCGGAGTATAAAAAACTATGAGTGAGTATACCAACAGTGATACAAGAGAAAAGTCGTTTCCTAAAAGCGACAAGCCGCCAGTGGGCGAAACAAAATATTCGAAATGCGACACAGCAGACGATGGACTTGTGTCGACAGTCGAAGAGTTTAATAATCGGTATGGCAAGCCAAATGCTCTCGAGCTGCCATCTGTCCAAGAGGTTCGAGGCTGGCTGCAGCGCGAGCTTGGGCCGCTGTTTGCGTTGTCGATGGCTGAGATGACAGATCAGCATATCGATACCATTCATAATAAATTATCCGAGCTGCGCGATGAGCTTGGCTTGGCAATTGGTGATGTTATTGAGATCAATGATGTCCCGTATGTCGTGCCAATTGTTGACGACTTTAAGAGCCCTAAGGACGCCCAAGGCGATGTATCATCGCTGTATTCCGCAATTGAGTCGTCGCTATCCCACCAAGATGCGGCGATTTCTTTAGGCGAGGATGATGGAGCGAAAGAAGGGGTGATTGGTTCATTGATTGGGTTTTATATTGGGAAGCGCCCAGATCAAGAGGTGATTGATAGTGCCCCTGTTGTGTATGGCATTATTCAGGGTGAGCCAGGCGAAGGCCCGCAGATGATCACAGACCAAGGTGATGTGATTGATGGCGAGCTGAGCACTGCAAGTGGTATTGTGCTGGTTCCGACTACAGAGTCGCAACGGCTTGAGTATAGTGATGAACTTGGCTTGGTTCAAGGAGACTTCTCACTCGCTGCATAAAGGTTAGCTATAGGCGAGAAAAACCAGTGTGATGAGCACTGGTTTTTCTGTGCAAAAAATCTATGGTGTGATTGAACAAACAAGCGTGCGTGCTATGCCATTGAATTTTTAAGGATCGCGTGTATTGGTTAGTGTAATGTTGTGCGTTGTGACGAAAATAATGCGTTTCTCGTACTGCGAGTAGATATTTGTGTGCTATATTGACGCACTTGTATGTTATAAATTATTTGTGAATGAGCAAGAGAATGTCTGAATATAATAAGAATATATTCAGAGTAGTGGATGGTAAACTTAAAAAAGCATAGATATGATAATGTACTGTACATAGGGCATGGTGATGAGTATTTTGTGTGCAAAGTGAGTTGATTGCTTTATCGAATATGTCTTTTTTGTATATGATGACGTGCATGCTATGGAAAAGGAAATAGCAAGAGAGCATGAACAATATGCAAAATCGTTCATGTAATTTTTTGCTGCTACATAGATGAGAATAGGAGTGGGCGCGAAGTGGGTGAACCATGAGAGCAGTATGAGTTGAAATATAAAAAGTAAAAAATGAGACAACAGCAAAGTGTGATGCAGAGCTACTAGTAATTTTTGCAGTAGCTGAGGCGCTTTTGCAAAATGATTTGCAAAAATATGAGTGGGAACTATATTATTAATAATTATTCTGCAGCAAAATATTATTTTTTGTCCGTTCTGATTGGCGTGTGGTGTTTATACCATTATAATTTTGCATACAGAAAAATGATAGAAGTACGCTGCTGCGAAAAATGATTATTTTCGAAAACCGGCGCATCAAGCAGATAGCACATACATGACAAAAATAATGTTGCATTGCGACGCTGCAATTAAAAAATAATGATGAGCCATTGATGTTGATAAAAAATTAATAGTGCTCGATAAAAACGTTTGTAAATTTACAAAGTAATGTGCGCGCAAAATAGTTTTTGCTACCATGCGAGTGATGAATGATGCAAAATGGATTATTTGGTAGTAAATATAAAATGAGTATGATGGCAGTGTGCACATCTATGTGCAAATTTTCGAATGAGCATGCAAAATTATTACCGCTAGATAGAAGGACGGAGAGACAATCAACAATATGTGTGATGAAAAATGAAATGCGTACTGTAGGAGTGCAAAATTTTCACATTGCGATTATAGAAATGTGCAAAAATGAATGTGGGGTGGTGAGATGAATCAGCGGGTGAAATCGTTTGAGTAAATGGCTGTCTTGTTTTGGCTGAAATCTGTGTGGCCTGCGCATAGGCAAGAGACTTGTATGCAATGTAAGAAGTAAATTAAGTAAAGAGCTATCCTGCTAAAATTAATGAACGGAATATAATGATGTTCATAATAAAAATTTGAGAATAACGAGACTCAGTCTGGCAAAGTGGTGCAAAAATATAGTAGAAAGAAGCAATGATGGTTCGTGCGTGCCAAAAGAAAGTGATAATTTTGGTGAGGTGCGCGTGATATGCGAAGCATGTGTGGCAGCAGCTGATTGGCTGCGAATAAAAAATGATGATTTTTGAAATAGTGCGAGGCGATGATGGCGTGATAGGTGATATTTTTGTGTATCGCGAGGTATGACGATGTACAATTGGTGCGGAGAGGGTGTATGAAAACAGTAGAAAATTATTCAGCGATAGGCTTGATAGCAAAATTTGCATAACCAAGCAGATGGGTGCAACGAGAGTCAAAAATAACAGGCATTGGTGCGCCAAAATATATGGTAGGTGCGAGTAACTTTGTGGCTAAGAGGGTGTTCTGTGAGGAAATGGTGATGGCTGGATTTGCGTCTGCGTTATGCCAATACGATAGTGCAGCAAATTTTCATAATCAGTTGCATAATGCAAGCAAATGATAGTTGATGGTGATATAGGCATAATCAGTATGGCAAAGCATAAGGTGTATAAAACAGCCTCGGAGTGTGAGTGCGGAGTTAAAAAATGGATGGAGTGTGATGTGTATGATCTAGTGGGTGGGTTAATATGGTGATATTTTCGTATTTTTGAGCGTAGGCGGCTAATTATGTATTGAGTGTGAGTGAATGTGTGATAAGCGCAAGCACTATATAGTAGTCATGGTTATTAAATCTACATGATCTAGTGGGGTGCGATGTATGGCTTGTATAAAAAATAATGATGCGTCGTGGATGGCACAAATGGAGCTTTCAAAAATTTCACATTTTGCGCTATAGGTTATTTTATGATATAAAAATAAATAGCAAAATGCTGGTGCAAATGTGCGATGTATGGAGGTAGGGCAGTTGGCTCTATATAAGCAATGTGCAAAAATGAGACGGGTGCAATAGAGCTATGGAGTGCCATAGGTGGCTCTGGCAAAAATGCACGAGAAAGTAGCGGAGCGATACTTCGCTTACGGAAGAAGCAATAGCAAAATAAACATAGGTGAAAACTGACTCGATAATTTTTTGCAGATGCATCGCAGCATCAAAAAAGCTAAAAAAGCGAGAGACAAGGTAGTATATACATGACAATTAAGAACGGTTCATTTTTTCACATTTTGACTTATAATAAGTAATATTTTCTAAATATAATAGAGCTCAAAAGGTATTCTCGTATGCTTATACATAATAATATATGGGTATCATATATTATGTATAGCGATAGGGCGAAGCAAGCGAATCGTAGCGCTATACTATAATTATCATTTTTG